>DHLV01000047.1:5856-90461 GCA_002405445.1 Flammeovirgaceae bacterium UBA4659 | reverse complement strand
ACGATTTACTCTAAGCGTTCATCTATCCCTCAGCCTACTTTAACAACCTGTGCGAAACTGACCATTTCCATAAAGATAATCTTTCCTACAAAGGTCGTTATTCATCATCGGTTGGTGCGATTGTTATCTCATGGATATTTCATAATGTTAAATGTTTGGTTAATGTCCATAAGTTAAAAGATTTTGGCAACGTCAAAAAGGAAACCCATTTGTTTGCGATTTGAATCAATGCACCTTTAGCGCATCGTTGTTTCCAGTCATCTGCCAATGCGCCAATGATGTAGGGATGCAGTCAATCGCATTAAGTTGGTCAAAGAAGTCCTTCACTCTGAACTCTTCATTTTTTGACTCCTTCATTTTTGCGAAATCAGCCATTGCCCGCTCTAACAAGTACTTGCCAGTGATGTAGCTGCTACCATAGCCCGGCTGGCGCATGTACAAGTGCTGCTCAAAAAGCAGCAATTTCTTTTCAGTCTTCATCCAGCCGCGCGGTGTGTATTCGGAGTGGATGGTGCCGGCCTGCTCCATGGTAAGCTCGTTGGCGTGTGCATAAAGCGAACCCAGGCCGCGGGCTGCACGCTGTGCAATCATGATGTACACAATTTCTTTCACGCGCGGATCATCATCGTACAGGCCTGCTTGCATAAACATCTCTTCCACGGCAGTGGCGGTACCTTCATTTCGTGTGTCGAATATATTGTAAAGCAGCGGCTGCCTCCTGATTTCACTTTTGTGTGGCTCACGATCCATGCGCGCCAATTCAAACCAATGGTAGAAATGCGAATAGAGTGGGCGAGGGTCATTGTGCAGCGTGATAATGAAAAAGTTTCGTTTGTCTGCCGGAACAAAATTGCCCAAATGCGCGCGCAAAGCCGGTTCAAAGTATTCCTTCACCGTAACGATCTCGTCTTTGTCCAAAAAAGTGATCAGGCTTTTAGCTGCGCGCTCGGCCATGGCCCTGAATGCCTCGGGTGTATCAGCCGGAATTAATTGTGGCAATTGACGGTTGCGGTGCTCCTCCAGCTTTAATGCTGTCCAAGCCCGTGCCAGTTCGCGTTTCAACAGCAACACTTCATCTTCCCAGGTCATGGGCACCAGGTGTACATTCTGCAAATACCAGCTATAGTTTTCTTTGCCTATACCTGAAGGGCCCGTTTTGCCTGAAGATTGTTGTTCGAGCCATGCGGCAAACGCATGGGTGGATTCAATGGCTTCGTTTACCGATGCGACTACTTCTGGCAAATCTTTAACACCCGGCTTATCCAAAATGGTGGCCAACTCTTCTGCCTGTGATTGAATGTCGCGAATACCTGCCACCCACAACTCTTTTGCGTTGCCAGTCAAATTGATTCGGGCCTGATCTAGCAGCGGTTTGATGGTCTTGATTTCGCCCAACAACTTTGTTTTTCCGGTTTCATCCAGCGGGAAGGAGTACGTCCACAGGTCTAAAATAGCGTGGTGCGTTGGCCCTTCGTGTGCGGGCACATCGCTGCGTTCCATGTAAATGGTTTTGTAAAAAGCAGGGTCGCGCACCCAAGGTTGCAAAATGCGGTGGTTGAAATCAAAGCCATTCATCTCGGCCCACACAATGTGCCAATCTACCTTATGCTCAATGGGCCATTGTGCGGTGTCGATGGCAGCCAACCGAGCTTGAAGTTTTTTGAATTCAGGTAAGCGTTTTTCGAAAGTCTCCTTTGTGTAATCGGGGGCGCCTTCGCGCAGAGGTGGTTTTTCAAAGGCGCGCCATTCCTTAAAAAGAGAAACCAAACTGGAGTAGTCTTTAGTAGCTGGCGCTGTAGATGTTTCTTGCTTTGGCGATTGACACGCAACCGAAGCAATTAAGACTAAGGCAAAAAGCGAAACGGAAATTTTCATAAAAGGCTTAGGTTAGGAAAGCGAAGTTAATGGATTTGATGTATTTCAAACTGTTCATTTCCGTACTGGTTAATGTCCGATTGGATGACAAATTGAAACCCGCCAATCCACCAAAATCGGTTTTTTGTATAAATTTCAAATCAACTATTTGTTGAACGGTTTTTGCGAGGGGAGAGGAAACCAAATTAAAGTATGACCCGCTCGAGTTCAACTTCCACCCTCCTCATCATCATTGTATTGATTTTTACCTTTCCCATTTGGTTTGCAGTAGGGGCTGCGCTCTTTGGGGTGATGGCAGGTATTTTTGGTGCCCTCATTGGTGTGGTGGGTGCCATTTTTGGATTGTTGGTAGCCGCGATCGCATTGCCATTCAAACTGATATTTGGCTGGGGGAGTTGCGACATGGGAGTCGATTGGCACCCCGCGGTTTGGCTGTTGCTATTGGTGGTTGCCGCGGTGCTCATTAGAAGGAGATAGCCACGGATTCTCAGATTTTTGTTTTTACCTCTTGACTTTACCCTCACCCATTGAGATCCTGCGTCCACGTAGATTTCTAACTGCCCTCTCCCTAGGGAGAGGGCAGCGCAATTCTTGCGAGATTCGGAACTTTTTTTGGGTGAGGGAATTAACGAATCGTGAATCGAGGGTCTATTCTTAATTAATTTTTGCGTCCGCACGATAGGCCATCACATAATTTCGCAAAGCATCTTGCCAGATGATGTCCGCATCCCATTTAGTTCCCAAAAAAAGGTTGCCATATTCGGTATTCTTAATATAGAACTTGTAAACAGGTTCGCTAGCCAAAATGGTTTTGATCTGCGGCACTCCATCTACGAAAAAAGTCGTAGCAATGGCGCGACTGGTTTGGGTGGGGTCGTAACCCAACACTTCGCGCAATAAGCTGCCCCGCCCATGAAGTACACGCAACACCGAACGAAACCCGCGCCCACTCAAATCGGCTTCTTCTGATTTTGCGTCCACCATTTCAAACTTAAACGGATAGTATTGCTTGAGGAATGCCTCCAGTTCTGCGTTGTCTTTTTCATTGTCCATTTTAGGTACGGCTGTTTTAAACGACTTTGCCTCCACCGAAAAATTGGTGTTGATGCGACCCGTAAAGTAGGCCATGTTGATGTCCATTTCGGGTAAATCGTTGATGAGAAAATTCCGCTTCTTCAAATTGCTAACGGCAAAACGATAAACGGTTTGGAGCAGTTCTGCCTGCGAGGCGTTGGTTTGCTTCCAAGCGATGCTGGTTTTGTCCAACAAATCTTTGTTGCCGCAATAGGTCGTAAATACATACGTGTAGCCTTCGCCACTTTTCTGCAGCAAAACCAAGTACTTGATGTTGCGGAATGAAAAGTAACTGGCAAATGCTTTGCGCGTATCGTATCCGGCTAGCAAGTAGGCAATATCAAAATAGCAAACGGCATCGATGCCCGTCTTTTGAAAATACTTTTGCGTCTCTTCTAGTTCTGCCTTTGAAAAAGTGTTTTGGTAAAGCACAACCGATCGCGCAGCGAGTAAATCGGTCGGCACGCTGGTGGTCCAGTTAACGGGTTGGAGTAACTGCTGTTCTTCAGCTGTTTGGGCAGCCAAAGAAAAGGGAAACAAAAAGATGATTAAAAAACTTCTTTTCATGCCACGGTACAACGTATGAGTGCACTCATTTGATATGTGGTTTTTCTGGTTTTTTAACGCTTGCCAGTTCCTCTTCGATATCCGTGAGAAAAATTTTATCCATAGGGTGCACATAGGGGTCTTTCCTGCGATACCCCTTGATGTAATACTCCTTCGCCTTGATTAGGTTTTCTCCTTGGAGTTTTGGCGAGTTCTTAGCCCTGTAGACCTGAGCCAAATAAAAATAAGCTTCTGCAAAGTAGTCGTTGGTTGAAGTAGATTTGTTGAGCCAGCTAATCGCATCATCCAACTCACCCAATTCCATTTTCAGCACGCCCAAATGAAGATACTCATACAAGCCTGGTGAATATCCTTTTTTGTTGAGTTGAGTTTCGATTATTTCAACGGCCTTTTGTTTTTTACCCAAGCCCTTATAGCACAATGCCTTTGCAACGGTCAGGTGATAGTCTCCATTTTGGGAATACCCAATTTCTAAGGGCAACAATTTTTCCAGCTGTTCAAAATCTCGAATCGCCCCACTATAATCTCTCAAAAACTGATAGCGGCACCAGCCGCGATAGCCTAGGTGAAGCGTAGGGTTTAGTTCAACTGCCTTATCGATGAGTTTTTTCCATGAAATAAAGTCGCCCCGCTTGAGATAGGGAACAGATTTTTCCATGTAGGCATAATCCAATGCGGGACATTGCGCAATGGCTTGGTCAAATTTCTGTTGCGATATGCGAGAACCCTGCGCTCCTCCGCCTTCTGTTGCTAACACGCAGGCCTCGTAACAGGGCATGTTGTTCTCCATTTTGTAAACGTTACAATTGGGTTCGGTGATGCCAGAAATAGGTATCAGGCATAACAATAACACGACCACCATAACGCGATAAATCTTCATGGCATTATCTCGGTTAGCTTTCCACCCTCAATTTTAAAGGTTAAGTATTGATAATAATCCACCGCTTCGCCCCTTTCGTTTTTGGCAATCATCCAACCATCAAGTTTTTTAGTTCGGTTCAGCAGGTCACTCACCAACGCCTCGCTAAATTTTCTTTCTTGATAAGCGGTATCCATTTGTTGAATGCGGAAACGACCCGTTTTGCGTTTGCAATTGACCACGAACCGGATTGTGACGTAGCCATAGTCTGTTGAATCGGCCGATTGAACATTCACATATTGCTCGTCTATTTTCGGTTTTTCACCATCATATTGAACGCCATTTCCAAAATTATAGTACTGATAAGAGGTGCCGTCATAGCATGGCTTAAAAGCAGGGTCATCAATACTCGAATCAGCAGCGATATCGCCCACGTGCTCTGGGTATCGCTGTTTTGTTTCAATCTTCTTGCTGCACATTATCACTGCTGTAGCAAGAACGAGAACAATTGTCAATCTAATGAATGAAAACAGTTTTAGCATCGCTACAAACCTACAAAAACTCCTTCATCATTTTCCTTTACCGGAAAAGTCTCCGCATCGCGGCAACGCTCCTCACCCTCACGGCCGGTGGTCAAATGGAATCGATAACCATGCCACGGGCAAACCAACTCGCCCAAGTAGTTGACTTTGCCTTTGCTCAGCGATTCGCCATTGTGTGGACACTTGCTGGCAATGGCTTTCAGATTTCCCCTCCACAGAACCAAGCAAATCGATTGGCTGCCGGTCGATACCGTTCGAGGAATGCCTTCTTGCAATTGCTCGCGCATTTCTGCGCTGCTTGAAAATACCTTTACCCACTCCATTTTTTTACTTACCTTACCTTTCTAAAATTAACGATATGAACCGCCTATTTTCGTTCTCTCTCCTTTGTTTGATATCGGTGAATGCCATCTCCCAAGTCAACCCCAAGTTACTCACAAAACTCGACCAAGAGGCCAAAGAAATAGAACCCAAAGTAATTGAGTGGCGCAGGCATTTCCATCAATACCCCGAACTATCCAATCGCGAAACTAAAACCGGGCAAAAGATTGCCGAGTTTTTAAAATCGCTGGGCATGGAGGTGAAATACCCCGTGGCCAAAACAGGCGTGGTGGGTTTGCTCAAAGGTGGAAAGCCCGGCCCGGTGGTAGCCCTGCGTGCTGATATGGACGCGCTGCCCGTGACCGAGCGTAACGGGTTGCCATTCATTTCAAAAGAACGCGTTTCATTCAACGGACAAGAGACTGGAGTGATGCATGCCTGTGGGCATGATGGCCACATGGCTATACTCATGGGCGTGGCCGAAATTTTAGCAAAGAACAAAGCAGAGTTGAAGGGCTCGGTGAAATTCATTTTTCAACCTGCGGAAGAAGGCGCACCCGCCAATGAAGGCACCAGCGGAGCCGAGTTGATGGTGCAAGAGGGTGTGATGGAGAATCCGAAAGTGGATGCCGTGTTTGGTTTGCACATCCAATCGTTACTTCCCAGCGGAAAAATTGCCTACCGACCCGAAGGGTTGATGGCAGCGGTGGATGGCTTGAACATAAAAGTTACAGGCAAAGGTGCACACGGTGCTACGCCATGGGATGGTGTGGACCCGATTTACGTGGCGAGCCAAATTGTAACGGGTTTGCAAGCAGTGGTTAGTCGCCAAACCGAGTTGACCAAGGCTGGCGTGGTAGTGACGATTGGCAGCATTCACGCAGGCAATCGCGGTAATATCATTCCCGAGACAGCAATTATGGAAGGCACCATCCGCACGTTTGACGACAACATGCAGAAGAAGCTACACGATAAAATAAAACTGACCGTAGCCAAAATTGCCGAGGCCAACGGAGCAACGGCCGAAGCCACTATTACGCGCGGCTACCCCGTTACCTACAACAACCCTGCGCTAACGCAGCAAATGGCGGGAACACTGCAACGCGTGGCCGGTGCCGAAAACATCATCATCACGGAAGCCGTGACCATGGCCGAAGATTTTTCGTTCTTCCAACAAAAAGCACCCGGGGTTTTTATTTTCTTGGGCGCCTACCCTGCCGATATGAATTTAGAAAAGCGCCCCGTGCACCACACTGCTGATTTTATGATTGACGAAAAATCGTTTGTCACGGGTGTGAAAGCGTTGGTGGGGTTGACGGTGGATTATATGTATGGGAAGAGGTAATGCCAGCGGTCAGAATTAAAATGATTTCAAAAGAAACTCTTGAGGTAATTGAGGAAATTTTTAATCCTGGATTAATTCCCGAAGAAGTTCCATTCGATGAGAACCTACGACAGCCGTCCTTTAAAGAAATTACTGAAGTGGCAGAGTTGGTGGTTCGGAACGCTAGAGAAGAGGATTTTCAATTATTTTTTTCTAGACACCCAAGTTTTCTATTTAGGTCAGCTCCATTCTCTCATGACCTGCTTCTTGGAATTCTAATAAAACCACCAATAGGAATAAATTATAAAGCGGACTATTCCATTTTCACAGTCGGCCAAGGAGGCCCAGCTATTACGCTTATTGAAATTGAAAACCCTAACGACAAACTATTTACGAGAAGACTTACCCCTAGCAGTGAACTGCAAACAGCTTTGGGTCAGATAGATGACTGGAATCAATGGATAAACATAAATAAGAGCACTTTTGTTAGAGACTCCTTTGAACTTCTAAGAAAGTGTCCTTCAATTCCAGCCAGAACTCATAACGGGGGTTTCAAGACTGTAAAAAACAAAATGATTGATGATGTACTTAATCAATTCGAAGGAGAGTCAATTTGTATAATTTCAAATTTACTAGTAATTGGACGCTGGTCTCAATTAACAAAATCCGAAAAGAACAGACTAGTTTTCTTAAATAACAAGAACACAAATCAAGGAGTCAAAATCAGAACTTTTGATCAGATAATAAAAAAAGGTTTTGAAGGTCAGCCTAAATTTTGGTAACAAACAAAATAGAAAAATATGTCAAGTCTACCGCAAAAATGCCAGGTACTAGTTTTGGTCTTCTTGTTAAGCTTAACTTTTAGCTTCGCACAAACCGGATCCGAAATTTTTCTCTTCGATGTAAAATCGAAAAAGGGAAGCATTACGGTTTCCAATCCGCAAAACATCACCAACCACAAAGGCTACGATAATCAACCCTCGTTTCACCGTACTGAGCCACTACTATACTATTCTTCCTTCAATGACGATGGCCGCTCAGACATTCGGTTCTACAACTTCAAAACGAAGAAAACGGCCAACCTCACGCAAACGCAAGAGCGCGAGTATTCACCCACACTCACACCCGATGGAAAATATATTTCGTGCATCATACAGCGCGATAACAACGCGCAAGATTTGGGCATGTACCCACTGGCGGCCGGACCACCTGCCGTAGTAATTGGTAATTTAATTGTGGGCTACCACGTGTGGATGGATGCCAACCGAATTTTACTTTTTGTGTTAGGCACACCGCTCACGCTTCGCATTTATGATTCAAAAACCGAACAAGACAAAATAGTGGCAGAGAATATAGGTCGAAGCCTACACAAAATACCAACCAAAAATGCGATGAGCTTTGTCAAAAAAACCACCGAGACAGAATGGTCGGTGATGCAATTAGACAACGACACAGGTGCTATTACCAAATTGATGGACACCCTGCCCCAGCGCGAAGACCTATGCTGGACACCCGATGGAAAAATTATTATGAGCGATGGAACAAAACTATTTATCGCTGACCCGTTTGGTGACAAGCAATGGAAAGAAATTACGTTACCAACAGAAGCAAACTTGAAAGGAATTACACGATTGGCAATGAATGCAAAGGGAGATAAGTTGGCGGTAGTAGTAGCTGAGTAATTCTTTACTTTAGAACTAAAAATCCTGTTTTCCGAGAATAGCTCTTAATTCTGAAGTTGATATTGCGAGGTTGTTAGAAAGGACTGAAGCTTCTTTTCCAAGCCCATTCACCGGAAAAGCCAATCGGATACTTAT
The DNA here is from genome assembly GCA_002405445.1 of Flammeovirgaceae bacterium UBA4659. Classification (GTDB taxonomy): domain Bacteria; phylum Bacteroidota; class Bacteroidia; order Cytophagales; family Cyclobacteriaceae; genus ELB16-189. Next base: position 82,082 of record DHLV01000047.1, on the reverse strand, counting down.
TGAATCAGGTATTGCTTTGTCATATAAAGCAAAGTAGATAAACTGATTCAGTGAAGTGAGCTGTGAAATGCTATCAAGTTCCGTTTCGAAACTTTCAAAAGGTCTTAAGAAAACAGTTGCTAATCCAGTGCCACAGTCTACAATGTCATAATCCGAAGCTATGGGAGTTCCATTTGATGTTATTTCTCCCGAAGAAGTTCCATAAAGAAAAACCCAATCATTCATATTGATGATTTGCAAATCTTCTCGATAGCATGGAATAAACCTGTAAGCAAAATCATTGTTCGAGATTTTCAGCTTTAGTTTGTTCTTATCTGTTCTTTCAATTTTATAACAAAAATTGATTTTCGATGGCAGCTTTTCTTCATCGATAAACAAAAATGTTAAGTCGTTAAAGTAATAACCTCTAAAAAAATGTATATCAATAAACCAAGTTGCTAAAAAACAAATTACGAATGTTATAACTATTTTTTTAAATACTTTCATCACGGTTTGCTACTTCTCCCCAAACGCACCCTTCGCGACAAATAATTTCTTCGTCTCTAACTGAAGCAACCCTTCCTGCACGGCCGGGTCTGCATCAAAAACCGAAGATTGGACATCACCCTTCATGATTAACACCCCACCTTCAGTGTCGCCAAAAATTCCTTCGCCCACTACATTGCCCGTTCTATTTAATTGCTTCAAGTAATTGTCGTGCTTGAGAAAAATCTCCGGCAGTTCCTGGATGTTGAACTTGGTAATGTTGGGTATAAATCGTACAAACGAATAGGTAACCATTTCATACGGCTCGTTCACCAATGCCACTTTGCCAACGCGTACATAAAAAGGTTGTAATTCTACGCGCCAACGCTCAGCCTTCACACCGGGGTCAGTCGCCAACCACTCTTTGACCGTTTCAATAGAGTTTGAATTAAAAATAAAAATGCCGCCTCCTCCTTCAAATGGGCCGGCCGCCACCAGTTTGCCTTCTCGCGCCAACTGGTTAATGTTTGCCATGTGTCCCTCCATCATTCTATCCACTTGTTCTTTGGGCATTGCCGGCAAGTCCGCACGCTTGTGCAGAAAAACAAAAACCTGGTTTTGTTGGGCTGTTACAGATGTTATTGTGCAAATGTACCCGATCACCATTCCGACAAATCGTGAACCAAGAGTTCTAGTCTTGTGGCTGGAATTTCTACTCATCAGGCCTAAACTTACCAATAATATAAACGCCAATCAAAATCATGGCTGTGCCAACGATTTGTGCCATCGATAATGACTCGCCCAGCACAACGTAGGCCATCACTAAAGTTGCAACCGGACCTACGCTGCTGACAATAGACGTATTTCCTGATCCGATTCGTTTAATGCCCTCTGCAACCAGATACGAAGGCAAAACCGTTGCGAACACCGCCATCAAAAGACCGTACAGGTAAGTGATCGGTGACAAATTTCTGATCGATAACGAACTGCTCAGAAAAAAATGGATTAACACAGCCATGGATGCGAACAACATGGCATAGCTGTTAAACTTCACTGCTCCGAGTTGAGGAATCAAACGGCCACTGCCCAAAATATAACTCGCATAGGTAATGGCACATAAAAAAATCATTGATGCCCCAAAGTAAAAATCACTTGAGGGCAGTGTCGCAAAATCAATTTCGCCCACAAACGCAATTACCAAGCCCAAATACGTTATAACTGTTGCCATGAGCTGAATGCTTTTGACTTTTTGCTTGAAAAGTGCTGCAGAAAAAAGTAACACAAGTGTTGGGTAAACGAACAAAATCAACCGCTCCATCCCTGCCGTTACATACTGCAAGCCCACAAAGTCTAGCAAACTGCTGATATAGTAACCCAGGCAACCGATCACAGCTACGTAAAACCATTGCTGACGTGTAAACTTATCATTTTCAGGCTTACTGCTAGTGAACCATGCCGATACTAAAAAGAAGGGGAGTGAAAAAATCATGCGCAATGCCAGCAGCGTAACGGCATCCACGCCCGTATCGCGATAGGCAAGTTTTACTAAAATCGCTTTGGTGGAAAAAAGAAACGCGCCCAAAAGAGCGATGAAAAATCCAGAAAAAAAATCGGACTGAGTTTTCATTCACAATTCATACCTATCCGAACTCCCGTTCTATCACGCGGGGGGCACTGGTCGGGAATATTAACCCAACAGCATCTCAATATCCTCGCGCGTGAGCGACTTCATAACATTCTCTTCATTTTGGATGAGGTTCTCCGACAACTTGAGTTTGTGTTTTTGCAATGTGAGAATCTTTTCTTCCACCGTATTTTTGGTGATGAACTTATATGTGAACACCTTCTTTTTCTGACCAATGCGGTGCGCGCGGTCTGCCGCCTGCGCTTCCACAGCAGGATTCCACCACGGATCAAGGATGAATACGTAATCTGCCTCTGTTAGATTCAAACCCAGACCACCTGCTTTGATGGAAATCAGGAATACCTTTAAGTCGGGGTCTTTGTTAAATTTCTCTACTTGCTCCTTTCTGTCCATGCTCGAGCCATCCAGATAAGCAAAGGGTACTTTACGCGATTTCAGCAAATCTTTGACAATTTCCAGATGCTTCACAAACTGACTAAAGACCAACAGTTTGTGCCCCTCCAACATCGCGCTCTCAATCATGTGCGATATGTCGTCAAGTTTACCCGAGGTGCCTGTGTAGTGACTATCGATCATCTTGGGGTGGTTGGATATCTGTCGAAGCTTGGTCAGGCCTTCCAAAATAGTCATGCGGGAATTATTGATGCCCTCTTTGTCAATCAAGTCCAAAATTTTGTGGCGGTAGTATGACTTCACTTCTTCATACTTCTCTTCTTGTTCGGGGCTCATTTTAGTGTAGTAGATATTCTCTACTTTTTCGGGCAAATCTTTCGCCACCTGCGACTTTAACCTTCGCAGCATAAACGGGCGAATGATCGCGTTGAGCTTCTTGGTTTTTACTTCATCGGCTTTCTTTTCGATGGGAGCCTGATACTCGGTTTTAAAAAAGGGTTGGCTTCCCAACAATCCGGGGTTGATAAAGGTCATCTGCGACCACAGATCAAGCGTGGTGTTTTCCAGCGGGGTGCCTGTTAATGTCAGCTTGTAGCGCGAGCGCAACTGCATTACTGCTTTCGCAATGTTTGCCGTTGGGTTTTTAATCACCTGCGACTCATCTAAGATTACATAATGAAAAAGGAATTTTTGCAACTCGTCAATATCTAATCTGGTAATGCCGTAAGAGGTCAACACTACATCGTATTTGCCGAAGCGGGTGACATCTTTGTTGCGCATGGTGCCGGTGTATGTTAGAATTCTCAACTCTGGCGTAAACTTGGCAGCCTCCATTTCCCAATTGTAGATAAGCGAAGTTGGCATTACCAGCAGTGATGTGCCCGCATTGCCTTTATCTTTTTCCGATTGCAACAAAGCCAGGGTCTGCACGGTTTTTCCCAAGCCCATATCGTCTGCCAGGCATCCTCCCAAATGAAATTCATTCAAAAACCTTAACCAGTTGTAGCCTGCTTTTTGATACGGTCGCAGCTCACCTTTAAATGCAAGTGGCACGGGGTAGTCTTTGATACCTGTGAAAGATTGCAGATTGCGTAAGCGGTCACTCATGTGCACCTTAGCCAATTTGCCATCTTCCAACTCAGTCACCAAATTGATGTGGTGTTTTTTGAGTACCGGCCTCTCTCGGTCACCTTGTGTTTCGCTTAGCGCAAACAGGTCTCCATACTTGATCAGCCATGCCTCGGGTATGATGGCAATCTCGCCATTGGGAAGTTTAAACTCAACTTTCTTTCTGATGATGAGTTTACGCAGCTCTTTGAATGGTATCTCAAATTCACCGAATCTGATCTTGGCGTGAATATCAAACCAATCGATGCTTTCCTTCACCTCCAGTTCGATCACAGCCTTTCCCACAAAATATTTCTTATCGCGGTTTTCAGGTTGGCTCACTTCAAAGCCAAAATTGAGCAGGTTCACTCTGTTTTCGTTGATCCAACTAAAAGCCTGTGCCTTATCAATCGCACACCTGAACCCACGCAAAGGCAACCCCAGCTTGATCAGCGTTTGAGCAGACTTTTTTTCCAAATCAACATCGCGCTTGATGCGGTGAAAAACATATTGATCGTCTTCTTTCTTCTCCAGCGTAACATTTACGTTCGCAAACGAATCGCCTCTGAATTTGTATTTCCCGTATCGGAAGGAAAGGTCAAAGACAATCTTCCCGGCCTCATCATCGGCAGGTGCCTCTTCGACATTGGAGTCAAAAAGCGAGGGTGCCGATTATTCAGTTGCAGGTGGTAACTCTGAAATGGTGAGCAACGGGTGTGGATCAAATTCGTGTTTGGTAATTTCAAAACCAAATGCTTCGATATCATCAAAGGAAGCAATCAGTGGCGCCACAAACCGGCTGTAATAGGTTTCCTCTAAACTTCTGGGTATTACCACATTCTTCTTGCTCAAAAATGGCTGCAGTTTTTTCCCATCGACATACTTCTCAAAACCATAGAGCTTGGCGTTGAAAACCAACCAGGCAGGGTGTTTGCAAATGAGGTACGCTTGCGGGCTGGGTATTTCCACCTTTTTGCCGTTGTGCATGATGGTGGGGTAATAGATCGTGTTTTCTGCTGTACGCTCAAAATGAAAAAGAATGGTAGCACGTTTTTCCAGCACCTCAACCTTGCGCCAAGTGGGTTCACCATCGTTGCCCATCTCAAACAAAAGTTTACCTTTTATCTTTTCCAACACGGCTGCCCTGCGCTTTTCCATGTACGCTTCGATCTGTTCTTGCACCAACGCATCGCCTTTCTCTTTGTGAAAAACCTTGCTGAAGAATTCGTCTGGCTTGAGCAACTTCTTTGAAAAATGCTTGAGTACTGCATCCTGGCTCATGCTATCCATTAACTCGATGAGTTCAAAGTCGCGATTATCCAAACCCTTTGAAAACTCACGTGCATTCTTTGCAGAGATGTTCTGGTGTTGGTACGTAAGCTTGGCCCGCTCGTCCAAATGAACAATAAAGGACTCAAACACGTAGCCCAGGTACTCGTGCTGGTACAACGAATAGATGATTTGAAACGGTTGATTCGCTGATACCTTCATAAATTCTTGATTTTCAGCCGCTCCCTAAACATAAACGAAGCAATTGGGATTCTTTTTCACTGCTTTTGGATGATTTCAGAAAAAGCCGAATTGCAAATTATGAAATCTTAGGCATTTAATTTGCGATTTTTTCGGGCGTATCATACACCGTCATTACATCCTTTAGGCTGGTGCCACGCTTACAACTGTTCAGTCGAAAAGGATTTGGCCGCGAGCCGGGCCGGATAAAATGAGATCGCAAACGTAATGGCGACCATCGCACAGGCAGTGATCATAAAATCGATGGCCTTGAGCTTTACGGGGTAAGCATTTACAATGGCATTATCCATGCCCATGCCCACCAGACCAAATGTATCCTGCAGCCAGCAAATGGTGCCTCCCAGCGCAAGTCCGGCCAGCGCACCCCAAAAGGCAACAAGCGCACCTTCCGTTATGAAAATTCTTCTGATCAACGAGCCCTCAGCCCCCACGGCCGAAAGGATTGCCATATCTTTCTTTTTGTCGATGGCGAGCATCATCAACGAGAAGAAGATGTTGATGGATGCTATGATTACCAGTAGTGTAAGCGAGATGAAAACAAACAACTTCTCCATTTTCAACAGCTTGTAAAGGTCTTTATGTTGCTCCTCGTTGGTCAACACACTAAAGGTGTTTCCTAACAAACTTTTCAGTTGCTTTTGTACTTCGGTAGCGCTTGCCCCCTTTTCTGTTTTTATTTCCAGTGACGTGCGTTTGTTGCCGTAATCCATCAGGTCTTGCACAAAGTCAAGCGGCAGCAAAACATAACTTTCATCAATGTTCTTCTCCACTTTAAACACTGCGCCCGGCTGAATATCGCGCCTGGCATATAGTTTCGAAATGTCCAGCGTGCCTGACTTAAGATTTTTGATGTAATAAACCTGCAACGGATAAATGTTGGTTTCAATGGCGATTGATAACAGGTACTGCACACCACTGCCTACAACAGCATAATTGATTCCGTTTTCATGCAGCCGCAACCGGCCTTCTGAAATGTGATCATCCAAGCGATGATGGTCAACAAAGTTGTTGCTTAGACCCTTAATGGTCACTACCATGTCAGCATCGCGATAACGCAGGTATGCATAGTCTTCTATTACGTCAGTAACAATTCGTACACCTTTCACCGACTCTATTTTTTTCTTCAGTGCCGGTGTAATCTCAAATGATTTTCCTTTGACGGCTTCAATTTTCAATTCCGGGTCAAACGCGGTATTGAGCGACCTCAGGAGCTGCTCTAAACCATTGAAAACTGAAAGAACAATGATGAGGGCCGCTGTGGCAAATGCCACTCCCACCATCGAAATCACTGAGATAATGTTGATGAAGTTGCGTTTGCGTTTTGCAAGCAAGTATCGTTTCGCTATGAAAAACGAAAGATTCACAACTACTTATCTTCTTTGGGAATATTCAGGCTTTTGATCAGGTCTTCAATTCGTTGTGCATTCTCCTCCACTTCGTCCATGAAAAACTGCAGTTGTGGTATAATGCGAGCCTGGTTGCGTATTTGCTGGCCTAGTTCTTTTCTAATTTCCTTTTGCCGCAGGTTGATGTGGTCCAGCAGTTTCTTTTTGTCTTTAGCCAGACTCATGCTCAGGTAAACCCGCGCCAAGCTCAAGTCGGGGCTCATCTTTACTTCTGCGATGGTAATCAACTGCCCCTCCAACAACCCGTCTTTGTGTCGGAAAAAAATTGAGCTCAATTCTTTTTGAATCAAGCGGGCATACTTTTGCTGGCGTAAACTGCTCATAGTGTGCAAAGATACGCGTTTGGTGATTGATTTAAGGTAAAAGTTTTTGCGCCATTGCTCTATCGGCTAAGTTGTTTGTAATAAATTTGACGCTTTCTATCATGCTTCGATTCTTCCGTTTCAACGACCCTTACCGATTGCTATTTGTGTTGGCGATACTGCTTTTGGTGGGCTTATCGTTGTTTACGTTCCGGCAGCCCCTCACGCTGCCCGAGTTGAGCCAGTTTGTCCTGGGCGAAATGCTCAACGATGACAAAAGCCTGTATGTGGAAATTGTTGATGACACACCACCACTGTTTGCCTGGGTAAGCGAACTTGCCGACACTCTTTTTGGCAGGAACATCGCAGCGAGGCGCGCGTTGGCGCTTCTGCTCATTTTCTTTTCCGCAGCCTATTTCTCCATTCTGCTCATCAACAACAAAGCGTACAACGAAAATACTTACCTGCACGCATTGGTGTTTGGCATACTCTGTTGCTCCTCTTTCGATTTCTTCATTCTTTCTCCGCAATTAGTTGCCTCCATTGTACTCCTTTTTGCACTGAACAATCTTTTCAAGGAAATCGAATTCCGCGTTCAACGCGATGAAACGGTTTTCAACTTGGGGTTGTTTGTCGGTATCGCCAGTTTGCTGGTGTTTACATACAGTATATTTTTTCCGGGTATGCTGGTGATACTTTTGGTTTTCACGAGGATAACGGTGAGAAAAGTTTTACTACTGACTGTTGGTTTTTTGTTGCCTCATTCTATGCTGCTGGCATTTTATTGGTATGGCGATCACCACCACGCGTTTATCCGATATTTCTATGTCGCCAACGTTACGCTGAGCGATGCTTCTTTGATTGACATGAATGCGCTGTGGGTTCTGGGTGCGGTGCCGATAGCCTATTTTGTGTTTTCATTGGTCATGCTCAATCGCGAAGCACGATTTACCAAATACCAATCGCAACTGCTACAGGTAATGCTATGGTGGATGGTAATTGCAGTAGTGGAGATCATGTTTACACGCCAGCGTACAATGCAGTCTGTTATCACACTGATTCCCTCTCTTACATATTTTATCACCCACTATTTATTGTTGATACGCAGAAAACAAATTGCAGAAATGATGTTATGGTTATTTGTAGTAGGAATTTTATCAGTGAGTTGGATAGCAAAATCAGGCCAGTTGCATGCTGTGGATTACAACAAATTGCTGGTTATAGAACCTTCACCTGGCAACATCGAAGGAAAAAGAGTGATGAGCTTGGACAAAAATTTGACGATCTATGTGCATAATCACGCAGCAGGATTTTTCCTTAATGCAGCCCTTTCCGAATCGGTGAGCCGGCATCCTGAATATTTCGAAAACGTACTGCTGATGCACCGGTCGTTTGAAAAAGATGCGCCAGATCTGATTGTGGACAAAAACAATTGGATGGAGCCTTTCTTCCTACGGATGCCTCAATGGAAGAATCGGTATGTACGAGAAGGAGACTACTACAAGAGGTTGCGTTAATACGTGCTTAACAAGCCTTCACAATTTCAACAAACTCGCGCGATTTCAAACTCGCTCCTCCAACTAGGCCACCGTCCACATCGGGGCAGGCAAAAAGTTCTTTTGCATTATCTGCCTTAACGCTCCCCCCGTACAGAATCGAAATCTCTTCGGCTGCCGGCTGTCCATATTTGGCAGCAAGGTGTGCGCGAATAACAGCGTGCATATCTTGTGCTTGCTGGGAAGTGGCGGTCTTTCCGGTACCAATCGCCCATACGGGTTCATAAGCAATCACCGTTTTCTGTATCGCTTCTGGCGAAAGGTGAAACAGACTTTCTACCACTTGGCTCTTCACCAACTGCTCGTGCGTACCTGCTTCGCGGATCTCCAGCGGCTCGCCACAGCAAAAAATGGGCGTAAGCCCGTGCGCCAACGCCTGATCTACTTTGGCAGCCAAGATCTTGTGCGTTTCGCCAAAATACTGCCTGCGCTCGCTGTGCCCTACAATCACATAGGGCACACCAATCGACATGACCATGGCTGCGGAAATTTCACCTGTGTATGCACCCCACTCATGCTCGCTGCAATTTTGCGCAGCCAGCTGTATTCCGCTGCCTGCCACCTGAGCCTTGATGTTGGTGAGGTATAAAAATGGCGTACACAAAACCACCTCTGCGGTGTGGATGGCTTCAGCCGCTAGTAGGCGCATCACTTCGGCTGTTAGCATGCTTGCCTCTTCAAGGGTCTTGTTCATTTTCCAGTTGCCCGCTACAATCTTCTGTCGCATATCAGTTATCAATAGTTACTTTTTTGCAAATGTAAATGTTTCATCCGGCTTGCTGCGCGTGAGGCGCACACTCTTAACTGGTGCCATGTAGGTGATGTGCACAAGGTTCGATTGGTCTTCGTGGATTTCCATAAGGCAATCATTCTGAACGGTCACACTCTTCACTTTTCTGATGTTCGCCATTTCGATGTAGCAGACAAAAGAAAGGTCTTCCTTCTCTATCGCCAAAAAGTTCATTTTAGCCGGCTTGCCGTCCACCCACAGTTTAAGATGCAGGCGAACATATTCCTCCACAAGCTCTTGAGTAGTTGCTCCCTTGGGCTCAAGTATGTCTAGATCAGGGTTTTTCTTCAATCCGCGGATAGCCAACTCTGTATCGTCTACAAACAGGCGCAATATCATCTGAAAAGATTTGTCTTTTTCGCTGTAGTTGATTTCTGTTACTGAGATGTGGATGGGGTGAAGCTGCGTTGCTAGCGGTAGCCAGGCAAAAAAGAGCAACGTCAACAAAGATTTCATAACCAAAAAATAACGACCAAAAATAAGAAAATTCTGCGGGCGCAGTTTAGAAATATCCTCCGTAGTGACTATTCGCCAAAAAGAAATACAAGAAATACAGGTTCAAGCAGGTGGCCGAAATAAAATTAAGCCACATGGTGCGGCTGTAGTTTGCCTTCTTTTCATCGCGCCAGACCAACAAAAACCAATACATAAAATACACTACCACCGGAGCCAGTGCCAACAGAAAACCCACAGCAAAATGGGTAGTATGGAAGGTTGTGAAAAACCAAAAGAATCCCGCAGCGGCCAGCCCAAACACCAGTTGTACGAAGATAAACGTGCCGCGAATCCCGAGGCGCAAACTCAAGGTGTTATCGCCATGCCTGGCATCTTCATCGTGTTGGTAGACTTGCGTCATAGGGTAGTTGCCCCACAGCATCACGCTGGTGAGTGCAGCGGGTATAAGCACTTTGGCTTGCAACAAGTTACCCCCTTCGGCATGGTTGATACCGGCATAGCTCATTAAGAAAGTAAAGAAACCCTGAAAAAAACCCGTGACCAGCCAGCCTCCAAACGGATACTTCTTAAGCCTGACGGCAGGATGGCTGTATGCTTTGCTAGCCAAGCCATACACAAACAACATAGCAGCAAACAATACACTCACTTTCAAAAACGCCAGCACGATGGCAGCGCCATCAAGCGCCAACGCAGCCCAGTACAAACTTATGTTAACTTTCGGTGGATTCTTCAGACCACCTATGCTCTGCTCGTCTTTGTCGAAATAGCTGTTGTATCCATTGCTGGCTGGATACAAAAAAAGATGGATCAACAGAAACGACCACAACAAACGGTCAGCGGTAAAATCGGGGGATTGGCTAAGGGCAAATAAATAAACCGGCAGCAGAAAATAACTGAACGGGAATCGCAGATGAAGAAATGTGGACCAAAACATTGAGCCAAAAAATTTTTTGTGAAGGTAAGTAATTAACTGATGCCCATTTTGGGTTCAATAGCAACTATTTGGTTCACAATTTACCGGTTGGCCGAATCGAAATGATGTATTTTTGGCAATTCTTGAGTCATGAGCTATATCACCTCCATAGGCATCGCCAACCCCTCCAACAAATTGAGCCAAACCGCCATTGCCAACTTTATGGTAAAGGCGATGCAGCTGAATGCAGACGAAGAGCGCAAGCTGCGCGCCCTCTATCGCAAGAGCGGCATCGACACGCGCTACTCAGTGCTGAGCGATTATGGCCGCAACAGTGACTTTGAATTCTTTCCGAATCAACTCACTTCTGCAGCATTCCCCACCACGCGCCAGCGCCTGGAGCTGTACCAAAAATATGCTGTTCACCTCAGCGCAGAGGCAGCCGTACAGTGCCTTCATAACATGCAGGCGTTTGACCGCAACGCGATTACGCACCTGGTGGTGGTCAGTTGCACAGGCATGTACGCACCCGGGCTGGACATTGACCTGGTGAAGGCGCTTGGTTTGAAGTCAACCGTGGAGCGCACGTGCATCAACTTTATGGGGTGCTATGCAGCCTTTAATGCCATTAAACTGGCAGACAGTTTTTGCACGGCCAATGCAACCAGCAAAGTGCTGGTAGTGTGCACAGAGTTGTGCAGCATCCACTTCCAAAAAGAAAATAGCGAAGACAACCTGCTCGCCAATGCCTTGTTTGCCGATGGCTCCGCTGCATTATTGGTAGAAGGTACGCCCACAGCAGACATCAACTTAAAGCCGCTCACCTTTTTTTGCGATCTGGCTATGGAGGGCGAGCGCGACATGGCATGGACGGTGGGGGACTTGGGATTTGAAATGCGGCTGTCCTCTTATGTGCCCGATGTCATCCGCAGAGGCATACGGCAACTGACAGCATCGTTGTTGCAAAAAATCCGGCACAACCTGGATGATATTTCATTTTATGCAATCCACCCCGGAGGAAAGAAAATCCTGGAAGCCATCGAGCAAGAGTTGCAACTATCAAAATCGGATAACGTGCACGCTTACGAAGTACTTAAGGACTATGGTAACATGTCATCGCCCACGGTGTTGTTTGTGTTGCACGCTATCCACCAACAACTCAGCCGTGCAGACCACCAAAAGAAAATCCTGAGCTTCGCGTTTGGGCCCGGGCTGACGTTGGAAAGTATGGTGTTGGAGGTGGTCGGGAGATAACGCCCCGCTGCATCTACACTCCATATTTTGCATGTCGAAGTTGCAAAGCACCTGCTATCATTTTACCGGCAGCTTCGCCTCACGCCAGGCGTTGAACCCTCCCTCCAACTCAAACACTTGCGTGTACCCATTGCTGCGCAAGATTTTTGCTGCCTTCGCGCTGCGCACGCCACCGGCACAATATACAAAAACGGCTTGCTTGGGGATTTGCGAAATCTTTGAGGCAAAATTGTCGTCAAACACCACATTGTTCGCACCTTCAATCTTGCCGTTGGCAATCTCTTCGGGTGTGCGCACATCCAACAAAAATGCGTTACCGGTTTCGCTCAGCTTCTTCTGAAATGCTACTGGCGACAGCACTTGCTGCTCTTGCTGGTTGCCGGCACATGCCACCAGCAACGCCAATACCCACCACAGGTTTTTTTTCATATTTCATCCGTTCGTTAAATTCTGCCAAATTTCTCCAACACTGCCTTGGTGGCCCTGATGCCCTCTTCCTCTGTGAGTTTCGAACCCTCATATTCAATGCCGATGTAACCGGTGTAGCCGCCTGCCTTCACAATCTGCAACATCTTTTCGTAGTCAGTTTCAATACAGTTGCCATTTTCGTCAAAGTCATAGCTCTTGGCGCTCACACCCTTGGCAAACGGCAATATCTCGGTCACCCCTTTATAGCGGTCGTATGACTCCACACATTTTGAATCCCACATATCACCTTTCTCTCGTTTCACGCAAAAATTTCCGAAATCGGGCAGCGTGCCGCAATTGGGCAGCGCCACATCGCCAATCACTTTGCTAAGCCATTGCCCGTCAGATGAGTAACCGCCATGGTTCTCTACTATTACGCCTATTCCACGCTCGGCCGCAAACTCGCTCAGCTTCCTTAACCCATCTGTACCAGCCTTTGCCACATCCTCGCGCGAGCCTTCGCCAAAGCAGTTGACGCGTATGCTATGGCAGCCCAAAAACTTTGCCGCCTCCACCCACTTGTAGTGATTTTCTACTGCCTGCATCCGCTTGCTGGCGTGGCCATCGGCCATGTGGCCTTCGTTGTCGCACATGATCAGTACACTGGTTACCCCATTGTCTTCGCAGCGGGTGCGAAGCTCGGTAAGGTAGCGGTTGTTTCGGGCGTGGTCTGCAAAAAATTGATTCACGTATTCCACAGCTGAAATACCAAAATCATTTTTTGCCTTAGCGGGAAAATCCAGGTTATCCAGTTTTCCGGCCTTCAGCATCTTGTGTAACGACCACTCCGCCAAAGAGATTTTAAAAAACAGGTCTTTTGGTGCTGTCGATTGAGTGGTGGTTGTTTCCGTGGGTGTGTCGGTTGCGGTTTTTACCGAGCAGCCGAAGCCCAGGTTGGTGGCCAATCCGTAGCCGGCTGCCATGCCCATGGTTTGTAAAAATTCTCTGCGCGAGTTCATTGGTTTGAGTTTAGGGAGGGAAGTTAGTGAAGTTGAGAATAAATTCAACGTGATTATTGATTTGCTGCGGCCTTCTCAACGGCAAACGGTAAGGGCGTGCACCATTTGAATGGTAAGTTCCTCTTCCATCAAACTGAACAAGCGTTTCAAAACGGTTTTCCGTGTGTTTGTTTCACCAACCAGGTTGCCACGGGTGAAGCGTAACGTGCTAAATTCACTGCCAAATCAGATGTCCATTCGTTGCCAAACAGCTTTTGAATTTGTTTGCCGGCCCACAGGCGCGTGGCAAACAACTGGTTCCATCTTTTTGTATAGTCATGCTCCAACTGCGCCCTTGATTTTCTGCCCTCTGCAAAATCAGTGATGAGTTCCGCAGCAATTTTAGCCGAATGGATGGCCAGCGCCATGCCGTTACCGCAGAGGGGCGTAATCATACCTGCTGCATCGCCACACATAATGACATGGTTTTCAACAGCCTGCTTTGTTTCGAATGAAATTTCATTGATCGTTTCGGGCTTGTCATACAGAAACTCTGCCCGCGCAAATATCTCTTTCAAGTAAGGATTTCTGCACACCACATTCCGTTCCATCGCCTCAATCTGCTTATACGATTTCAAATTGTTTCGGTGGGTGAGGTAACAAAGCGTGCTTTTGCCATCTTCCACATTGCTGATGCCGCAATACCCATCTTTGAAGTTGTGCAGCGCAATCACATCGCTGGGGTGGGCCACGCGGATGTGGTACTTCACGCCCACGTAAGGCGACTTCTTTTGCATAAACGATCGGTTCATGGCCTTGTCGATGCGCGAGCGCTTACCAAAAGAACCGATCACCACATCTGCCTCAAAAATCTTTTCGCTTGTTTCTACCAAAAAGCGGTCGCCTGCCAACGTAATTGTGTTTGCCTCGCAATTCTCAAAAACCTGTGCCCCGTTTTTAACAGCCCGTTGAAACAGGAAATGGTCAAACGCGTATCGGCTTATGCCAAACCCACCGAGGTCGAGTGGAAGCTCGGACTTTCTGCCATTGACAGAAGTAATCCATAGTGTTTTGATGACAGGTAACGCATCGAGGTTGGGTAGCAGGCCGTGCCGCTGCAAAAATGGAACGGTTTCGTTCGAGATATATTCCCCACAGACGCGGTGAAACGGGTACTGCTTTTTCTCGACCAGCACAACTTCTGCACATTTTGTCAACAAATTGGCAGCCACCAATCCCGACAGCCCACCGCCCACAATCAAAATTTTTCTCATTTTGAAAAATTTTTTCCCATCTGTTCGTTTAGAACGAGGAGGAAAGTTAAGTTTTTATCAATTCACCCTTTCAGCAGGTTCGGCAAATAATTTGTGGGCCATTGTGCGGCAAATAGGATAATTCAACCCTATTATGAAAATCACCCACTTGATTCTCAGTATTTTTTGATGACCTGTTGATTTTCATTTTTCAGTGATGCAATAGACGTTTCTATTGCGTACCTTGGATGATAGCATTGCAAAACAAAGTTGGCTTATGGAAACCAAAGTACTGTCATCATGGCAATTGTTGCTGGTGGGCAACAACCCGATCGAGTTAAGTTCGGTGGTTGATCATTTGAAGGACATCCGCCACCAGCCCATTGTTGCCCGGTTTGCCTTTGACCTCAGAAGCAGCCTACATTGCCTCACCAGATTTGACCCTTCGTATATTTTGATTGATGACAACATTGGTGCCTTTGAATTGAAGGAGACGGTGCACAAGTTTGCCCAGCACAAAAAAACAAAGGACGTGCCCATCACCATCATCAAGAATTCGAACTATGAGGCAACCCTGTTTGACACCCCGTTGGACTACGTTTTGAAATCTAACCTGTCATCCGACCGAATCCTGAAGACCTTGCATCGCTCCACCACTGCGCGCGATGCTCAGGAGTTCTTAAAGAAGGCATATCAAAGACGTAAAGGGTTGCTGGCACAGTTGCTTTCAGGTAGGATTTAAATTTGGCTTTCCAGCACAAATTTCTTTTTCAATTTCTCGCCATTGCGCATGATGATCAGTTTGATTTTTTTTCCGGGCTTTCGGTCAAACAATGCATTCACATCGCTCAGTCCCAAATCAGACAAGTCGATGCCGTTGAGTACCAGCAACCGATCTCCCACCTGAATACCGCATTTTTCGGCAGCAGTATTTTTTCGCACATCTGAAATTTCGAAATCGCGCAAGCGCGAACCGCGTGCCCGCACGGTGAGACCGCTCAAATTGTAATAGAATTTCTTTTTGAAGGAGGTGTTCTTTTTCAGGTATATCTTCTCATTCGAAAAATCAAAGACTACTGTAAAGCGGCTCAGCAAATCGCCTCCTATACTGCCATTGCGGTATTTTCTGTTGTTTTCTCTGGTGGTATCTTTGGGTATGTAATCGATGGGAAAGTTGGCCACCAGGTTTTCTAACTGGTAATTGCCCAACGATAAACTATTAATCCGACCGATTTTTCCGATGATCATTCCACCCAGCCCGCGGCCCAACACAGCATCGATATTCTTTTTCGGCACCTGCACCAGACTATCAGAACCTATCTCCAAAAAAATGCCGTGGCTTGCACCGCTGTCCACCAGCAATTTGGCAATCAACTTTGCCGAGTCTGTCATGGCCAACGGCACTTTAACGAACGGTTTGGTGTCTTCAACAGTAATGGGCAAAACCTGAAAGCTCTTGCGCGGCTTAAACTTATCGGGGCGCTCCAAGATCAGCAGTTTGTTTTCGTAATCAATCGTAACAACAAATCGGCTGAACAACTCATATCCCAATATGCCATGCACTTCAGTGCCCATCGAATTTTTGAGTTCAAGGTAATCCTGATCCAGCACGAGCATAGAGTGCCCCTGACCGCGCACGCCCGGCATGTCAAAAGTAACATTGTTGGTCAGGTAGGCGTCCACCAGTTTTTCACCGCCCGCCCCCGAAATCGAGTATTTGCGGGTGTATGAAAGGTTGAGGATGTCGCTGTAAATCCGTTCGGTTAAGATGGCAGTGCGTACTCCCGTATCTACGATGAACTTGAGGGCAAGGGTGTTGTTCAATACCACCGGCACTACCGCCAGGTTATTATGGATTTCGATGGGTATTTCCACACGGTTTTTTTCGGGCGGCAATGAAAAGCCAAGTATCTGCAACTGGCAGAAGGTGTGATTAAAAAAAAACGTGAAAACGACAACCAATAGCCGCCTGCCCATCGAAACGATAATTGAACGAAAACTAACGAAAATTCAGGAAACTTTGCCACGCACACGCGGCACTATCAAGTAATTGCGCCCACCTGGATGAGCATTTCGCGTGGTGTGGCAGCCACTTTTATCTGCTTGAGGTTCTCGGCCTGCAAAAAACCCATCTGCGTCATTTGGTGCATTTGAGCCAACAGCGGGTCAAAAAAAGATTGCACATTCAGAATGCCAATGGTGGGTTGTATTAACCCCAGCTGCTTCCAGGTTAAAATTTCGGCCAGTTCGTCCAGTGTTCCCCATCCACCCGGCATTGCAACAAATGCGTGCGAAAGGTCGGCCATACGCTTTTTGCGCTCGTGCATAGACTCCACAACCTCAAGCTGCGTAATGCCATTGTGGGCCACTTCCCTGCGAACCAGGAAATCGGGAATGACACCAATCACCTTGCCGCCATGGGCCATGGCAGCGTCTGCCACTGCCCCCATCAGGCCGATGTTGCCCCCACCATAAACGAGCGTTGATTTTGACTGCGCGATGAGCATGCCCAGCTCCCGGGCTGCCTTCGCAAAAACATCACTGCCACCAATGGAGCTGCCGCAAAAAACGCAGATGTTCATTCTGCATCAATGCTTTAGATCATGCTCGTTGTTACTGACTTTTTTGTTAGGAAATACCCAAATTGAAGCGATTGCGAGCGCAAAAAGAACCCAAATAAATGCAAAAACTGCCTCTCCCATAAAAGTAAATGTTATTGCTCAAAAATAATGGGATCACGCTAATTATTTGCAAATTGAAGGTTAAATATTAACTAGTGGTTTGTTTCAAAACCAAAAACCGTATGAAGCGAGTACTCATCATTGCGGGTGTGGTGCTGGTAGTGATACTTGGCGCCTACATCTATGTAAAAGAGTTTTACACCAAGTCGTTCAGCCCTGAGTCGGACGTAAACTTTGCCGATGGCGACCTGAAGGTGCATGTCTTCTACAACCGTCCTTCCAAAAAAGGGAGGGTGATTTTTGCAAAAGATGGACTGGTACCGTTTGGCAAAGTGTGGCGCACCGGTGCCAACGAGCCCACGGTGTTTGAAACAAACAAAGACCTCTCCTTTGCAGGCCAAACGTTGGTTGCAGGCAAATACAGTTTGTGGACAATCCCTGACGAAAACAGCTGGAGCATTATTTTCAACAGTGAAATACCCAGTTGGGGAGTAGATTTTAACGGGCAAGCACTGCGCGACCCGGCCAAAGACGCATTGAAGATTGAAAGCCCTGTGGTGCTGCAAGAAAAAGAGTTTGAGCAATTCACCATCAGTGTTGAAAAAGCTGGCGAAGAGATGGAATTGCTTTTTATGTGGGACAAAACACTGGTGGCGGCATCCTTCACCAGAAAATAGTTTGCCAAATCCTGAAAAAGTAAATGTAGTTACACCAACCAGATATAGACAACATTCAATGATTCAAGTAATACCTTCGATTGCCATCAGAAAGGGGCGCGTAGTGAAGATGCGCAAAGGCGACCCCGCCAGTGAAAAAGCCTATGAGGAAAATCCAGTTGACCTGGCCAGGCGGTTTGAAGACCATGGCATAGAAATATTGCACGTTGTAGATTTAGACGGGGCAGAGTCAGGGTCGCCAAAAAATTTACATGTGTTGCAACAGATCTCAGGCTACACTGATCTAAAGCTCGATTTTACCGGAGGCATCTGTACCGATGGCGACATCGGTAATGCCTACAACTACGGGGCAGATTATATTACAGCCTCCAGTATTGCCATTACCAACCCGCAATTGTTTGCCTCATGGCTGGTAAGCTATGGCCGCGAGGTAATTACGCTGGGCGCAGATGTTACCGATATTCAATCAAAGAAAGTAGCCTTTCGCGGCTGGCAAAACATTTCCAATCTCACGCTTTTTGAGCACATCGAATTCTTTTACGACCGAGGATTGAAATACGCCAAATGCACCGACATCTCGCGCGATGGGGTGCTGGAAGGGCCCGCTTTCTCTTTTTACCAGGAAATCATGGACACCTTTCCAAACTTGAAAGTGTTGGCCAGCGGTGGGGTGCGCGGGGTGGACGACATCAAGCGCCTGAATGACATGGGCGTTTACTCCGTGATTTTTGGCAAAGCCTACTACGAAGGAATCTTGAAATTAAAAGACCTAGAGCAGTTTTTGGTCAAGCAAAGTTGAGAGGCTAGCTTTCTTTCGTCAGCTCATTGTTCGTGGAAACAAAAATCACCAAGAAGCAAGCGCGGTTTAAAGCACTACAAAACGTATCTGGCTGAGCGACAGCCTCCGTCAATGACATGGGTTGTCAATTATCGACAATATCACTGATCTTGAATTTTTGGATGATGTAATAAAGAAAGTTAAAACCCAGAGCATCATCTTCACCTTTTTCGTTTTTGGCTTCTTTGCCTTTGGGCAGTTTGCTTACGCCCTCTCTGTTCATCAAAGCGGGGGCAACCGTTTTGACGTCCGGCTCAGCCAGCAATGTCTTATCCTCATCTAGTTTAAGTTCGGGATGACTGGTAGTCAACTCCTTCAACTCATCTGCCGACTCCGGATGGTTCTCCTGGGCGTGGGCAGAAAGAGCGAACAATCCCGCAAAAGCGAATAAAAAAACTCCGAAAACCGAAAAATTCTGCTTCATTGTAGTGTAAACTTTGAAACGTGCGGTATTACTTTTAGCGGTCTGGAGTGCTAAGTTAGAATTTTTTTTGAAATGATAACATGGGATGGTTTTGCAAAAGTTGACTTGAGGGCAGGCACCATTGTGAAAGCTGAGCCTTTTGAGGGGGTAAAAAAGCCCGCCAACAAGGTTTGGGTCGATTTGGGGCCAGAAATCGGGGTTAAGAAAACAAGCGCACAGATTACCCAACACTACCGGCCGGCCGACCTTATTGGGAAGCAGGTGGCCTGTGTGGTCAATTTTCCAACCAAACAGATTGCCGCCTTCATTTCTGAAGTGCTGATGACCGGCTTCCCAGACGAAAACGGGAATGTGGTGCTCACTTCGGTCGACAAGCCGGTGCCGAATGGGGCGAAGTTGTTTTAGTTTTGCCCCTGAGACGCGGAATAACCTGCATGAAGAGCCAATGTACTCAGCGATGATATTCTCCCAACTGCCCGCTATCACACATGGCCGTGTGTTACAACTTGTAGAAGACCGGCCTGTGCAAACCCTGCTCACCGACAGCCGAAAGTCTGTCGTTGCCGATGGGTCGGTGTTCTTCGCCATCGCAGGCCAACGCCACGATGGTCACACACATTTAAAAGAACTTTATCAAATGGGCGTGCGGCAGTTTGTGGTAGAAAAACCGACAGATGTGCAAGCGCTGCCACAGGCAAATGTACTTTTGGTAAGCTCATGCATAGAGGCGATTCAGCGGTTGGCCATTTACCACCGCAAGCAGTTTTCTATGCCCGTTGTCGGTATCACGGGGAGCAATGCCAAAACCATCATCAAAGAGTGGTTGTACCAAATGCTGTCACCCGACCGCAGTGTGGTGAAAAACCCGGGCAGCTATAATTCGCAACTTGGCGTGCCCCTATCGGTTTGGCAAATGCAGGCGCACCATCAGTTGGGTATTTTTGAGGCGGGCATTTCCAAGCCCAACGAAATGGAAAGGCTGGAGCAGATCATACAGCCCACCATCGGCATTTTTACCAACATTGGCACAGCGCATGATGAGGGCTTCGCATCACGGCAACAAAAAATTGCTGAAAAACTGAGGCTTTTCAAAAATGTAAATACGCTGATCTACTGCATCGATCACCAAGCGATTCACCAAGAAGTGCAGGCATCAAAGCTGCCAGCTTTAACTTGGGGAAACAGCCCGGGCGCTGATATCAAAATCAATGCAATTGGAACAAAGTATCAAGTGCGTTATCGCGATGCGGTATTTCAATTGGCGCTCCCCTTTCACGATGCCGCTTCGATTGAAAACGCGCTGCACTGCACCGCCATGATGTTGTACTTGGGTGATGCGGGCAACGGCATCCAACAACGGCTCTATCAGTTGAAGTCAGTAGCCATGCGGTTAGAGTTGAAACAGGGCATCAACCACTGCCAGTTGATTGACGACACGTACAACAACGACTTGGCGGGGCTGCGTATTAGTTTGGATTTCCTGGCAAGCCAACAAAAAAAGAAAAAGACGTTGATCCTGTCTGATATCCTGCAATCGGGGTTGAGCGATGAGGAACTGACAGGCAAGATTGCCGCACTCATTCAATCCAGCAACGTCACCCGCTTGATAGGCATTGGCAAGACGTTAAAGGCAAACTCAAAACGTTTTACCGTCAGCGCGTTATTTTTTGATTCTACCGAATCGTTTTTGGCTTCGCGCGCGTGGGAGAATTTTGACAGCGAAGTGATTTTGGTAAAGGGGGCGCGTCTATTTCAATTTGAAAAAATCGTGCGGGTGCTGCAGCGCAAGGTACACGGCACAGTAATGGAAATTGACTTGAACAAAATGGTGCATAACCTCAACTTGTTCAAATCAAAATTAAAGCCGGGCGTGAAGTTGATGGCAATGGTAAAAGCATTTGCCTACGGCAGCGGCAGTGAAGAAGTGGCCAACCTGTTGCAATACCACCAGGTAGATTACTTGGGCGTAGCCTATGCCGATGAAGGTGTGGAACTGCGAAAGAACAACATCGCGTTACCCATCATGGTCATGAATCCTGCGGAAGAGAGTTTTCAACATATACTTGAATATCGGCTGGAGCCCGTGCTGTACAACCTGAAAATGCTCACGTCTTTTTTGGAATTTGTTGGCAATCAACCGGCCACCGTCCACATTGAAACGGATACGGGCATGCACCGCCTGGGCTTTGAACAAGAAGATGTATCTGACATCGTTTCGATGTTGCAATCCAATCCAAATGTTAGAGTGGCCTCAGTTTTCTCACACCTGGCCGGTGCAGATGAAGCGGTACACGATGGTTTTTCACAGGCGCAATTCAATCTCTTCCAACAATTTTACATATCGCTCACACGGCCACTCAACATCAAACCGTTGCGGCATATACTCAATTCCCCTGGTATATTGCGGTTGCCCGATTTGCAGATGGACATGGTGCGCTTGGGCATCGGTTTGTATGGCGTAAACCCAACCGATGAACCGCTTTTGCAATTGCAACCCGTAGCGACTCTCAAAACCGTTATCTCACAAATACGGACGATCACAAAAGGTGAAACGGTTGGCTATGGCAGAAAGGGCACACCCGAACATGACATTCAACTCGCCACCATTGCCATTGGCTATGCTGACGGATTCAGCAGGGGGTTTAGCGGAGGCAAAGGTGTAGTGTTGGTGAATGGCCAGCGCGCGCCCGTGGTAGGCAATGTGTGCATGGACATGACCATGATCGATGTGACGGGGCTGGGCGCACGTGAAGGTGACGAGGTAATCATTTTTGGTGAAGGTCTGCCCATTCATGAAGTGGCGCAGCGGCTGGGAACAATTCCCTACGAGATTTTAACAAATACGAGTGAGCGGGTGAAACGCGTCTTTTTTGCGGAGGGGATTTAGTATGTTCGCAATTTCGAAGAATGCTTCTTCTTTTTTGAAATCATCCACACCCTAAGTTCTTCTTCAAATCCCGCTTAGGCAGGCACCCAAAATCAAATGGGTTTTCCGGCTCTTGCTGTTTGCCAATGGATGATTTTTCCTTTGGCAGAGAATGGCTCAAATGCTTTTTCGGCTCCTTTGATTTTGAATGATCGTGTTTTTGTCTCTGCATGGTTACAAGTTACTGAAAAACTTTGGCAAACTGCTCAGATAACGCTGCACGCGAATACTTCTTCTCGGCCACACCGCGGGCATGATTCTGATATTGTTTCAACAATTGCGCATCGGTGATAAAAGGAGTGACCCTTCCCACAAAATCAGACGGATGTTGTGCATCCAGTGCCACACCGCATTTCTCAGACTCAATTTCTGACTTGATCCAACCACCAAAGTTGATGATCACCAGTTTGCCCGCTGCCAGCGCATCAAAATATTTGTTGGGCGAACCGGTTTGCAACACAGGCACATTTTTGTAGCAAACAAAACATGCATCGGTGTAAGCCAACACTTGTTTTACCTTTTCGCGATTGCCAAAGTCGATGATCAACAGATTGGTAAGCCCCAATTTCTCGCTCGCTGCTTTCAACCGATCCAGTTCCGCGCCAGCGCCCATCAATACAAACTGCACGGGTATACGTGCCTTGCGCGCTGTGTTGGCGCATTCCAAAAAATAATCCAGCCCGTTGGCAATGCCGATGGCACCAATGTAAGCTACTGTAAACTTGGTTGGATCTATGCCCAATTGATTTTTGGTAGCAGGCTTTTCGCTTGTGCCGAAATATTCGCAGTCGGCCATGTTGGGAATCAGGTGAACTTTCTTGCCCGGGATCTTGCCCTCAACGTATTGTTGTATGGGAGGTGATAATGCCACAACGGAATACGCTGATTGATAAATTCTTCTCTCCAAGGCGTACAACGATTTCTGTAGCAACGAATTTTTCACTACGCCCATTTGAATAGGGGCCTCCGGCCAAAGATCGCCCACTTCAAAAATATACGGAATACCTAATCGGCTTTTGATCCACATCGCAGCAATACCCACGGTGAGCGGCACTGAAACTGCATAGCAGAAATCGAACCGGCCCAAACTGATGCCTAGGCGAGAGGCCTTCCACGTGTACTTAACAAACGAAAGAATGCGGGCCGAAAATGCAAACTTATTTTCGTAGGGAACGGGTAAAAAGTGTATTTCAACTCCTCCCTCAAGTTTCCGTTGGTGATCGCTTTCATTGTGCGTGGTGATGATCGTTACTTTGATTCCTCTGGCAACCAAAGCTTGTGTGAGGTAATACGAACGAATTGCGCCACCTTCTTGAGGTGAGTGATAATGTTGATGGAGAAGTAATACTTTCACTTTTAATTCAAATATAAGAGAGACAACAAAATGTGCATTTCGTAAGGCAAAAATTCAGGGATTTTGCCTGAAGTATGACTACCTGGTTATCTTTTTGTTAAATCGCGCATAAAAGGTTGAACCGCACAGCATTCTTTTACGTTATTTACACCGACAACCACTAATTGTCATGACACAATCACCAAAACTTGCGATCCTGCAAAGCTTGGATGCAATGGACAAAGTGCAAATGGAAGAAGTTCTTGTGTACATCAAAGGCCTTCTCCACCAAACGGAACAAACCACCATCGACAAAAAAATGGCGATGAAGGAAATCCGTCAGGCACTGCGCCAAAGCAAAAAGGGTTTGCAGTTAGCCGCTTAAAACATTTTGCGTTAATGTTTGCGAAGTTCACCTACATGAACTTCCCCGGGATCGTCACCCCAAATTTCTCCTTCCTCATTCTTCAATCTTCAATTGCCGACCATAAAAACGGCATTGGCGAAAATCATTTTTCCATTTTCCCAAAATGCGCGGAAAAGCGGATTGTCAACCAGGTAAACCACCTGGCCTTTACCTTTGTCTTCCACGCCAAAAACCAAACTGTTTTCCAGCGCTTTGTTGGCTTGCGTGCCGGCAAAGCCAATCAATGGCTTTTGCTTGCCCCGCATCGTTGCCACATTCCAGCCTTTTTCCAGATAGCCAAAACGAAGTGTATTAGTTCGCAATGAGAAGTAATGGGTACCTACACCAAATGCAAGGGGATGTGTGTTATCAATTGGCAACTTGTAAACGGCACCAAATATACTGTTACTTAAGTCCCTGCGCTCAGCATCGTGGTAGGCCAATAACGCATTTCTTTCATTCACTTCTTTTTCATCCTTCTCAGATTTCTTTCTGCTATCTTCATTGGCGAATTCTTTCAGCGCAAAACCTTTTTTTTCTGCGAACGCATTGTTGGCGCTTGCAATGGCGATCAGGCGCCCACCATCTGAAACCCATCGCTCCACCATACTCAATGTGCCTTCGTCAAATATCTTGTAATTGCCATCTGGCACCACCAAAACATGATACTGCCACAAATCGATGTTTTTGAATTGATCTGTTCCAATGATGGTAACGGGATAGTGAACTTGCTGCTCGAAGAAGTGCCATACCTCACCATGGCTCAGCGATGCCGTTTGGTCGCCACCCAACACTGCTATTTTTGGAGACTTGATCAGTGCCACATCAGACGAACCGAAATCTGCACCTGCTGCCACCAGACCCGTGTTGGCGGCATAAGGGGTTCTTCCATGTTTCTTCGCCAGCAATGACACCACGTTGTCAAAGTCTGGTTTCGTTTCATTGCCATACCGCGTCACGATTAACGTGCCGGGCTCAAACGTTTGATTATCGAGTCTAAATTGACGAGTCGCCTTGCGCACTTTCACCCCTTGTTTCATTAAAGTGGCTAAAAAAGCTACGTCCTGCAGGCTTTTGTATTCAAACAAATATGCATAAGGTTTTGAGGAGATGTTTGCGTCAGCGGGCTGGCTGTGTTGATAGGGTTTGGTGACGTTCAGTTTTTCACTCACCGCATAAGCATTGAGGTCATAACTGTATATCACATTCCATGCGGTGATGTCGTAGGTGAGTGAGTCTGCCAAGCGGGAAGTTGGCTCGAACAAGGTAGTAACTAGCCTGCCCTTTGGCTGGTACACGTTTACAACAATGTCATCGCCCGACAAGTTGAATGCATTGATACTTTGTGTTTGGTAGTCAAAACCGCGCAAGGACTTGGCAGCAGCATGCCCAAATTTGATGTAGTGATTTGTCAACCATTCCGTAAGCCTCTTCAACTTATCAGGATGATTACCGGCTTTGATCACGTAGCTTTTGTAGGGCGCTGTGGGAGCGTTCAGATTTTCTTTGAAATACTTTTCAAACTCATCGACTAACCGATTAGCATTTGTGGAAGACACTTCGAGCGTACTCATAGCGGTTGTAAAATGGTGGGTAAGCCTGTCTTTGAGGGTCAACGGCTCGCCTTCGTTGGTGGTTACCACCAATCCTGCGTTAATACCGCCCTTTTCGTACGTCATGCCAATAGCACCGCTATAAGTGGGGTAGGTATCACCGTAGCTCGGGTAATACAAGTCGAATCGCTCCTTGGTAAAATACAGCCAGCCTTGTTCATCAAAATATTTTGCGTTGCTTTGGCCAATGGAATTTTGGAATTCGCGCTGCCAATTGCTGATCACATCGTGGTAGGGCTCTGCTGCGGGTGCGAAGTAGTAGGGCGAGTTGTAGCCCTGCTCGTGGTAATCTACATGCACATGTGGCATCCACTGGTGGTAAAGCTGGATGCGTGCCTGTGACTCGGCCTGGGTAAGCCATGCCCAGTCGCGGTTTAAGTCAAAGAGGTAATGGTTTGATCTTCCGCGTGGCCAAGGCTCGGCATGCTCGCGCGCCTGCGGGTCTGCATTGGGTGGGTTGTTACCATATTGATTGTAAAAATTTGCATACCTGTCGCGGCCATCCGGGTTGATGCAGGGGTCTAAAATGACCACGGTATTTTTGAGCCATTCCTTTGTTTTGGCGTTGGCGGGGTTCACCAGCTCATACAGTATCTTCATAGCTGCCTCCATGCTATTGGCTTCGTTTCCGTGCACATTAAAGCTCATCCACACGATCGCTACTTTAGTTGATGGAAAACCTTCGGCTAAACCTGACCTGCGCAGGTTATCTAAACGGATCTGTTCCAGTTTACTAAAATTTTCTGCTGAAGCAACAATGGTATAAATCAAAGGCCGGTGCTCGTAGGTTTCGCCATATTGTTGTGTGCGCACAACGGGGCTTGCTTCATCTACATACTCAAAATATTCCACCACCCGGTGGTGGCGGGTAAAGCGGTCGCCTAATTCATAACCCAAAAATTCGGAAGGGGATTGAATCGATTGAGAGAATGAGAAAAAAGACAGTAACGAGAATGCGACTAATAAAAATTTATTCATAAAAAATGCACTTAAGTCAAGTGCAAAAATAGCATTCTCGACCTAAGCGCAATCTTAAATTACACTCGCGGCACTTAGCCCACCAACTCTACGCTCCGCTTAATGAAGCTTGTGAGGTCCGCTCCTGTTAACAAATTCTGCGAAAGCAATCCCAAATCATAGGCTTGCTTGGCGAGTTTTGTTTTTTGCTCTTCATTTTCCGCCTTCAGAATTTTCTGCACAATCGCATGGTTGCCATTAATCGCTACGTTGTAGCTATCAGGCATGCTTCCCATAAAGGCCATGCCTCCACCACCTCCCGTGCGAGCCATGTCTTTCATTCTGCGCATCCACTCACTCATGGTGATGGTTACTGGCAAATCATTGGGCGACAATGATTCAATAGCCAACGTCATCGCCTTGTTGTTGATGGCCTTTTCAAAAATGCCTTTCACTTGCTCCTCCTCTTCCTTGCTCAAAACGCTGGCTACCGCGTCAGACTTCGTAATCAACTTATCGATAATTTCGCTGTCCACGCGTTTGAGCTGCGTCTTTTCGAGTTTCTGTTCCAAATTACCGATGAAGTGGCTGTCCAGCACCCCATCCATCATCAGCACATCATATGCCTTTTCTTTGGCGGCTTGGATGAAAGCATCCTGTTTTCCTTTGTCGGTGGTGTAGAGATAAATCACATTGCCGTCTTTATCGGTTTGGTTGGGCTTTACCTTGTCGGCATACTCATTCATGGTGAAATATTGGCCGTCCACATTTTTCAACAACGAAAACTCTTTTGACTTATCATAGAATTTTTCATCGCTGATCATGCCGTACCGAACAAACACCGCAATGTCATCCCACTTCTTTTCAAATTCTTTGCGGTCTTTAATGAACATGTCCACCAATTTATCGGCTACCTTTTTTGTGATGTGCGAACTGATTTTTTTCACATTCGAATCACTCTGCAAATAGCTGCGGGATACATTGAGTGGAATATCAGGAGAATCCAGCACTCCGTGCAGCAGCATTAAGAAATCAGGCACAACATCTTTTACCTCATCCGTAATAAATACCTGGCGTGAGTAGAGTTGAATCTTGTTTCGCTGGATTTCAAAATCATTTTTGATTTTGGGGAAGTAGAGGACTCCTGTGAGATTGAAAGGATAATCTACGTTCAGGTGGATCCAAAAAAGAGGGTCTTCAGAGAACGGATACAATTCTTTGTAAAACTTCAGGTAATCTTCATCCTTTAACTCGAGTGGTGCTTTTGCCCAGATCGGTGAAGTATTGTTGATAATTCGATCGGTGGTAACGGTTTTGTATTTCGGCTTGTTGTCTTTGTCAACTCCATCTTCAACGCTTTCATCTTTTGTACCGAATTTGATTTCTACAGGCAAGAACCTGCAGTACTTTTCTAAAATGCCTTTCAATCGATACTCGTCCAAAAACTCTTCAGAGTCTTTGTTGATATGCAGGATCACATCCGTGCCGCGTGTAACTTTTTTATCGGGGGATAATTCAAATTCGGTAGAGCCATCACATTCCCAGCGGGCGCCTTGTGTGCCGTCTTTGTAGGATTTAGAAACCACCTCTACTTTATCGGCCACCATAAAGGCGGAATAGAATCCTAAACCAAATTTGCCGATAATGTCTTTTGCATCGCCTTTGTCTTTGAATTTCTCAACAAACTCGGTGGCGCCAGAAAAAGCGATTTGGTTGATATATTTTTTGATCTCATCGCCCGTCATGCCCAAGCCTTTGTCGCTGACGGTAATGGTACTGTTCTTCTTATCAAAGCTCACTTCGATTTTAAGGTCGCCCAGTTCACCGTTGAATTCGCCCAGCGAAGCCAGTTTTTTGAGCTTTTGGGTGGCGTCCACCGCATTGCTTACCAGCTCACGCAAAAATATCTCGTGGTCTGAGTAGAGGAACTTCTTGATGATCGGAAAAATGTTCTCAGTATGGATGGAAATACTGCCTTTTTCTGCCACTTCTGCCATATTTCTTTCAGTTTTTAGGTTATTTTTTGACAAATCCATTTCGTCAAGGATTGTTCCAAAGATGGGAAGTGTCAGGTTGGCAGAGAAAATGGATCATAGTTTCCAACACTTGCAGCAAGCACCCTTAGCAGCTCGTAATAATTGACGCGAACGGGGTAAGGTCGTATGCTTATTCGTTATTTATTGGATTTTACCGAGAGAATCTCGGCATGACATTTTCATGGAAAGCGTATACACATCATCCATCTGTGAAATTCATCGATCGATATGGGCATATTTTCAGCCGCATTATTTGTAATCACCAGGTTTTCCTTTGTGATATCAAGCAAGTGGTTGAAGCCTATGCAATAAATTGCAACTAAACACTTTAGAACTTCTGCCTTTTATTTCCGAATTTTCAGGTTCGTAGGCACGTGAAAAAGCTATTTTTATTCATCTTTTGGATTCCTGCACTCAACTTGGCGGCACAATCGCCAACCGAGGGTTATCAATTGGGCTTTGCTGATAGCGTTCGCGTAATGCTGAACAACACCAAGTCGCAAGAGGTAATGGCAATCGGTGATGCTTTTGGAACGCTGTGGGCGGGTTTAGGGCCCGATCAGCAATTGACCATCAAGCGACAAGCCAAACTGATGAAGAGAAAGGGCTACAAACTGCGCCCGCATTTCATCAATTATTTCGGAGCACTGGCGGCTGCATTGAGTACCGAAAAAATTGAGCCGGGCAAATTCACAGAATTTTTGACCGTTGTGAATAGCGTATTGGTCAAAGAGAACAGCTACCTCGCCAACCAATTCTTGCAGCAATCCCGTGATTTCTTTGAACATCATGCCCTGAACTACCAAAGCTCGTTTCGCCTCAAGGCTGCCAATGATCATTATTCATTCGTTTATCTGGAGCGCAAAGCCATTGCGCCAGACAGCGCACAAACCTACCCTTCGGCAGAGGAACCCGTTGATACAACATGGGCATATTTGCCCAGTTGGCAGCGGCCCATCGCTCAGCCAGAAGTAGTGGGGCCAGCAATTCATTTCTCCTCAGTATCGTTGGTGTTTGCCACACCTTACGACTCTGCCACCCTGAAGAACACCCGTGGCACTTATTCGCTCATAACAAAGCTCTTTGTAGGGAATGGCGGCCGGTTTGATTGGACTCCTGCGGGCCTTTCACCTGATTCAGTCAATTATGAATTCAACCACTATTACTTCAACACCAGCAAGCCGTATCTGAAAGCCGAGCAAGGCAAGCTGCTTTACCTGGGGAGATTGCCGGGTCGTGTGCCGGGCCAGTTTGTCTTCAACAGCATCAAACGCAAAACAAAAAAGGAAACGATCTACCCGCGCTTCCGCTCTTATGAAAACAACGTGAACTTACTGGGGTGGGGCGAGCGCGTGAAGTATACCGGGGGTTTTGGTTTGGACGGATCGAACATCAACAGTATATCGGTCTACAACGACTTTGGCACTTTGGAGCTGCTGGGCGAAGCAGACAAACGTTTTAAAGCCCGATCACTTTCTTTTGGCTTCCGCCATTCGATGATTTTGGCCAATAGCGCCAGCGTGGTCATTTACCAGGGCAATGATTCGCTCACGCACCCCTCTATGCAGGTGCGCTATGATCTTGCACGGCAGAAGATCATACTTACTAAAGATAATTCCCCTTTGCGAAAAACCCCTTTTTCATCCTCGTTTTTCAGAGTTGACCTGAACCCGGATGTTGTGCTTTGGGATTTAAAATCAGACAGCCTGTTGCTTTCAGTCAGCGGTAGCGGCAGCGTGGCACCTTTGATTATCGAATCAAATGATTTTTTCGATCCGGCAGACTATGAGCAGCTCAGGGGGCAGGGGTTTCATTTCCACCCGCTGGCAACTTTCGTGCAGTATGGGAAAGACTTCAACACGCAGGATTTCTCCGTTTTTGACTTGGTTACCCCCAACCGGAAACTCGAGCAAATGAAAATGGCTGCCGACTTCTTAGCACAGAAAGGGATGATCTTATACGATGCAGGCACGGGCAAAATCCGCTTAAAAGACAAAGCACTTCACATGTGGGATGCTTTCAAGGGCAACACCGACTATGACAATTTGAAGATACACTCAATGGTAGACAGTGTTGCCAACGTTACTATTTCGTTAAAACAAAATAGCATGGTGGTGCACGGGGTAGAAGAATTCAATCTGAGTGATTCGCTGAATGTGATTATCAAACCCGACAGTGCCGTGATAAGCTTTATGCAAGATCGCGACATCAAATTCAATGGGGCAATCAACGCAGGGAATTTCGAAATCAGGGGCAAGAGCTTCACTTTGAAGTACGACAGCTTTTTTATTAATCTGCAACACATCGACTCAATTCGGTTTTATGTAAGAGAAAGAGATGGCTCGCGCAGGCGTGTCAACAACTCAATGGTGGGCACCGATTCTACGGCAGCGGCAGCAGGTGGGCTGGCAAACGCAGCAAATGCGACCAGTGGAACATTATTCATCAACAAACCCGGAAACAAATCGGGCCGCATGAAAGAACCCAATTATCCCAGGTTGGATGCGACCGCTGGGGGGGTGATCTACTTCAACCGGGAGGAAGTGCTGAATGGTGCCTATGATAAGTCGGTATTTTTTGTAGTACCACCCTTTAAACTCGATAGTTTGAATGATGCTGACCCCGGGTCAATCAATTTCAAGGGCACCTTTGTATCAAGCGGAATGTTCCCGAGTTTCAAAGAAAAACTGCACACCATGCCCGACAAGTCGTTGGGCTTTACCCACACGGTGCCTGCGGACGGTTATCGCCTCTACCAGGGAAACGGTAAATTGTTTGGCAACATGAGATTAGATAATGAAGGCATTCGTGCCGGAGGGAGGATTGAATACCTGGCGGCCGAAGTGGCATCCAACGATTTTGTCTTTTACCCGGATTCAGTGCTTACAAAGGGCAGCGAGGCTCTGATAAGAGAGAAACAATTGGGCAGCATCAACTTTCCACAAATGATTGTACGTGACTACCAACTCAAATGGTTTCCCAAGCTTGACAGGTTCAGAATGAAGAATTTGAAAGAGCCTTTTGCGTTCTACAATAATACCGCATTGTTAAGCGGCATCATTACTCTCACCAAAGCGGGCGTTCAGGGCAGCGGCAAACTTAGTACCCGGGGTTCTATGGTTGCGTCTCGCGAACTCAGCTTCAACTCAAAAGACTTTGGCGCACGCCACGCACGTTTTGAAGTGAAAACCGGCAACCCCGATAAGCCTGCCCTCAACGGTAGCGATGTTCGGCTAAAATTCAACTTAGAGAAAAATTTCGCCACTATCAGTCCTGAAGTAGAAGGTGTGGCGGCCATCGAATTTCCTTATGCACAATTTAAGACCTCCATTCAAGAAGCACGATGGGATTTGACTACCCAAAAAATTTCCATGACCAAGGCAGCTGACGTTCCTTTGGAAAATTCTTACTTCTACACCACCCGAAAAGAGCTTGACTCATTACGCTTCAATGCAGAAAAAGCGGAATATGATATTCAACAACAAGAGCTGAAAGTAAGTGGCATTCCGTTCATTATAGTGGCTGATGCCAAGATTACACCAAAGAACAATGAGGTTTTGATTTTAGAAAATGCCAAGATCGGGCAATTGAAAAATACCACCATTGTGATCGACACGCTGAATGGGTATCACTTGCTTACCAATGGCGTGGTGGATATCGTATCAAGGAGGGAGTTTTCAGGCCACGCCACCTACAAGTACATCAATGCCTCAAATGACACATTTAACGTTAAGATGACCGACTTCCATCTGGAGCCCATCTCTGCTGACGCCCGAAAGCAAAAGAATCAGGGTCAGGCTTTGCAACAAACCGTTGCCAACGGTACTGTGGCAGATACCGAAAAGATTTTGGTGGCACCGCGGATTTTTTTCAAAGGTGATATGACCATGTATGCTACACGCCCTGCCCTGCAACTGAAGGGTTTTGTCAAGCTCGATCTGAAAAAGATAAAAGGCTATGACACGTGGCTTTCCTACAATCAAAGTGGTGATGAAAAAGATGTTTACCTGGATTTTGACAAAGCCACTACTGAAGAAGGCCGCAGGGCAATGGCAGGCTTGCATTTTAGCCAAGACCACAGCCTGTACATCACTTTTGTGTCAGATAAGAAAGATGAAGCTGACGAGGATTTCTTTTTGCCCAGCGGATCATTGTTCTTTGATAAGGAAACCGCGCACTTTAAAATAGAAGACCGCAAAAAAGCAGCAGGTGAAAAACTGGAGGGAAAAGTGTTTGCTTACAATGAAGAGAAGCAAGAAGTGAATTTCGAGGGCCCGGTAAAATTCTTTGGTGGTATCAAAGACTTTTCGCTCATTTCATCAGCTATAGGATCGGGTAACCTGGAAACCAACGAAATTAAAATGAATGCCCTCATCCAAGCTGACATGGGTATACCGACAATTGCCTACCAAACCATGGCACTTCAACTGCAGGAAGTGATCAAAAATGAGGGCGCCAGTGAAGGCCTTGGAGACCAAACTGAACTGCTTTACAAGATGGCCAATCTTGTGGGCGAGCGCGTAACCAAAGACTACGAAGCACGTGCGCAGCAGGGTTATGTTTCATTGGGTACGGTGCCGGGCATGATCAAGCCCATCGTCTTCTCAAATGTGAATTTGAAATGGTCTCAAGACAAAAAAGCATTTTTCAGTGAAGGTCAGTTGGGCATCAGCAATATTGATCGAAACGACATCAATGGTGCGTTTGAGGGCTTTATGGAAATCCGAAAAAGCGAAGATGGCTCACCGGTGTTCCATGTGTTTTTCAAAGCCTCACCCGATGCCTGGTATTATTTCGGTTTTGAAGACAACCGCCTGATGGCTCATTCTTCTAACCCGGCATTCAACGACATCATCACTAAAAAAACAAATGCCGCCAAAGCTAAAATTGGCGAGTTGGTATTCATCCCCGGCAGTGATGAAGAAACGCTGTCATTTGTGACGCGTTTCAGGTTGAGCTATTACGCCATTGAAGCACCGTACGATTTAGCAGGTGGCACCTCATCAGCAAAAAAGAAGGATAAGAAGAAGGAAGAAAAAAAAGAGGATGATGGTTTCTGAGCAATACGGGATACCATTTTTTCGGCAAGCGATTATGGCATACTTTTGGCGCTACGCATGGTTATGAACCTAAAAAAAACCCTTTTAGCAGTCGTTTTTGGCTTTTGCTGCTTTACCTTGCAGGCACAGAACGAGCTATTCAATGCGCTGAAGGAGGCCATCAAAACCACCAATGCCAAAGAAATGGTGAGGTATTTCAACCAATCTGTTGACATCAACATTGAGGGCGACATCAGCAACTACAGCAAAGCACAAGCTGAATTTGTTTTGCGCGACTTCTTCAAAAAACATGCTGTGACTGACTTCAATGTGGTGCACACCGGATCATCACCTAACGGTTTGAGGTATGCCATTGGAAAATACCAAAGCGGCTCAGAAAGTTATAATGTTTTGATTCGCGCAAAAGACCATGAGAAGCAGTTCCTCGTTCACGAGATTTCGTTCATCAAAGAATAGGAACCTCAGCGCATGCACCTCCCCTATCTTACTGACGAAGCGATTTTACAGTTTATTGATGCCGCCCTCCACGAAGATGTAGGCGAAGGCGATCATTCCACTTTGGCAACGGTTGGCGCTGACGTAACGAGCAGGGGCAAGTTGCTGATCAAAGATGAGGGCATTCTGGCAGGTGTTGCCGTGGCACAAAAGATCTTCCATCGTGTAAACCCAACATTGAATGTGTGTGTGTTCAAAAGTGATGGCGACTCGGTAAAGCCAGGGGATGTTGCATTTGAAGTAACCGGGCAGGCACGCGCCATCCTCACCTGCGAAAGGCTTGTTTTGAACTGCATGCAACGCATGAGCGGCATCGCCTCATATACACACCGGCTTTGCAATATAGTGGAGGGCACCCACGCAAAATTGCTTGATACGCGCAAAACTACGCCCAATTTTCGGTTGATGGAGAAATGGGCTGTGGCCATTGGGGGCGGAAATAACCACCGCTTTGCCTTGTACGACATGATTATGCTGAAGGACAACCACGTTGACATGGCAGGCGGAATAGGCAACGCCATCGCCCGCGCGAATGCTTACGTGAAGCAGTTGGGCAAAACCCTACAAATTGAAATTGAAACCCGCTCAGTGCAGGAGGTGGAGGAAGCATTGCAAACCGGTGGCGTAGACGTAATTATGCTCGATAACTTTCCGTTGGATGAAATGCGTGATGCCGTGCGCCTGATTGCCGGCCGATACAAAACCGAAGCCAGTGGCGGCATCACTGAATCAACATTACGGGCCGTTGCCGAAACAGGCGTGGACTTTGTGTCGGTTGGCGCCCTCACGCATTCGGTAAAAAGCTTGGATTTGAGCCTTAAAACCAAACCCATGCCGACCTTTTGATAAGTGTAAGCCAATGCATTGCCGATTGGCAATTGCCTGCTATTTTTGCCGTCCGTTTTAGAACAAATCTTTATGCTCATAAAAACCCGCAATTATCGGCTTGAAAAAAAAGATTACATGCGCATGGCCATGGCCAGCGTGCTGCGCCAGCAATGGTGGGTGTCGCTCATCGTTCTGGCCATTTGCTGCGGCTATTTTCTGGCGGCCAGCATTTGGTGGTTTATTGGTGCCGCGGTGGGAGGCGGCCTGTTTCTGCTCTTTTGGTGGATTCAGTTTTATGGCGTTACTCAACTGGAGCAAAGTAAAATGCTGTTTGAACGATTCTCTTACGAAATCACCAGCCAGCAAATTGTGATGAAGATCAACGCGCGAGAAGGGATGCCGTTGAAGTGGGATCAAATCAAACGCGCCAAGGTCGGTAAAGACCATTACCTTTTGTTTGTCAACAAGGCTCAACTCATCCACCTGCCGTTTAAAATCTTCAATACCGACAACGAGCGTAAGTTTGTTGGCAGTATTTTGAAAAACAAAGGGCTGGCCAAAGAGATCTGACCAACTTTCTTTTTTTGGTTCTCTCAAATGGCTACTTTTGGTTTACACCAAAATCGAAGCCATCATGAAAACGCGTTTTGCCATCGCTATTCTTTCTTTTAGTGCCATTGTTGCTTTCGGCCAAAAAATTGATTTTGACAAAAAGCTGCAAGAAGTTGGAATTCAAGTTTACACACCCGGCAAACCGATGGGCAACTATGTAAAGGCTGTGCGCACCGGCAACCTGCTTTACCTCGCGGGCCACGGCCCCACCAAATCAGACGGCAGCAACATCACCGGTAAGGTGGGTAAAGATCTGACCACCGAACAGGGTTACGAGGCTGCCAAGCAAACTGGCATTGCATTGCTCTCCACGCTCAAAAGTGAGTTGGGTGATTTAAACAAAGTGAAACGCATCGTAAAAGTTTTGGGTATGGTTAATTGCACAGACACTTTCACCGACCAGCCAAAAGTGATCAATGGCTTTTCCGATTTAATGGTTGCAGTCTTTGGCGACAAGGGAAGGCACGCGCGTTCTGCTGTTGGCATGTACGCACTCCCTTCAAACATTGCAGTAGAGATCGAAATTATTGTAGAGGTGGAATAACGATACTTCTAAAATAACAGCCGGAGGGAGTGTAGTGAGCCTTCAGATAGATTCCTTCTTTTCTCATGTATCATCTGGTGAAAGATCAGATCAGCACACCTTTAAATTGTCTAGGATTGTTCAAGATATGCCCTACGCCCTTGCTTACAGATAGTAATGATTGCGGGTCAATATTAACAGGCAGCCCGAAAACGCGGTTGAATCTCTCGCGCATTCCTTTCAACCTTGCGTTGCCACCCGTTATGTACAGGCCGTTTTGGAAAATGTCGCCAGCGAGTTCAGGCGGGCAAATTTCAAGCGATTGGTGAACACATGATTCTATTTGTAAAAAAGGTGGTTCCAACACGCGGCATATTTCAGCTTGATCGATCCATCGGCTTGCCGGAATGCCTTCTCGTATGTCCTTGCCTTTCACAAGTACACGCTCATTGGGGTTTGCCAAAGGCGCATAGATGCACCCGATTCGTTTTTTCACCTCCTCGGCTGTTTTCATTCCGATTGCCAAATGGTATTCTCGTCTAAAATAATCCTGGATTTCTGCGTCCATGTCATCGCCCGCCACCCTGGTCGATTGAAAAGAGGCAACTCGTGATAAAGAAATCACTACCACTTCGGTTATACCACCACCAATGTCAACGATCAGTTTGCCGTCAGGCTCCTGAATATTCAGCCCCATGCCCATGGCTGCGGCAATCGGTTCGTGCACCAGGTGTATATGGCTGGCGTTGAACTGCTCAAGTGTATCGCGCAGGGCTCGCTTTTCAACAGGCGTAGTATCAAAGGGCACGCCCGATATCACGTATTTGAAACCCCTTAACGAAGTAGGGCGGCTGACTTTTCGCACCAGTTCGCGCATCAATTTCTTTGCAGACTCTGCATCAGATATCACTCCGCCCTTCAACGGCCGAATAGGGCGCAAATGGCTATGAACCTTCTCCAGCATTTGATAGGCTTTTTCGCCAACCGCCTCTACATGATGATTGTCGCTATCTACCACCAAAACAGAAGGCTCGCTCAACAACAAATGGGTTTGGTCACGAACCAATGTGTTGGTATTTCCGAGGTCTATGCCCAAGTTTCCTGTGCGTGAAAAAAACATACGCAAAAATAATGAAGATGCAGATTTGTGGCCCGATATAGTTCAACAACTTACCGTTGCTTCAAACGGCTTTTCCCTCTCTCAAACCAATACGTTTTGCCTAAAAACTCGTTGCTCGTTGGCTTTCGCAGCGTTTCGACATAAAACCATTCAGCTTTTGATTGGTCAGCGTACAATGTCAGCAACAAATAACCGTGGTCTCGGTCGTTCACATACTTGATGTGCGGGTTTTCATTCATCAATGCCTTTTCTGCCAACTTCACGGAGTCTGCCGGCTTGCGTTCATCGCCATTGCCCGATGAAACACTGGTGATGCCCAACTCTATGGCAAATGGCCGATAGTTTTTGCTGATGTTTGTGGCGGCCTCAATCGCCCATGACCCATGGGTATCGCCCGAAGCGATGATGAGGTTTGTGATGTTATTTGCTCGTATGAAGTCAACAATCTTTTTCTTTTCTGCGGGGAATCCGTCCCACGAGTCTAAGTTGCGCGGCATTTTTGGAAACACTTTCCGAAGGTAAACATCAGAAAAGATCACCTGATTGCCGATCAATTTCCATGTTGCGGTGGATGATTGAAGGTTCGCTTCGAACCATTGCAACTGTTTTGCGCCCAACATGCTGCGCTCTGCATTTTTTAAATCGGGGTTCAAAGAGTCCGTTATTTCCGGATCTCGGCCTGCCAGGCGCTCGTCTAACATGATTACATCTGCCAGCGGGCCGAAAGAAAAACGCCTGTACAGTTCTTGATTTTCGCGAATGGGCATCCATTCGTAGTATGTTTGACGTGCTGCGGCTTTGCGCTTTTGGTAATCGCCCTCTTCGGGTTGATGGTTTTGAGCGCCTGATACCGTGGCATTATTGGCCACCTCGTGGTCGTCCCAAATGGCAATCATAGGCTGCTGCTGATGCAGCCTTCGCAATCCTTGATCGAGTCGGTACAGCGAGTAGCGGGTGCGGTAGTCTTTTAAGCTCACAATTTCGTGAGACGGGATATTCAGCCGTCCGATGGTCGTATCTCCGTATTTGGCCACCCCATATTCATAAATGTAATCGCCCAGGTGCAGCACGGCATCCAGCACGGGCCGGTCTGCAATTTTATCGTACGGGTTAAAGTAACCCCACTCCCAGTTTGCACAGCTAACCACAGCAAACTTCAAACTGTCTTTGGCGCTAACGGGTGCGGTTTTGGTTCTGCCCACGATCGAGTTTTTACCCAAAGCCAAAAACCGGTAATAATAAACCTGATCGGGTTGAAGCCCCACCACATCTACTTTTACGGTGTAGTCCTTGCCGGGATTTGTAGCCAATGAATCGGATTTTACGATGGCAGTAAACCGTTCGTCTAATGCCATTTGCCATTTTACGTCAACGGAAGGCAAAGAATCCGCTGGCGTCACGCGTGTCCAAATGACTATGCGGTCAGGCAATGGATCGCCCGAAGCGACTCCGTGGTAAAATGGTTTCAGCGACTCATCAAAATGTCGCTCTACGGCTTCGATCCATTTAGGAGGTTTTGGTTTTGCTCTTTCACAGGATCCGAACAATATCCCCAACGCAGGTAGAAACAGTAACAGTCGCATCGCATTTTTTGTGAAAGTTACGAGGTTAGAATTAAATCCCGCAGCAGCAATAGCCAAATCGTTACACATTACCTTGAATTTGAAAAATTCCGTACCTGTGGGTGCAACTAATTACACGTATTACAAGTCTTGTAAAAAAAGCAAACGCCATGAAAACACTTTTTTTCTTATTCCTGTCCATTTCAGTATTTGCTCAGTCGAGTTTAGACAAAGCCAAAATGCTGTATGAAACAAAAAAATATGACGAAGCGGTGAAAATCCTGAAGGGCATTTCAGAAAGTAACACTCACTATGCAGCGGCACAGTACTACCTGGGTAGGGCTTCATACGATCAACAAGAATATGGCAATGCGGTTGAATACTTTGAAGAAGCCACCGAAGCGGACCCCAAACAAGCCGACTACTTTAACTGGCTCGGCAACACTTATGGGACTATCGCACAAAATGCAAACATCTTCAAGCAAGGATTACTTGCACCCAAGATGAAAAAAGCGTGGGAGAAGACGATTGATCTGGACAAAAAGAACCTGGACGCCCGCCAATCGCTGATCCAATACTACCTGCGTGCTCCGGGTTTTATGGGTGGTAGCGTAGACAAAGCCAAAGAAGTGGCCAGGCAAATTGTCACTTTTGATGCAGCCGAAGGCCACAGACAACTTGGTGACATTTTCGCCAATGAGAAGAAACCCGGAGAGGCGGAAAAAGAATACCAGGAAGCAGTGAAGGCAAACGGTGAATATGTTTTTGTGCTGGCTAATTTCTATTTGAACCAAAAACAATACGAGAAGGCTTTTGTGCTTTTTGAGGAGGCGGTGAAAAAGAATCCGAGCGACTTCGTGTCAATTTATCAGATTGGAAAAAGCGCTGCCCTGAGCGGCCAACGCCTAGAACGCGGGGAGGAGTGCCTCAAAAAATACCTTGCCCATACACCGGCACAAAATGAGCCTTCGCACGCAGGCGCCAACATGCGATTGGCGCAGATCAAAGAAAAGCGCGGAAGCAAAGCGGAAGCAAAAAAACTGTTTGAAACAGCACTAAAACTCGATGGCACCTTAGCGGAAGCCAAAGAAGGGTTGGAGCGGACGTCAAAGTAGATCGAATGGGCATTATCAGTTGCTGCATGCAAACATTGATTAGCAGCTCGATATTTTTTTCTTTTGGAT
The DNA here is from genome assembly GCA_002405445.1 of Flammeovirgaceae bacterium UBA4659. GTDB lineage: Bacteria > Bacteroidota > Bacteroidia > Cytophagales > Cyclobacteriaceae > ELB16-189. The sequence goes on along the minus strand of DHLV01000047.1, from coordinate 42,331 downwards.
TGGCACGACTGGGCGAATTGGGGTTCGCCTCTCAATCTGTAACAGCACTCTTTGTTTTCGCTACTCAAATTGCAAACAGCAAATGGTGGTTCCGCCATTTCCAGATCGGGCCTGTATTGTAGGTGTGGTGAGGCCTCACGTTTTTAAGCATACCACCTTTGGGGAAAAACTTGAACTCATGTCAAAGTAGTTTTTGAAGGAATTGGACATTATTTGGGTGTAATGCAAGGCGGATTTTAAGCCCATATCCTGTGGGAGTCCGGGTGATTAAAACAATGCAACAGAGTAGCCAAAAACGCTCGAAATTTCCGGAAGGTATTTTTGAGATGAGTTTTAATCTTTAAAAAAACCGGGCACTTTGTCCTCCCAATCGGTTGCTTCCTGGTAAGCGCGCGCCAATGCAACAAGGCAGCCTTCGTCAAACAACTTTCCAATAAACGAGATGCTGGTTGGGCTGCCCTTTTCGTTGAAGCCGTTGGGTATTACCACACATGGATTGCCCGTCAGATTAGTGGTAAGCAGTTGCGTACCTGCGAAACTTGGTGTTACCACCACATCCACGTCTTTAATTTTTTGGTAAAACTCATCAATCAACTGCTGCCGCACCCGCGATGCGTTGATGTATTCTACTGCGGGAATGAAGCGAGCCGTTCGAAACGTGTTGGGCCAAGCCCATTTTCGCTGGTCTGTGAGCAAACTGTCGCGGTTGGAACGCGTAAGTTCATCAAATGATGCGGCCGCCTCAGCTGTCAGCATCAAGCGCACGGCTGTCACTGGTATTTTGGTATCCCATTCTAACGGTATCAATTCCACACCGAGGGATTTCAACACTTCGAGTGTTTTTAGGTCGTTATCGCGGCTGGCGTATTTGGAGTCAAACAGGTTTTTGAAGTACCCTACTTTTAATTTCCTGATCGGTATTTTGGCATCGTAGTTAAATGCTGAAATGCGAGTAGCACGGTCAAGCACATCTTCACCACGAATCACATTATATACCAGTGCACAATCCAAAGCCGAGCGGCAAATGGGGCCAATTTTATCCATGCTCCAACTCAACGCCATAGCGCCATGGCGACTGACTGCACCGTAAGTGGGGCGCAGGCCGCTTGCGCCACAGCGAGTAGAAGGGGAAACGATTGAACCCAATGTTTCGGTGCCGATGGCAAACGCCACCAGGCCGGCCACTGTAGCAGATGCGGAGCCGGCCGAAGAGCCGCTTGAGCCCTCTTTCAGGTTCCATGGATTCTTTGTTACGCCACCATACCATATATCACCCATGGCCAATGCTCCCAAGGTAAGTTTCACTACCAGCACCGCTCCTGCCTGTTCAAGCTTTTTCACAATGGTAGCTGTCTCCGCGATCTTCTGATCGCGGTAGGGTGCAGCACCCCAGGTTGTTTCAGTGCCTTCCACAGACAAAAGATCTTTGATACCGTAAGGGATGCCGTGCAAAGGTCCGCGGTATGTGCCTCTCCTTATTTCATCATCGGCACGCTGGGCCTGTTGCAGCGCAATGTTTTCTAAAATTGAAATGGCGCACTGAAGAGTGTCTGCATGTTTTTTCAAACGGCTCAAGTAAATTTTCGTCAATTCAACAGAAGTGATTTTTTTGGAACGCAGCAGCACCGCTAGTTTATAAACTGGGAAAAATGCCAGTTGATTCTTATCTGCAGGTAACGCTACCTCTTTTGGCAGACCCCAATCGATTGGATTTTGTTGTGGCACATATCGTAACCCGGTGGGCAGGGCATTGAAGACTAACGACATGGGCACAGCATTGCTGATGGATACTTTGTGGAGTGCCTGAAATGCTTTTTGATAGTCCTGCAATCCGCCCAGAAGGGAGTCGCGCTCGGCTTTCGTAAAACTCAAATCATAAAATGCTTCAATCTCGGCTGTGGGGTGCGGGGCCTGCGCACACACAACGTGTATTTGGCCGATGAATATCGGTAATAAAATAAAGAAAATGTATTTCATGTTTGAAAATGGTTTTCGAAGCAAGATAATTGGTGAATAACTATCTTTGAATAGATTATTTTGGGGCACTAAAAATATTTCATGAAAGCATATTTACTCAAGTTGTATCAATACAATGCCTGGGCAAACCGCAGGGTAATCGGTTGTGTGGAGCAACAAGCGGTAACTGACGAAAAAATACTTTCCATCTTTGCCCATTGTTTAGCTGCCAACTTTATCTGGTATAATCGCTTTATGGGCTTACCAAATCATGAGTACAAACTATGGGGTGGCCATCATTCAGTTGCCGATCTCAAAAAGATGGTGGAAGATGCCAACGCGTTATGGATGCAATTCATCGGGTCAAATGAGTCTTTCGACCGGATGTTAAAATACCAGAATTACACGGGCGACTACTACGAAAACAATATTCAAGACATAATGATCCACCTGGTGAACCATGGCACCTACCACCGCGGGCAGGTAGCGCTGTTGTTGCGCGAACGCGGCTACGAGGCCATCAATACTGACTTGATCACATACGACCGCGTGCTACTTGGCCAGTGGAAAGACTAACTGAAAGAAAAAGAGAAAAAACCATGAGAAAATCAACGCTAACTTTCATCCTTGTTTCGCTGGCATTTTATGTCTCGGCACAAAAAGAAACTATTTGCCATACAGACGCAACCGACAAGTTTGCGCTTTTGGCAGCCAACACGAAATTCAATCGCGATCACCCAAGCCCTCTGGCCTACGTCCACGAAAGCGAAGCCGGTGGCAAAATGATTAAGCTCCCGGCCGAAGGGGCGGAAGCCAACGCATTTTATCTGGAAGCGAAAAAGAAAACCAACAACTGGGTTTTTGTTTTCCAAGAGTGGTGGGGTTTGAATGACCACATCAAACGAGAAGCGGAAAACCTGTACAACGAATTGGGGAATGTAAACGTGCTTGCGTTGGATATGTACGATGGCAAGCTGGCGACCGACCCACCAACGGCCGGCAAATACATGCAGGAATTTAAAAAAGAGCGCGGTGAACAAATAGTAAAATCAGCCATTGCCTTTGCAGGAACGAAAGCAAAAATAGGCACCATTGGTTGGTGTTTTGGCGGTGGCCAATCCATGCAAGCCAGTTTGTTGGCTGCAAAACAAGCCGTGGCGTGTGTAATTTATTACGGCCAACCCGAAGAGAATTTGGAGAAGCTCAAAACATTGAACTGCGATGTGCTCAACATTTGGCCTACCCAAGACCAGTGGATTAACAAAAGTGTGATTGATAAGTTTGAAGCAAATATGAAGTTGGCAGGAAAAAAACTCACCGTTAAATCGTACGATGCTGACCACGCCTTTGCAAACCCCAGTAATCCCAAATACAATAAGGAATACACAGCAGATGCCTTCAATCACACCATTGCCTTTTTTAAAGAACGATTCAAGTGATGTGGAGCAGCTACAACTCTTCTTAAAAATAGTTGTATAAAAATTGATTTGTATTTGACGACAATGCAAGGCGGTTCTTGAAGCCCGTATCAGCGGCCTGGCGGGTAAAAAATCCAGCGCAGCGAAATGGCCAAAGGCATTAGAAATTCCCGGTAGGTATTTTTGAGATGCTTTCTATTGACAAAAAGCCCCGGAAAAGGTTCGGGGCTTTGTTGTTGTTAGCGTTGTGCCAACATGAAAAACACCGGCAACACCATGCGCTGCCTTACGGGCTTGCCTCGCTGCTTGGCTGCGTTCCATTTTGGGCCTTCGCGAATGATACGCATAGCTTCTTCATCACAGCCGGCACCAATCCCCTTGGCTACTCGGAAGTCGCTCAGCGCTCCGTCCTTGTTGACGATGAACTCAACAAATACCCGCCCCTCTACACCGGTGTGGCGCGCAGTAAGGGGGTACTTCAGGTTTTTTGCAAGGGATTTGTAAAAATTTTCAAGGCCCCCCTGCGGTGCAGCTACCTGTTCAACTACTACAAAAATCTTGTCGGTTTCTTCGGGCTCAGTTTCAGGCGGTGCGGGTTGATACACCAGATCAGCAACACGTGTTTGTTCATTGACCTCAATGTTGAAGTCTATTTTCATTTCGGTCTTCACGAGTTCATCGTTAGAAACCTCGATGATTTTGGGTTGAACAGCAGCCAACTCAGGTGGAGGCGGCTCGGACTTAGTGATCGGCACGTCCACCAACGCTTCGAAGGTATTGGTGCTCTTTGAAACAAGGTTAACAGTGGAAGTATCGGTTTGCCTCCACTCCATTGCTACGTTGGCCATGGCAAGTGATACAAACAGCCCGATGTTAAACAACAGGCCGTGGTAATTGCCAAGTTCTAGTTTGGGGTTTTTCTTGGCTTCCATACAGGGTTGGGTTTTGATTGCGACCGAAAGTTGCAATCATTTTTTACCGCGAAACATGATTTTAGTCAATGGAGCATGTGATTTTAAGCACCCGGTTTGGGGCAGGCTAAGATGCTTCGGTTCTGCGTTGCCAAAAAGTCACCGCCCGGTATCGATGATTTTGAGCGAAGCCGGTAATTTTTGTTCAACTGTGGTGGCATAGCAAATACTATTGAATATCTTGGGTTCAATATCTAAACAAAATGGGGCCATCTTTTACGCAGCGCTCAACGGAAACTGAAATCATGGATAACCTGGCATGCGATGGAGAGGTGGTAAACCAAACATTGCGCGAGTTGGATTACATCAATCACTGGCTGGGAGGCAATGCGGTGACAGTTCAGGCCGTTCAGAAAGTTGTAAAAAAATTTCCGACAAATAAACGTATCACGTTTGCAGATCTGGGCTGCGGTAGTGGTGAAATGCTGCGACTACTGGCGCACAAAATGAAAAAACAAAAACGAGATGCCACATGGATGGGCATAGACGCCAATCCCAACATCGTAGATTATGCCGTTGGGCAGTCAAAAGACTTCGCCAACATCTCTTTCTCAACAGACAACATTTTAGGTGACCGATTTCAGCAACAAAAATTTGATGTGGTTTTGGCTACTCTTTTTTTCCATCATTTTGAAACCGATGACCTGATCAGGATTTTACGGCAACTGGGGCGTCAGGCCGGTTATATCATCATCAACGACATCCACCGGCATCCGATTGCCTACTACTCAATCAAGTGGCTTACAGAAATGTTCTCACAGTCGGCTATGGTCAAGTATGATGCTCCGCTTTCGGTGTTGCGATCTTTTACCCGTGCAGAGTGGGCGCTGATATTGGAACAGGCGGGGTTGTTGCATTATCAAATCCGTTGGCGCTGGGCATTCAGGTGGCAGATCATCATAGAAACAAAGAACAGGTCGTGATGTTGGTATTTCTTGCACTCATTGTCGGTGTTGGTTTTTACATACTGTGGAACAAAAGGCGCACGGGGCAGGTAGTTGATATGCCACCGTTATGGAAACAAGTGCTCGCAAAAAAAGTACTTTTCTACCATCACTTATCGGCAGAGCAGAAGGCCCGCTTTGAAAGAGATGTGATGCGGTTTTTGGCACGTGTGCGAATTACCGGTGTGCACACTGAGATTGATATCACAGACAAGTTGTTGGTGGCAAGCAGTGCGGCCATTCCGGTTTTTGGTTTTCCCGACTGGAACTATACCTTTTTGCAAGAAGTGCTGCTCTACCCAAGCTCTTTTGATACCAACTTCAATATCAACAGCCGAGACGAAGTGGTTACAGGCATGGTGGGCAGCGGCCCGATGGAAGGCAAAATGATCTTATCGAAACCTGCTTTACATGCCGGTTTCTCAAATAGCACCGATAAGTTAAACGTAGGGGTACACGAATTCTCTCATCTGTTCGATAAAGAAGATGGCGTGGTGGATGGCATTCCCCCAACGCTGGCCGCTCACCCGCATGCCATCCCCTGGCTTCAACTGGTAAAAGAAAAAACCGCCAAGATCCTCAAGGGAAGAACTGATATCAATGCATACGGAGCAACCCACGAACGGGAGTTTTTTGCAGTGGTAAGCGAATATTTTTTTGAGCGACCACAGCTTTTGAAACAAACCCATCCTGAGCTGTACGCACTCCTGTCTCAAGCCTTTCAACAAGATACAGCCACATTGATGAAGGCAATCGGCTTTAACAGAGACGATATCGGGCGAAACGACCCCTGCCCGTGCGGGAGTGGGAAAAAATTTAAAAAGTGTTGCGGCAACCGATCCGCGTAAATGGGGTTTTTCGTAAATTCGAAAAATTAACGCCATGACTGACCAGCAATTGAAATATTGTCGGATTTGTCAAAACAAATCATTTGACCCGCAAACCGGAATGTACTGTTCGCTTACAGGTACTAAACCGACTTTTGATGACACTTGCGCTACCTTTAAGCCGGTTGCCGAAGCAGACCTCTCGCAACTCGATATGAAGGTTCAAGCAGACTCAATGGAGTCCGCAAGCACCGGCAGTCGGTTTTTTCACCTGGTGGTAGACACGGTTATGTACTACGTATTCGTATTCATACTCATGCTCATGCTGGGTGCCTTTATCGGTGTGTTTGCACCCGATGATGTGAGCGAACTTAATGATGATGGCCCGTGGTTTGCGTACCTGCTGTTTTTGATCGGGTATTTTTCGTATTATGTTTTTTGTGAAAGCGTTTTCGGCCGAACTGTTGGCAAATTGATCACAAACACAAAAGTAGTGGACCAAAATGGCAACCTACCCTCAACCGGCACCATCTTCATGCGCACACTGGTGAGGCTCGTTCCTTTCGAAGCCTTCTCATTCTTTGGCGACAGCGAACGAGGATGGCACGACCGGTGGAGCAACACGTATGTTGTAAAAACCCAAAAACGGGCCGCAGGGTTTTGGGGGCGTAGCTGATCAGGTGAATTGCTCTATCACCCTTTGCAAATGGGCCGGTTGTACCACTCCACTTTGCCGCCAAAGCATTTTTCCCTCTTTGAATAAAATCAACGTGGGTACGCCTTGTACTTGATATTGTGTGGCAAGGGCAGGGTTTTTGTCCACGTCAATCTTGAGAATGCTCACCTTTTCACCCAGGGTTTGCTTGAGTTGGCTCAAAATGGGCGTCATCATTTTGCACGGCCCACACCATTCGGCAGAAAAGTCTATTAATACCGGTTTATCGGATTGAATTAGTCGATCAAAAGATGCTGTTGCCATTCGGTGGTGGGTTATCGGTTTACGTTTTGCCAACTACCGCCATTATGAACGTTTACAAATCCCGCTTGGTTCAACACCTTTTTGGCATTCCGGCTTCTGATGCCGGAGGCGCAGCATGTGATGATGACTTCATCTTTTTTAAACCGACCTATGTGCGAAACCAGCTGATCGATCGGTGTGTTGATTGCCCCCTTGGCGTGCCCACCGGCAAATTCCGCCTTGCTGCGTACATCGATGATGGTTGCGCCTTTATCTAACAACTCTTGAATTTTGCGTTTAGAAGAGTTTCCAAAAATCAGATCTAACAAACCCATGGAGCTAATTTTTATTGAAAAAAGAAATGAAAAGTCGGCTCTGCAAGGCGGACGAGATAATACCATTCCTCGGGCTCACGGTAAATTAAGCCCCTTATTGATGCTGGTGTTGGCAATGTGTCTAAACCCATCTAAACCTTGCGATCATAAAATACTTCTGCAAAAATATGACAAATCTCATTTTTATCTTGTGCCGGATGTTCGCTAATTTACTCCATGATTCATCAGCGGATTGGGTGGGGCATGGTGTCACTCTGCGTGGCCATCGTCTCGGGCGGCTGCAGCCAAAAAAGAGAAACTACATCACCGGAGGTCAGTAACATCACAGAATCAGTGTATGCCTCCGGTAAAGTCAAGAGCAAAAACCAGTATAGTGTTTTTACTACCGTTTCCAGTATTTTAGACGAAAGATTAGTAAACGAAGGTGACGCGGTAAGAGAAGGGCAACCGATTGCCATTTTAAGAAACGCTACAGCCCAGTTAGAAAAAGAAAATGCAAAACTCGCATCGCGTTTTGCCGACCTAAATGACAACAAAGAAAAGCTGCACGAACTTCGCATCAACGTTGATCTTGCAAAGGACAAACTCAATGTTGACTCGTTGTTGATGGTTCGCCAGAATAACTTGCACCGGCAAAACATAGGCTCGCAGGTGGAGTGGGAGCAACGCAAACTTGCGTTTGAAACTTCGCGTGCTGCTTACCGTTCGGCCTTGATACGGTACCATGAACTCAAGCGTCAGCTGAAACTCTCTGCACAACAGGCACAGATTACTTACAACATTGCCAACCAGCAACTGGGTGATTTCACAATCAAGAGCAAAGTAACTGGACGGTTATATGCGTGGCTGAAGGAAAAGGGAGAGCTGGTGAATGCCCAGACACCCCTGGCTGTCATTGGCGATGCCGAAGATTTTGTGTTAGAGCTGGCAATAGACGAAACCGACATCGAACGGATACAGATCAACCAAACAGCATTGGTTACACTGGGCAGCTATCCTGATTCAGTGTGGCAAGCAACCATCCAAAAGATCTATCCTATGATGAATGAACGGTCAAAACTCTTTACCATAGAAGCAGTTTTCAAAAGGCTGCCCCGCGCTGTTTATCCTCACTTGACTGCCGAAGCAAACATTATCATCCAAAGAAAAGAAAAGGTAATGTTGATTCCGCGAAATTACCTCGTTAACGATTCGATGGTTTTACTGCAAACGGGAGGGTATCGAAAAGTGAAATGCGGCCTCCGCGACTATCAAAAAGTTGAGATCATCAGTGGCCTTGATCTTACCGATGTGTTAACAAAACCGCAATAATGGGTCTGCCTCTCAACGTTGAAATTGCGAAGGCATTACTGCTGGCCAGGTGGAAACAGACGTTGGTAGCAGCCACCGGTGTGATGTTTTCCATTACCATGTTTATTGCACTGCTTGGATTTATGACCGGGCTCAATGATTTGCTGGATGGGCTCATTTTGAATCGTACGGCCCATGTGCGGCTCTATAACGAGATACAACCATCGATGCATCAACCCATTCAAATATCAGGCGAAATGGCAGGCTACCACCACTTCATCCACTCCATTAAAGCGGCAAATGCAAGGCAAGAGATCTTCAACAGCAGTGCCATCATCCATTCTTTGAGAGAGGATAAACGCGTAATGGGCGTGTCACCGAAGGTTGCGGCACAGGTATTTTTCAATGCGGGGAGCGTTGAGATAACAGGCAGCGTCAATGGTATTGACGTGGAAGCAGAAGCGAAGTTGTATTCATTTGGCGATTACGTAGTGAAAGGCAATCTGGAAGATCTGAAGAACATCCCCAACGCGATCATTGTGGGCAAACCGCTGGCCGAAAAGCTGATGGTACAAGTGGGCGATCTGGTCACCTTCGGCACGCCCACGGGCGAACAGTTTCAACTGAAAGTCATAGGGTTGTATCAGTCGGGCCTGCAAGACTTTGACAAGACACAAAGTTTCGCAGCGCTGGCAACCGTTCAAAAAATTTTGGGCAAGCCCCCTTCTTATCTGACAGATATCGCCATAAAGTTGGTTGACTTGCCACAGGCACCGGCCATCGCAACTGAATTTCGAAAGGTTTATCGCACCGATGCCGTAGACATCCAAACTGCCAACGCACAATTTGAAACCGGTACGTTCGTGCGTACGCTCATCGCCTATGCTGTTGGGATTACGCTGCTGATTGTGGCCGGGTTTGGCATCTACAACATTCTGAATATGATGATCTATGAGAAAATGGACTCTATTGCCATACTCAAAGCCACGGGCTTCTCCGGCAAGGACGTGCGCTTTATTTTTCTATTCATCGCGATCAGCATCGGCATCTTTGGGGGCCTCACCGGTTTAGCTTTTGGATTCTTGCTATCAGTAATAATTGATAATATCCCGTTTGTTACAGAGGCGCTGCCCACGGTAAAGACCTACCCGATCAACTACAACCCATGGTATTATTTCATTGGCATTACCTTTTCATTGGTAACTACGTATTGCGCAGGGTTATTCCCCGCACTCAAGGCAAGTTCGGTTGACCCTGTTGTGATTATCAGAGGAAAATAGCCATGCGGATTGTACTTGAAGCTAAAGATATCTCAAAGAAATTTATAGACCCGGTGGAGCTGCGCGTGTTATCGGATGTGTCGTTTCAAATTCAAGAGGGAGAGTTTGTGTCGGTAGTCGGTAAATCCGGTTGTGGAAAGTCTACGTTGCTGTATATTCTTTCTACGATGGACACAGAATATGAGGGAGAGGTATGGTTAGATGGTGAGAACATGAAGGATAAATCTGAGACTGAACTGGCGCATGTGCGCAATGCAAAAATCGGATTTGTATTTCAATTCCATTATCTGCTGAACGAGTTCAATGTGTTGGAAAACGTGATGTTGCCGGGCTTAAAACTGGGAACCTACAGCAGGGCAGAAGTAGAAGCCCGTGCTTACGCACGATTAAAACAACTGCACATTGAAAAGCTTGCCGGAAAAAAAGCCAATCAACTTTCAGGGGGCGAAAAGCAGCGGGTAGCCATTGCCCGGGCACTGATCAACGATCCGGTGATCGTGTTGGGTGATGAGCCTACCGGTAATCTTGACATCAGGAACACAGAAACTGTTTTCGATATGTTTCAGGATTTAGCTGAAAACTACAACCAAACTTTTCTCATCGTCACCCACGATCAATCATTTGCAGAAAGAACCCAACGCGTGATCACCATGGCAGATGGTAGGATAGTGTAAGGGCTGGCAAAAAGACTGAGTGAATGAGGCCTTGTCATAGACGTAACTTGAAGTCATCGCAAAATACATTTAGATGCAACTGAGCTTCTAAAATGCCTGTTAGGAACAACACTACGGCAGGTTCAGCATGGAGGTTACTCATTATTTTGATGGCTTCTTATTTTCATTAGCCACCCTAACAAATACGTGGTAGTTGTTCTCCCGTAGGGTATTGCACTACCCTGCGGCCACCAACCTTGCTGGTCAGAATCACTTGGCCTGGGTGTTGCGAGGTAACCTCGCCAATCATGGCCGCCCGTTTGCCCAATGGGTGTGCGTGCAAAAGTTGTAGCGCCTCCTCAGCACGGGTTGTGTCTACCACACCGATGAAAATGCCCTCGTTTGCCACATACAGGGGATCAAGGCCAAGCATCTCACATGCACCTTCTACCTCTTCTACTACCGGAATGTGATGCTGAAACAAATCGATACCCAGTTTACTTTGCCCTGCCAGCTCGTTCGCCACTGTAGCCAAACCTCCGCGTGTAGGGTCGCGCATAAAATGAATGTGTGCACCAAACGCATCCAGCAACTTTCTGACCACATCATTGAGTGGCGCGGTATCACTTTCGATGGTCGTTTCAAATTCCATACCCTTGCGTGTAGAAAGAATGGCTACGCCATGGGTGGCGATATTACCACTGATAATCACTTTATCTCCCGGCTTTACACGGTTGACCGCGATGTTGGCGTGCGGGTGAATGATTCCGATACCGGTGGTATTGATGAAGATCTTATCGCCCTTCCCTTTCTCCACTACCTTGGTGTCACCGGTAACGATTTGCACGCCTGCCGCCTCGCTGGCAGCTTTGATGGATACCAAAATTTGCCAAAACTCATCCATGCGCAAACCTTCCTCTAAAATGAATGCCAAAGACAGGTACTTTGGAATAGCCCCGCACATGGACAGATCGTTGACAGAGCTGTTCACTGCCAACTCGCCAATGTTTCCACCGGGAAAGAAAATCGGGGAGACCACATAACTGTCGGTGGAAAAGGCGAGTTTACCAGACAGATTCAAAATCGCACCATCGTGTTGTTGGCCAAGGAAATCATTTTTGAACAGGTTAAACACCCCAGCCCTCAGCAACCGCTGGGTGAGAAGTCCGCCACTACCGTGCCCCATGGTGATGACGTCAAAGTCCATTTGCGGCATCGGGCAATGCTGTGTCAATTTCGATCTCTCTGGTTTTACCATCGCTTTCAGGGCTCAGCCAATGTATGTTGCCTGTTGGTGTATGCGTAATAGGCAGCGCAGGCCCCTTCGCTGCTCACCATCGGTGCTCCCAGTGGGTGTTCGGGTTTGCACTGTTTGCCGAAGTGGGGACATTGAAATGGTTTTTTCATACCCCTCATGATCGCACCGGAAATGCATTCGGCATTTTCCAATACGTTACCCACATTCAGACTGAACTTTGTGCGCGCATTGTACTCGTGGTATTTCTCTCTCACTTCATAGCCACTGGCGGAGATGGTGCCAATGCCCCGCCATGTTCGGTCGCACACTTCAAAAACCTGACGCACCGTTTGCTGCGCCAGCACATTACCCTCGCGCTGCGCCACCCTTGCATATTGGTTTTCAAGTTTTGCCGCTCCCGCTTCGAGCTGGATCACGGCCATCAAAATCCCCTGAAGCAAGTCCACCGGTTCAAAACCTGTTACCACAATGGGTATTTTATACCTTTCAACAATGGGATAATATTCTTCCATACCCATGATGGTGCACACATGACCCGCGGCCAAAAACGCATCAATGCTGCAACCTTCATCGCCCAATATTGCCTCCATTGCAGGGGGCACCAAAACGTGCGAAGCCAGTATGCTGTAATTTTTCAGGCGCAGCTTTTCGGCATGTACCACTGACAGTGCGTTGGCGGGTGCGGTAGTCTCAAAACCCACTGCAAAAAAAACGATTTCTTTTGTTGGGTTTTGCTGTGCAAGTTTCACCGCTTCTAAAGGGGAATAAACAATTCTGACATCCGCCCCGGCAGCCTTTGCCTCCAGTAAACTCTTTTTTGAGCCCGGCACACGCAGCATGTCACCAAACGAACACAAGATTACATTCTTTCCGAGGGCTAACTCGATGGCCTCATCAATAACAGCGAGGGGAGTTACGCACACGGGGCATCCCGGGCCGTGCACCATGGTAATATTGGCGGGCAGCATGTCTAAGATTCCGTTTCTGACTAGGCTGTGGGTTTGCCCGCCACAAATTTCCATCAGTATCCTGGGCTTTGTGGTGATCGCATGTATCTGGTTCAAGTACTGCTGCACCGCCTCACCATCACGATATTCCTCCAGAAACTTCATCGTGCTGTTAAATCAAAGGGTTGGGTTGTTTCAATTCATCAACTTCTCCCATTTTATGGATGTACTCAAACGTCTTGAGCGCTTCCTCCTCATTTACCACGCTTATCGCCAAACCCACGTGCACCAACACGTAATCCCCTTCTTTGGCATCAGGCACCATCGATATGTTGACTTCTTTGATGATGCCTCCAAACGAAACTTTTGCATTGCGAAAAGTATCATCCGACTGTTTGTTGATCGTGATCACCTTTCCGGGAATGGCCAGGCACATATTATTTCAGTTTAAGTGTAGAGCATACCGGTTGTTCGGTTGACTCTTTTTGAAGTTCGCCTGTGCATAGCACCAGGCCAGTTGGCCTACACTCAGGCATTCATCGTTGGGTGCCAGCTGTTGGTGGAAAAATAATTCGTACCGATCGCCCAAGTGCTGCTGAATGAGATGCACCAGCAACGCATTCTGAAACACGCCTCCACTGAATGCCAGCCGGTTGATGTTTTGGCGCATGGCTACCCTGGCAATCCAATTTACCAAACTCCTATGAAAATGAAACGCGATGATTTCCTTTGGGGTACCCAATCGGATTTCATCGACCAAATGTTTGATGGCCGATTGCAAACTCAGGTCTTTACCGCTTATCCAGCGCGATCGCGGCAACTCATTTTGGCCAATCCCTTTCCATGCGAGCGCCTCCAGGTAAAGAGCCGCCTCACCTTCGTACGAGGTGTGGTCGCTCAAGCCAAGTAAGCTTGCCACACCGTCAAACAGACGCCCCATGCTACTGGTACGAATACCGTTAGGCTGTGCCAACAATTGATTGTAAAGCCTCCACTCAACATTGGTAAACTTTGATCGAAGCAAAATGTCTGCTCCCTCAACATTCCTGCACAGCGATAGCGCAGACAATCTTGGTTCCTTTACCATTTTGTCTCCCAGTATGTTTTGGAAATAATCAAGATGAGTCACACGCTCCATACCATCGCTTTCAAACACAAAAAACTCCCCACCCCAGTTGTTTCCATCATCGCCCCACCCGGTGCCGTCCCATACCACACCCAGCACGGGCTCTGCCGAAGTGAGTAAGTCATTCTCTGCCAATACCGATGCAAAATGGGCGCGGTGGTGCTGCACGGCCACTACGGGAATACCCATTTGCCGAGCCATTTGCCTGCCCATTGTGGATGAAAAATAATCGGGATGCCTGTCAACAACTATTTGCTGAGGTTGGCATTTAAGCAGGTGCTGCCAATGGTCTAAGGTGTGGACAAAGCCTTGCTGTGTTTCGAAACTTTGCAAATCGCCCAGGTATTGACTTGCATACACATTTTGCCTGTGCAACAGGGCGAACACACTTTTGAGATCAGACCCCATGGCCAGCCACGTTTCTGACTGTGACCGGAAGGGGTGAGGCAAAAAGGCAGGAGCCATACCACGTGACCTTCGCAGCACAATCTTTGTGTCTTCTGGTGTGAACCGCACGACACTGTCATCTTCAGGTACTACAATCTCACGGTTATTGGTGATGAAGTAGTCCGCAATACTGCCCAGGTGTTCAAATGCCTTTTCGTCATCATAGCAAATCGGTGAACCGCTGTTGTTACCGCTGGTAGCGATTAAAGGATGGCCAAATGCATGGGCAATCAGGTACAGAACTGGCGTGGACGGCAACATCACCCCTACAACATTTAACTGCGGTGCTGCCGACCGCCATGCAAAACCGGGCTTTGGCATCACATTCAACAAAACGATTGGCGCCACTTCGCTCGTAAGCATTTTTTCCTCGGCTGCGGATAGGTGAGCATCATTTCGCACTGCGTCAATCGAAGCATACAGCAATGCCAATGGCTTTGCCGGGCGATGTTTACGTGCACGCAGCGTTTCAATTGCATTTTGATTACGCGCATCACATAACAACAGATAACCACCCAGCGCCTTGGCAGCGATAATTTGACCCGCATTTAAATATTGCACCACGCGTGAAACGATCTCTTCAGTACGCTGTGTGATCACCTTGCCGGATTTTTCACACAGTGATAAAGTGATCGCACACGCAGGGCACGAATTGGTTTGAGAAAAAAATCTGCGACTTGCGGAGCTTTTATATTCCTCGCGGCACTGTTCGCACATTCCAAACGGCCGCATGGTGGTGTTTACACGATCGTAGGGCGTTGTGTTGATCATGGAGTACCGCGGGCCACATTGGGTGCAAGTAGTGAATGCGTACCCGTATCGCCTGTTATTTGAATCAAGCATTTCTTTTTTGCAATCATCGCACATCGCCAAGTCGGGTGTCAACAGCAAGTCGGGTACACCTTCTTCCTCACTGCTTTTGATCACGAATGCTCGGTAATTTTTTACGGGTATCTCAAAAGCCACGTGGTGCGTGATGCGCGCAGTAGCGGGCACATTGCGCACCAAAGCATGTAAAAACATATTTACAGCACGTGCATCCCCCTCAATTTCAACGTGCACGCCATCGGTGCCATTGTTCGCCCACCCACAAAGGTGTAGTTCATTTGCAAGCCGATACACATACGGGCGAAACCCCACACCTTGCACCTGACCTTGAATATGAACGTGGTATGCTTTCATACTTCGTCAGCAAACACGCCTGCAACTTGATTTTGACGTGTACCCGGAACCAATTCGTCCAACCATTTATACCAGCGGTTTAATCCCTTGCCAGTTGTGGCAGAAAGCTCGATGAACTCAATATCGGGATTGGCCATGCGTGCATATTGTTTTGCAAGAGCAACATTGAAATTGACGTAGGGTAACAGATCGATTTTGTTGATGATACACAATTGGCTCGACTCAAACATATCAGGGTACTTTAAAGGTTTGTCGTCTCCTTCGGTAACACTGATGATGGCCACTCGCTTCTTTTCTCCCAGGTCAAACATTGCCGGGCACACCAGGTTACCGACATTTTCGATAAACACCACCGAATTTGGTTGCGGATTCAATTGGTGCAATGCGCGGTGAACCATATCTGCATCCAAATGGCAGCCCTTGCCTGTGTTAATTTGCACCACTTCGCATCCCGTTGCGGCAATACGGTCTGCATCGCGGGTGGTTTGTTGATCGCCCTCAATGACGTAGCTATGGAATTGACCTTTGGTAGCAGAGAGCGTGGCCTCCAGCAGGGTAGTTTTTCCAGATCCGGGGGAACTGACCAAATTGAGCGCGATCATCCCGGCCTGATCAAAATGAAAACGGTTGTGTTTTGCCGCCAGATTATTCTTATTCAACACATCTCGTTCGAGCTCAATTTTCCTTTTCTGGCGATCAGTAGGATCGTGTGGGTGTTGATGATGAGCATTTTCAAATTGTGCCAATGGCTTGAAGTGTGGTTCTCCCACTTTTGTAAAAACAGCACTGCCAGGCTGGTCGCATCCGCAAGTAGCACACATAGCATTTTAAAATTTAAGTTTCGAAATTTCAGATGAGGAAACGACCAGCGACTTCACCCGCAACTCTTTCCCTTTTAGGTATTCTACCAATACTTCATTGCACGCGGGGCAAGGCTCATAGGGTTCATGCACACAGTATTCGCAACCACAATGGCAGCATTTGGCAATTGCCTGCACTTGGTTGATTGTGCAGTCGGCATTTTCGAGCACCGTGTCTTTCACGGCAGCATCCCAAGAAAAACTGAGTGCGTCTATCTCAACACCCGACATGCTACCGACTTCCAATTCGATGGCTTCAACACAATGTGCATTTGCCTTTTTCATTTCCTCTTCGGCAATGTCAATAATATTCAAAACCAAAGACAACTCATGCATACTGGTTAGGTTTCTTTAGTGATTTTCCTCACCGATCGGTTGATCAGCCATGCAAAAGCAACACAAGCAGCAACAATCAACACCAACTGTCCGTAGTGTTCTGGGTTAGTTACATAATGCCCCGGACTCAAAGGGTTGTCGTATCCGTGCCCCGCGTGTGCCCACACTACTGAAGGGGCTGTAGATGCCCCGAAAGTAAAAATGGTCTTCTTGATCATGGTCATCTTTATCATACGTATTGTTTGGATTTTGAAACGGTGATCGAAATTACTCTTGCCTCTGTTAAATAGTGATGACATAAGTCATTTCATCCGGTGAATTTTGTCATCCCGTGATTTGATCCTCCATTATAAAGCCATCTCAACAATACATTCATTGGCAAGCCTCATTCAGCATAAGCGATAGTTGGAGTGCCCACAAAAAGAATTCACCGGGCTCAGCCTGATAGTCGCGCGCTGTTGACAGGGCTTGTGGTAGCCTTATACCTTTTGTTTTGAATACAATTTGCTGGGGCCGGTCGCATCTTTTCAGCGCAATTGCCCGTTTAGAGAACATGTTTGATAATCAATCCATTCCGTTTTATTTATTGCTTAAATTGCACTGGTTTTTCGCAAACTATTAAACAATGATTTTATGACCCAAACGAAGTCAATTTTTTTTGGATTAATGCTTTTGTGGGTTGTTGCCTGCACTCCCA
Organism: Flammeovirgaceae bacterium UBA4659; assembly: GCA_002405445.1. Taxonomy (GTDB): domain Bacteria; phylum Bacteroidota; class Bacteroidia; order Cytophagales; family Cyclobacteriaceae; genus ELB16-189. The sequence goes on along the minus strand of DHLV01000047.1, from coordinate 24,846 downwards.
AGACGGAGTATGAATCGAAAACTGGCGAAAGTGGTGGTTATTCTTATGAGTACGTAACAAACGACCCGCTCAACGTGAGGATTTATACCCTGAAGAACGGATTAAAGGTTTACCTAAGCCAGTATCAGGCAGAACCTCGCATCATGACGGCCATCGCTGTAAAGGCTGGCGGAAAGTTTGACCCGGCCAATGCCACCGGCTTGGCCCACTATCTGGAACACATTATGTTCAAAGGGACTGCCGATTACGGCACGCAAGACTGGGAAAAGGAGAAAGTGATGCTCGACAGTATCGAAGGCATGTTCGAAAACTACCGCAAGATCAAAGACTCGACAGCCAGAGTGAGCTACTACAAAAAAATTGATCAGGTCAGCAATGAAGCAGCAAAATTTGCAATTGCTAACGAGTACGACAAAATGGTTTCAGCAATAGGTGCAAAGGGAACCAATGCTTATACTACCGAAGACAGAACAGTGTATGTGAATGATATTCCGGCAAACCAAATTGAAAACTGGCTCACACTGGAGGCAAATCGTTTTAAAACCATTGTGCCGCGTTTGTTCCACACAGAACTGGAGGCAGTATACGAGGAAAAAAACCGAAGCCTGGATGATGACTATTGGAAAACGTATGAGGCCTTGTATGCCAGCGCGTTTAAGAAACATCCCTACGGAACACAAACCGTCATCGGTACCATAGACCATTTGAAAAATCCTTCTATCACTGAAATCAAAAACTACTTCCATCAGTACTATCGCCCCAACAATGTGGCTATATGCCTGAGCGGAGACATTGATTTTGATAAAACGATCGCCATGATCGACCGCCAATTTGGGAGTTGGGAGCCGAATCAGGAATTGAAAGAATGGCAACCGATAAAAGAAGATGAAATCACCCAACCGGTAGAGGTAGATGTGTATGGCCCCGATGCCGAATGGCTGAATCTGGCTTTCCGCTTCGATGGTACCCGTTTAGAAGACGCGGGCCTCCTTCGGCTCACTGACATGATTTTGTCGAATTCGCAGGCCGGGTTAATTGATTTGAACCTAAAACAACAACAAAAGGTACTGGAGCCTGCCAGCTATGTAGACAATTTGAACGATTACTCACTGCATACTTTCAGTGGCAAGCCACGCGAAGGGCAAAAACTCGAAGATGTCAAGAATCTACTGCTCGAGCAAATCGAACTGGTAAAAAAGGGTCAATTCGATGATTGGCTTATTGATGCAGTCATCAACAACCTAGAGAAGAGTGCAATCGAGCAATCGCAATATAACTGGTCTCGTTCAAACGACCTGGTGATGGCTTTCACCAAGGGTATTAACTGGAGGGATTATGTGACGCGCACCGGCAATTTGCGCAAGTACAAAAAAGAAGACATTGTGGCCTTTGCGAATGCTCACTACAAAGATAATTATGTGGTGGTGTACAAGCGTACCGGCAAAGACCCGAACCAGAAGAAAGTAAGCAAGCCGCCTATCACCAAGGTGGCACTCAACAAAGAATCAAAATCTCCATTTCATGAAAGGCTGCTTGCCAACAAGGTCGAGAAAATACAACCGCGCTTCATTGATTATGAAAAAGATATTGAGAAGACAAAAATGAACAAGGATGTAGAGGTGCTTTACACACACAATGCAGAAAACCAGTTGTTTACTCTGTACTATCTTTCTGATGTTGGCACCAATAACAACCCCAAGATTAAATCTGCGGTAGAATACCTCGAGTATATCGGCACTGATGAAATGAGCGCGGAAGAGGTGAAAAAGGAGTTCTACAAACTTGGTTGTGAATTTGGAGTGTTTGCAAGTGAAGATCAAACATACGTGTACATCACCGGCCTCAGCCAAAACATGGACAAAGCGATTGCACTTTTTGAAAAACTATTAGCCAATCCAAAAGCCGATGACGAGGCCTTGGCAAAAATGATTGATGGTAACTTCAAACAGCGTGACGACATTAAAATGGACAAATCTGCCATCCTTTGGGAAGGGTTGATGAACTATGGGCTTTATGGTGCCAAGTCTCCGTTCACCAATGTGCTCACAAATAAAGAGCTGCGCGAACTGAAGGCAGTCGAATTGGTAGACATCATTAAAAACTTTACGCAAACTCAACACCGCGTATTGTATTACGGACCCCTAGCGGCCGGGGAATTGGTTGCATCACTCAATCGTGGGCATCTACTGCCCGAAGTATTAAAGCCCACACCCAAGCCAGTTGAGTTTGAAGTACAAAAGATGGATAAGCCGAATGTGTACTGGGCCAATTACGACATGGTACAGGCTGAAATCATTTTTCTGTCAAAAGGTGAAAAGTTTGATGCCCAACGCATGGCTGCGGCACGGCTGTTCAATGAATACTTTGGCGGGAATATGAGTTCTCCGGTATTTCAGGAATTGCGCGAAGCCCAAGGCCTCGCTTACGCAGCATTTGCACAATACAGCGTTGCTCAGAAAAAGAAAGAACATGATCAGTTTTTTGGCTACATCGGCACCCAAGCCGACAAGCAAGCAGAATCGATGAAGGCGATGACAGAGCTGATACAAAACTTCCCTCGCTCCGAAAATGGGTTTGAAGTAGCTCGTAATTCGTTGATGAACCAAATTGAAAGCGAACGTATCACCAAAACAAGTATCCTTTTTAACTACGAATCAGCGAAGCGAAGGGGAGTCGATCATGACATGCGCAAGGATGTGTATGAGAAAATCCAAAACATGACGATTGAAGACATTGCTGATTTTCAGAGGGATTTTATCAAAGGCCGAAACTTCAACGTGGTGCTGGTAGGAGACAAGGCGAAACTCAATTTGAAAGACCTCCAGCGGTATGGGCAGGTGTACGAGCTATCACTCGATGAGTTGTTTGGATATGAAAAACCACTGAAAGTTGACAAGGAAGGATTGAACCGCTAGGTGATCAAACGGTTTGACAAAAAGGCTGCTGATTAATCTGGCAGCCTTTTTTCATTCATATCCATGAGGGATGTAGCCTGTGTGCAACAAGTTGAAGAAGTAAACCGGCAACATGTCTCACTGGCAGCAGCAAGAGTGTTTCTTCAGTCCGAACACAATCTAGGCCACTATCAAAGTAACCCTCTTATCATTTTGGTCTGCGTCAATGAGCAGGTCTCGCTGAAGTATCTTTGAACATTGACTCCCGCATAAGCGGTATGGGCATCGCGCCTATCTTCAAAAGTTTTTCGTGAAAATCACTTAGCGTAAACATGTCTCCCTGTTGCCTTTTGTACTCCTCGCGCATTTTCAAAATCTCCATCATACCGGTGAAGTAGCCAATAAAGTAACCGGGTGATGCGCACGAGGCATCAATCTCCAATTGCGAAGCCCAATGTAAAAAGCCAACCCCCTCGGTCATTAATTTGACTGCTTCGTCATAAGTCATTTTTTCGGTATGCAGTCCTACATCATAAATCACACGGGCATTTCGCCACAGCCTGAGTTGCAACTGCCGCAGCAGTATTTTGTCATTTGAAAAAAAACCTGTTTCACGAAATAGCTGTTCGTTGTATAGCCCCCAACCCTCGCTAAAAATACTGATACTGTTTTCCCTGCGCAGAGGCCGTGGATTGTTTACCTGGTACAGCCCCTGGATGTGATGGCCTGCATAGGTCTCGTGCGGTGCGGTAACCATAATAACACCCCAATCATGCTCATGCAGATATTCCTCTTTTCTTTTGTGATCCCAATCATCCTCAAAAGGATTAATATGCATTTCGGAGGTGTAGATACTGTCTGCATCCTTAGCCTTCGCAAACGAAAAGTGGCCATAGTAAGAAGTCTTTCGCAAGTATGGTGCACGGGGCACCACCTTTACGCGTTCCTTCCATGGGATTGGTATCAGGTGATGCTTGATCACGTGCTCGCGACATTTATCCACCGCCTCCTGATGTACTTCTATCATGCGGTGCGGCTCTGGATACTCACCCTTGATTTCAACAGCTAACTGCTGCCAGGTTTTATTGGGATTGATTTTCCTTGCCATATTTTCGAGATCTGTCACCGTGGCTCTAAACTGTGCCCAACCAAAACGATACAGGCTGTCTGCACTGTAGGTCAACATGTACTGCTCTCTGAGCATCTCGTTGTAGCGGTTGTATCCGATGGCAAACTTGCCCATGGGTCTTTTGGGTAGTTCAAACATTAAGAAATGGATGTAGGTATCCAGCATCTGGCGCGCTGCCTCAGTAGTTTTTTGCAATCTCTCGGCAACATCGTGATGTGCAGCCAGAAAATTCGGCAATTCAGTGTCGAAAAGTACCCTGCTGTTTTCTGCCATGAAAAGACTGAGCTCTTGAAAACGGGGCACATAGGTGTCGAGTTGCCCCATCCCATTCTTCAATTGCTGCACTGTGCGCAGCAACTGCTTTTCGATGACCTCAGTTTTGGCTGCGGTAGATTCGGGCCCTTCCATCACCGCAGATAAGCCGGTGAAGGTCATGTATATCCGCGGGTCTTTGCGCCAGCTTTGAATATGCTGTTGTTCAATCTTCTTTCCCATCAATATCGACCGGGCGAACTTCCAGTCAACTTTGTCATCGCCTTGCAACTGCGATGTGTCGATGGCTTCTAAGCTTGAAATCTGTTGCATCGTTTTTTGCAACGAAGAATCAAAGCTCGCCTTGCTCATATCGTCATCTGTCAGTCCAAGGCCACGCATGCGCGAAGGAGTCAATTCTGACAGCAATTGATGGAATTTCTCATTTTGGCCACTCTCTTTCTCGAGCGTGCAGCTACAGGCGAACATCAGTGCGGCAGTACCAAAGATCGTAGAGGTAAAACTCAACTTCATGTTACTATTGCTTGCTTGTTTGCAACCATAAACCCTCGCGCATCAATCGGATGGGCATTGATCCGACTTTCAAAAGGCGTTCGTGAAATTCCGACAATGAGAATTGATTTCCTCTGACTTTTTTGTAATCCTCACGAATTTTCAAAATCTCCATCATGCCTGTAAAGTATCCGATGAAGTATCCGGGCGAGGCGCACGCTGCATCAATTTCCAACTGGGCTGCCCATGGCAAGAAGCCCACGCCCTCAGTCATCAATTTGACTGCCTCATCATAGGTCATCCGCTCTGTGTGCATCCCTACATCATAAATTACCCTGGCATTACGCCACAGGCGCAACTGTAATTGCCGAAGCACAATTTTATCGTTTGGGTAAAAGCCTGTCTCGCGAAATAACTGCTCATTATAGAGACCCCATCCCTCACCAAAGATGCTGATACTATTTTCCCTGCGCAGCTTGCTTGGGTTTTCTCTTTGATATAATCCCTGGATGTGATGGCCTGCGTAGGTTTCGTGTGGAGCGGTGACCATAATTACGCCCCAGTCGTGCTCTACCAGATATTCTTGCTTTCTTTTCTGGTCCCAATCCTCCTCAAATGGATTGATGTTCCATTCGGAAGTAAAAACACTGTCTTTGTCTTTGATCTTGGCGACCGAAAAATTTCCGTAGTAAGATGTCTTCCGCAGGTAGGGGACTCGGGGCACAACCCTCACACGCTCTTTCCATGGGATGGGAATAAGGTTGTTGCTTAATACATGATCTTTGGATTTGTTGACCCACTCTTGGTGAGCCTCTATCATTTTACCCGGATCGGGATATTCATGTTTGATGTCGACTGCGAGTTGTTGCCATGTTTTTTGAGGATCAATTTTGCGAGCAAGTTGTTCTAACTCCAAAACAGTGCGATCGAATTGAGCTTTACCAAAATGGAAAAGGCTGTCGGCACTATAGCCTAGCAGAAACTGGCGCTGCAACATTTCATTGTAAGCCGCTGCGCCCAATGCAAATGAGCCCAAAGGCTTTTTTGGCAAGTCGTTTCTTAAAAACCCGATGAATCTTTCAAGTTCTTCCTTCGCATTCTTCATTGGCTCAATCAAAACATTGGCCGAATCACCTGCATACCTGATGAATTGGGGCAACTCCTTTTCAAACAACGCGCGGCCATTTTCGGCCATAAAAAGACTTAGCTCCTGAAAGCGTGGCACGTACGTCTCCAATTGATCACGGGCGTTGGCCAACTGCTGTACCGCCAAAATAAGATTTTGTTTTACCTGCGAAATCTTCTTCGCATTGCTCAGTGGCGATTCAATGACTGAACTTATTCCAGTGAAGGCCATATAAACGCGCGGGTCTTTGCGCCAACGTTGGGCCTTTTGATCAATCTCCTTTCCTGCCAGCAGACTTTCAGCAAACTTCCAGTCAATCAACAAATCGCCTTCAAGCAAACTTGTGTCAAAGGCATGCAGCTGTCTGAGTTGGTTTTGGGTGAGCTGCAGCGCAGAGTCAAAACTCCCCACGCTCATGGTATTGGCAGAGAGGCCCAGGCCGCGAGATCTGCCGGGTGCCAATTGGTTCAAAAATGAATTGATATCATTTACAAGTGTACCGCTGTTTTCTTTTTCCGGCCGGCACGCGCTGACAAATGCCAGCAACAGCATGAGGTAAACATATCGATGAATCATATTGTCAATTTTTAGTACCTCCAACTGTTTAAATCAGCCCCTTTGGGTGCTGTTTGCTCAATTCTCTTCAGTATACGCGGTAAATACAGTGTATTATAGCGCAACCGCGAAATGTAATTAGGATTTTGGTGATCACCGTTCCAGCAGTGCTCTGCACGATCACCATAATCGACCTCTCCATTGAAAAAGGGGCTTTTCGTTGCCTTTAAGAAATCCTCCATCAGATAAACAGCATTGTTCAAATAGTAATTATCCATGTCGCCACAGAAAATGTGAATCTTGCCTTGCAGTTTAGGGCCCAAAGTATTCCAATCTCGTTGCAAAATATACCGAAGGTCAAAGTGCTCTTTCCAGTATTGAGCAACAGCTGGGTCAATCTCACCCGTTTCTTTGTTGAAAATTCGTTTTGGGTATCCATCTGCTCCTTGCGGAGAATATACCGCTTCCCAGATGTCCCATTGTTGGCCGCTGCGCGATTTAGAACCCAGAGCAAGTTCGTAGTAATTGCTCTCTTGCATGGTGGATTGAATTTGTCCCAAATAGTTGCGATGTGAAGGGATCGGCAATTTTTTGAAATCGCTATCGTACCAATAGGCATTCTTTTGCTGATAGATATCAAGCAGGCAAAATGCGCGAAAATCGATCGGGTCGGGGCAAGCCGCGAAACAGCCGTTGAATTCGTCAGGGTAAAACATTTGCACTGCCAAGGCTTCCCATCCGCCCGTAGAACCACCATAAGTAAATCGCGCCCAGCCTTGGCCAATGCCACGAAATTTTTTTTCAATGGCGGGCAATAGCTCTTGCATAATGGCATCTCCGTATGGGCCCAGGTTTTCAGAGTTTACCGCATACGAGTCATCATAATAAGGGTTAGCGTGTTGAATCTCTACCACCAAAAAACGCGGAAAGCCTTTGCTCGTCCACTGTTTATAAAAATTGTATGCTTCTTGCTTTTGAATTTTCGCGTAGCCATAAACGCCAAAGCGCTCGCTGAAGTCGGTGGTGTCCATGTTAGCAGGGGGCGGTTCGGTACTAAACCCACCAAAGTCGCTTGGAAAATGGCCGTGGTAAATCATTAAAGGGTATTTGGCTTCCGGATGCTCGTCAAAACCTTCGGGCAAAAGTACGTGGGCGCCCACATACATGGGCCGGCCCCAAAACTCAGAGAGCAACTGGCTTTGAATCTTGATATGCTTCACGTACTTCGTGTCAGTTGGCTCGGCAATGGGTGGAATTTTTTGATCCATTGTAAGTTCTACTACCTGTGCCTTCGCGGGGTCGATTTTTACCTTTATCGGTTTGCTGAAAAAATTACCCGGCTTGCGGTTCCATTGTTGCCCTTCTCCCTGATCGGGTGGAAGCTTGACAGTTTGTCCGCTCTTCAGGTAAAATGTTTCGTACCGGTTGATGAGTGCTTGTACCATGTATTCACCCGGGGGAATATCCGCTACATTTCGAATGGGGAAACCAAATGCCTTTCCATCTATGGCAATCTGATCACCTGGCTTCATGCCTTCCACATCAACACCAAAAATGAGTTGGGTTTTCACGCCATCATTGATTTGAAAACGCGGCTCTGTTTTATCGCTTTTTGCCAGCATCAACAACAGGCGACCATCTTGCGCTTGGTCGCTCATTTCTTCGGTAAACGAAATGGCAAATTGAACGGATATATTTGGTGGGGTGCTACATGTGAATGCGAGCACACTCAGCAGCAAGAATAAGCAGCGTCTCATGTTGGTTTCAGGTTTTACATGTCAAAATACAACATGGTACACTCTTTATCAACAACTGATTACATGGCTATTTCGGAAAATGGCTGGGATCCATATCGGGCAGCAGCAGCAACGCGTTCTTGTAATAGATCTTTTTGAGGATTTCATCCGGCAGGCCAAGGCCATACATGCGCCAAAACGCATGGTATCGTTTATGATATGGAAAGTACTCGTCCTCAGTTTCCAACACGCGGAAGTAGGTTTCATACTCATCGGGCACCCAACTATCCTTACCAAACAACACTCTGTTTTGATATTTGGTAAGGAAAGCCTTTGCCGCGCGGGGCTGCCTGCCCAATTCAGCGATCACCGCACCAATTTCAGTATACATGTTGGGAAACTGATCCATCAGTTGACTCAGTTTCTTCAAGTCATTGCCGAACCAGCCGAGGTGGGCGTTGATGAATTTCGTTTTCGGGTGCTTGCGGAAAATGTTGTGCTGCTCGGCAATGATGGTTTCCCACTTCACTGAGTCGGTATCGTGCCTGCGGCCCGGATGCAGCTTCAACTCCAGCCAACGCTCATTGTTCTTGTCGATGGGTTGCCAAAACTGTTTGGGATCGGCCGCATGAATCAAAATAGGTATACCTAACTCTCCGCATTTGGCCCACACCGCGTCAATTCTCGGATCGTCAATATGAATTCGATTGCCTTTGCTGTCGCGGTTAAACATGCCCAGGCTCTTGTAAATCTTCAAGCCCTTGGCGCCACGTCTTACGTCCATCTCTAACTGCTTCACTGTTTTGGCTGTCCAGTCGGCATCGTCAATGGCGCCAAAATCGATATTGGTAAACAGCACAAAACGTTTGGGGTATTGCTTGTTGATGTTCTCAATTGATTTTTCGAGGTGGTCTCCGCTACCGCGAAATCCCCTGCCGCTAAGGTTGATCATCACCGCCATGTTGAGCTTTTCCATCGCTTTGACGAGCTCACTCAAGTCGGCATTGTTCATGTCGCCTTGGTGATTGTGGATGTCGATAAACGGAAATTTGGCACGCACCACTCTATGCTCGTCCACCTTTAGACAACTGGGCGGGTCATATTCCTCGAAATCCATTTTTTGTTCCAGCGGCCGCTCTTGCCCTGAAGCCCACGTATGAAAGCTCAAAATGGCCAACACAAGCATCGATGTCTTTTGCATGTGACGAATATTTATTTTGTGCAAAAAACGGCCGAAAGATGACATAATGCCAACAAAAGAGAGCAGACTGTTTCTCTCCATAGGGTTGGCGAATGAAAAACGACAGAAAAGGCTATTCAAACGTTTGAAAGCATTTTTCATTGGTATGCAACAGATCAACTGAAACCCTGCATGATGCAGCCGGGTGCCTGCACCGCCACATTAGGGCCGGGTTTACCTTTCTTTAAATTTTGGATGAATGGCTTAAACTTTATGCGGGGGCCAGTGTCCAATGGCCTGTTAACCGTATTGATGAACAACCAAACTCAATTAAACGAATATGGAAACGATCAAACATGCCCTGCGGCAAAGCCAGCAACTCCTCAAAGAAGATGTCAGTATGTTCCGCCAACTGGTTTTAAAGTCAGAGGGTGGCAATTTGCCCCCTGATATTTTGGAAAAACAGGCCTTGGTGAAAGACATAGAAGCTGCTCTGACTCGTCTCAGTCAGTTAGGCCGAGGTGATGCAATCGGAAATGCCATTGCATAATTGACATACCAACATCAGCCTTGTACGTTAAGCGGGTAAAAGCCGGTTTAGCGATTCTGCTGTTTGGGGTTGACCCACCGCTTCCCTCAAAACAAGGGAAACAATCATTACCGGCACATTGGGCATGTAATACCCATTTCATAACTTGCTTCGTTGTAAAGAAGCTATGAAACATCTTTTATTTTTTATTTTGTCCGCAATCGCCTCCCACACGTGGGCACAAAATATCGATCAGCAGTTGGACGCAGCCAGGCGCAAGATTGCATCCCTTAATTTTATTGAAGCAAAGGCCGACCTGACCAAGGTGTTGGAGGGTAGCCCTAAGAACAAACCTGCATACATCCTGCGTGGCCGCGCCAAAATGGGCTTACGCGATTTCTATGGCGCCATAGGTGATTTCAATTTTGCACTTGACATGGATTCAACGTTGGCCGAAGCATTGAATTTTCGTGGTGAAGCCAAGGTGAATTTGGGTGATGATGAAGGCGCCATTGTGGATTTGGACAAGGCGATACGGTTTAGCCCTAAATACACAGAAGCCTATACCAACCGAGGCTTCGCCAAGTACAACATCGAAGACCTGCAAGGTGCATATTTCGACTTTTCAAAGGCACTGGAACTCGGGCCTGCGGACGATGACAAGTATTTCAACCGCGGCATCGTTAAATCTGAATTGGGAGAGTATGTGAGCGCGATTGATGACTATACCAAGGCTATTGAGATCGACAAGAATGACGCCAACCTATACAACTACCGCGGAGTGGCGTTTTACAATACCGGAAATTTTGACCAGGCCATTGCTGATTATGACCAGGCCATCAAAATTGACGCGAAAGACCCGCTGAAGTATGAGAACCGCGCGTTGGCAAAAACCGCCAAAGAGGACTTGAAAGGAGCAATGGACGATTACAACAAATCACTTGAACTTGACAGTGATGATTCAGAAACCTTTAACCTGCGGGGTGTGCTCAAGCATACATTGCAAGACTATGACGGTGCCATTGCAGACTACACCAAAGCGATTGAGTTAGATGGCGACAACCCTACCTACTATGACAATCGTGCATTGAGCAAAACGCAAAAAGAAGATTATGTTGGTGCCGTAGAAGATTACTCCGCCTCCATCGATATTTACCCCAACGATGCTGAAACCTATTACCAACGTGCATTGGTGAAAATTGCCATGAGTAATAATTACGATGGGTGCCTGGACTTTAAACGGGCAGAAGAACTTGGTTCGGCAGAAGCCAAAGCGGCCATCAAAAAGAACTGCAAGTAAGGCATGTTTGTAAACAAAGTACTTTGAAGATTACGGTTGTTCTGAACGGAGTTTCGCGCAAGAAAAAAATCTTCTACTCTTCGATCTTGCCGGTCATTTCACGTGCCCATGAGGTGCTTGTAGTGGAAACACAGCAAGCTGGAGATGCCAAAGCGTTGGCAATGCAACACGCTACAAGTTGTGATGCAATAATGGCGGCCGGTGGCGATGGCACATTGCATGAGGTGGTGAACGGCCTTTTGGCAAAACCCTACCGCCCCGCATTAGGAATCATACCTTTGGGTTCGGGAAACGATTTTGCAGGCGCGTGCGGCATTAAAGCGGATGGCGCCCATTTGCTTCAGTTGTTGCAACGGCCCCCTAAAGCAACCGACATCGGGCACATCACGTGCCGTAGCGGCACCGGCCATACCATAGAAGAATACTTCATCAATGTGTGCAGTGCCGGCATGGGGCCAAGCAGTGTCAGCAAGATGGCATCCATGCCACGATGGCTGGGCGCACAAGGCCGGTATCTGATGGCGATTGTCCAAACATTTTTTACCCACAAACCCGAGGAAATCTCCGTGCAGGCGGCAGACTTTGTTTGGCATGGTCGGGCACGGGTAGCTGCCATCGCCAATGGTCAATCTTTTGGCAACAAAATTTTTATTGCCCCAGACGCCAAAGCAGATGACGGGCAATTCAATTTGTTTTTGGGTGGTGCGGTGCCGTTGCCACAGTTCTTATGGTACCTGTTGCAGATAAAATCGAAACATAAAGTGAGCGCGCCACAAATAGCGTATGCGGTGGCCAGTAGCGTGCAGCTATCATCTGCAAAGGCAGCAATGCTCGAAGCCGATGGGGAGTTGATAGGATACCTGCCTGCTAGTGTGCGAATACAAAATGAAACAGTAAAAATATACCGGTGAAAAATCTCTTTTGGTAGAACTTCTTTTCTGCAACCAGGGCATTATTTTTTGTTTACAACGAGGGTGCCCGCAATGATATCGTGCAAGGCTTGTTTCTTTGCTGTAAATCCTGCAATAATGTAGCCAATAAACATTGTCAAATTTGAAAGCAGACGGCACAGGTTGCGCACCAGCGCTTTTGAGAAGTTGAGCGGTGCTCCATCCATATCGGTGACTATTATTCCGAGAGCCATTTTCCCAAGTGTAGCCTGCGTTTTGGACGATTCCATAAACGTGAAGTAGAGCACTTGAATAATCATTGCTAACAACCAAATAGCTCCGACTGCCGCGATGACAACCGCAACCATGCCTGCGGCATCATCCGGGTCAGATAGATCAGGGGACGCAGTGAATAAGCCTATACCGAGCGCACCCAGAATTGGAACAAAAATAAAAGACTGTAGTAGCCAAATAATGATTAAATCGATAATGAAAGCTACCAATCTTTTCCAAAATCCTGCATGTTGTTCCATACTTTTAAGGGTTTAGTTTGTTTAGGGTTAAAAATTAACTAACTATCTATTCTGTTCCCGAAAGTAACAAATTTTAATGATGGGCAATTTAGAGCGTTTATATCAAAAACTAGAGGACAACCGCGTATTATTATTGGCACAAATAAAAAAGTTGCCATTACAAAACCTCACCTTCAGTGCGGGCAACCAATGGTCCATCCTGCAAATTATAGCGCACCTTATCACAGCCGAGCGCTTGTCGGTATTGTACATGCAAAAGAAGATACTTGGCATCGGCACAGCCGGTGATACTGGCATTTGGGAAGAATTCAAGATGGGCTTGCTGATCATTAGTCAGCGGTTGCCATTGAAATTTAAGGCACCCCAGGCGGTGGTAAAACAAACAACAAACGCCACATCGCTCCAGCAATTGGAAGAAGAATGGAATAATGTACGCAGCGAGTTGCAGGCATTGTTGGAAACAATTCAGCCGCACCAGCGCAAACGAAAAATCTACAAGCATGTAGTAGCCGGAAAACTCAATGCCCATCAGGCACTGCGGTTTTTTCATGAACATTTTTTACACCACCTGCCGCAGATCCAAAGATTGGCAAAGTAAGTTGCCGGACAGGCTACAAATTGTGATACCCGGAACACTATTTCACAACGTTCAAACTGGCAGTAACTCTTCAACAACAAAGGCAGTTGCCGTGACATTGATTTTCCTCGCTCTCGCCTTCACCTGTGGATTTTCTATATTTGAGGTCGGCAAGCGTTTTCAAAATTCCAAAACCTGATGATGTACTTAAAAACAACCATGAGAACACTACTTCTGCTATCACTCGCTTCAACCTTCGCCATTGCCCAGCCAAAGTCACCCGATTGGGCTAAACTGCAAGACGAAACCATGCGCCACTTCCAGGCCATGTTGCGCATCAACTCCAGCACGGCCACAGGCACCGAAGCGCCTGTGGTAGATTACCTGAAATCAGTTTTAGAGAAAGAAGGCATTGCCACACAAGTATTTGCAAACGACCCCCGGCACCCCAACCTGGTGGCTCGCATCAAGGGCAACGGCAAGAAGAAACCGATACTGTTGATGGCACACACTGATGTGGTGAGCGTGGATTCCGCCAAATGGATCCACCCGCCCTTCTCTGCAACACGCGAGGGCGGACATGTGTACGGCCGTGGGTCGGTGGATGACAAAGACAATGTGGTGGCTGCTTTAATGGTGATGCTGCAACTCAAACGGCTGAATATTCAACTTGACAGGGATGTGATTTTCCTGGCTGAATCTGGTGAAGAATCAAATACCAAAGTGGGAATTGAATATATGGTGAAAGAACATTGGGCAGAAATTGACGCTGAGTATTGCTTTGCCGAAGGTGGTGGTGTAACGCGCAAAGAGGGGAAAGTCATTTATGCCTCGGTGTCTACCACAGAAAAAGTACCCAACGGACTGAAGATGATCTCCAAAGGCCCGGCAGGCCATGGGTCGGTGCCCTTGCAAGACAATGCCGTGGTGCACCTGGCCAACGCTGTTGCCAAAATTGCGGCATGGCAAACACCCATGAGATTGAACGAAACAACCCGCACATTTTTTACGCGGCTTGCTGCCATTAGCCCACCCACAGATGCCGCACGCTATCTGGCAGTGGTAAACGGTGGCATTGAGGCCGAAAGAGCACAGGAATATTTTGCAGCCAAAGAACCGCGCATGTATTCAACGCTGCGCACTTCAGTTTCGCCCAACATCATCAAGGGCGGCTACCTGGTGAACATCATACCCAGCGAAGCAGAAGCAACATTGGATGTTCGCGCGTTGCCGGATGAAGACATGCCTGGGCTTATCGCAGAGATGAAACGCGTGATCAACGATTCGCAGATAGACATCGTGCCAACCGGTGCCAACCGCAGGCCGATTTCAAAACCTTCGCGGTTAGATACAGAAGCCTTTAAGGTGACAGAGAAAGCCATCACCAAAATTTATAACACTGTAACATTGCCTGTAATGACTACCGGTGCCAGCGACAAAGCGTACTTGCAGGCAAAGGGAATGGAGTGCTATGGCATCGGGCCGATCACCGATTTGGAAGATGGCCCAAAAGGTTTTGGCGCACACAGCGACCAAGAACGTATTTTGGAAGAATCGCTGCACAAGTTTGTACAGTTCAACTGGGAGATTGTCATCAACTTAGCAAAATCAAATTGATTTGCAGGAATAACGGGTGCACCGCTCTATCCTGTCAGAATTTATGAAAAAACTCAAACTCGAAGAGCTCGGCCGCATTTCTGTTGACGAATTCAAAGGTGCAGAAAAAATCCCCGTTTGCATTTTGCTGGATAACGTTCGCAGCTTGCACAACGTGGGTTCTGCCTTTCGCACGGCCGATTCGTTTCGGGTAGAAAAAATTTATTTAACGGGTATTACGGACACGCCACCTCACCGAGAAATACAAAAGACTGCACTGGGTGCAACCGAGTCGGTAGCATGGGAGCATTTCGAAAACCCGGCAGGCGCTGTGGCGAAGCTCAAACAAAAGGGGTACAAAATTGTGATTGTGGAGCAAACCACCGACAGCATCCCGTTGAACACGTTCGCATCGCAAACCAACCAAAAATACTGTCTGGTGTTTGGCAACGAGGTAAACGGGGTGAGTGACGATGTGATTGCACTGGGGGACCTGGCGCTTGAAATACCACAAGTCGGCACTAAACACTCACTCAATATTTCTGTGTGTCTCGGCATTGTGGTGTGGGAACTCTTTAAACAATTCGAAAAATTGAAAATAGGGTCATTTGAAAATGAATGACCTCATTTGGTATTTCATTTTCAAATCTTCAAATTGATTCATTTTCAGATTGACTTATGACCTACGATTACATCATCATCGGTGCGGGCTCTGCTGGTTGTGTGCTGGCCAGCCGGCTCAGCGAAGACCAATCAAAAACGGTGTTACTGGTTGAGGCCGGGGGTAAAGATACCAAGCCAGAAATCCACATCCCGGCAGGCTACCTGCAACTGTATCACAGCAATGTAGACTGGAATTGTTACTGGACCGAGCCGCAGGCACATCTTGCCAACCGCAAGATCTATCACCCGCGCGGCAAAGTGCTGGGGGGTTCCAGTTCTACCAATGCAATGGCCTACATCCGCGGACAGCGCGAAGATTACGACTCTTGGGCGAGCATGGGCTGCAAGGGTTGGAGTTATGATGAGGTGCTGCCGTATTTCAAAAAATCAGAACACAATGAGCAGTTTGAAAACGAGTTCCACCAAAAGGGCGGGTTGATGCACGTAACGCAATCATACTGGTACCACACCCCGATGGGTGAAGCATTTATCCACGCGTGCGCTGAAAGGGGCATTCCAAAAAACAATGACGTAAATGGTGCAAGCCAAGAAGGTGCCGGGTGGTTTCAATACAACATGAAGGCGAGCAAACGCTTCAGCGCAGCCAAAGCATTTCTCGCTCCGGCATTGAAGCGTAGCAACTTATCTGTGATGACAGGTGCACGCTGTAAACGGATTGTGATAGAGGGCGACCGCGCTGTGGGTGTCGAGTTTATGACCGGCCGCAGTGCCACGTTGGTGGCAAGAGCCCGCAAAGAAGTGCTGTTGAGTGCGGGTGCTTTTGAATCGCCCAAATTACTCATGCTGTCGGGCATTGGCGCAAAAGGTGAACTACAGCAGCATGGTATTGATGTGAAAAATGATTTACCGGGCGTGGGCAAAAACCTGCACGATCACCTGTTTTATCCGGTCAGCAGTTTGAGTAATATCCGATCGAACAATTATTATCTGCCGTGGTACCGCCAGGCAGTTGCGCTGATCGAGTACCTGATCACAAAAGGCGGCCCGTTGTCTATTGGTCCGTTAGAGGCCGTAGCGTTTTTAAAATCCTCTGCTGATCAGCCTCGCCCCGACATACAATTTCAGTTTACGCCCACCAATGCAGGAGACGAAAAAGTAGCGAACATGTATGACATCAGCTCGTTTTCAAAAGCGAGTGGGTACTCCATCTTTCCCACGCAGGTTCGGCCCGAAAGCAGGGGATATGTTGCGTTGGCATCATCTGACCTGACAAAGCCGCCCATCATTGAGCCCAACTACCTGCAGCACGAAAAAGACAAGAAAGTGATGATAGCCGGTGGACGCAAAGCGTTGGAGGTGCTGGAGTCTGATGCTTTTTCTTCGATGCGAATCAAAACACACCTGCCCGTGCTGCGCGATTCAGATGAAGCCTGGCTGAACCATATTGCCGACACGGCAGAGTGCGTTTATCACCCGGTGGGCACTTGTAAAATGGGCATCGATGATATGGCCGTGGTGGACCCTGCGCTGCGCGTAAAAGGTATTGACGGTTTACGGGTGATTGATGCCTCGGTAATGCCGGTCATCAGCAGCGGCAATACCAACGCCCCCACCATTATGATTGCAGAAAAGGGGGCTGATTTGATCCAATCATAACATCACATCACTTTTTTCGTTTCCATTTCAAATGAGAATTTTTTTTGTTCAACACGCATATCTGAAGTTTATCCGATCGGCTGCCTTCAGCAAAGAACTCGCCAAAGTTATCTTCATGGGGTTTTTGGCTTTGGCAATTGTTGGCTATTCACTTGGGCTGGGCTTCGCGCTTGATACCATCATTACACAATATCTCAAACATAAAGACAGTATTTTGTTCATCAACAAAGTGATGCTGTACTATTTCGGTTTTGAGTTTGTGATGCGCTACTTCTTGCAAAATTTGCCGACACTGGATGTTCAACCTTATCTCCACCTGCCCATCAAGCGGTCGTCTATTGCACATCATCTGCTGACAAAATCGCTTGTGCATGTTTTCAATTGTTCGGCTTGTTTACTCTTTACACCGTTTACGCTGTTCGTTGTTGCTCCGCGGTGGGGCACCATTGCTGCCCTCACTTGGCTTGGCATCATTATCACTGTTAGCCTTTTGCTGCATTACCTCATTATCTACTACAAAAAGAAATGGGAGGATACTCGTGCCGGAATTTTAATGCTGATCGGCACATTGGCTTTGTTTGGCACAGCTGAATATTACAAATGGTTTGAGTTGTCAGATGTATCCGCGGCTGTCTTTCATTGGCCGTCCGGTATCTTTTTCGTTTTCATCTGTGCGTGGTTGCTTCTGCTGCTCTTGTATTGGGTTAATTTTCGCGTTTTTGCAGCCGGTATGTATGGTGATGAATGGAGCCTTCAAAAAGACAGTAGTAGCGAATGGCGAAAATACAGTGATTGGCGTCTGCTGCGAGGCTTTGGCGCGTATGGCGAATGGATTAACCTCGAAATCAAATCGATTTTGCGCAACAAAAGACCACGAACATTTTTATTCGTGAGTACATTCATGCTGTTGTACGGATTGATTTTTTACCGCGATGGCGGTATCGCTCAAAAGGTACCGAGCTTTGCACTTTTTGCCGGCACATTTGTAACCGGGGCTTTCTTGATTAACTACGGGCAACTGTTGTTTAGCTGGCAAAGTTGTCATTTTGATTTTACCCTTACACGGCCCGGGTCTGTGCGGCAATTCATAGAAGCCAAATATTGGTTGTTAAGTGCCAGTACATTGATTGCCTTTGTGGTGACGTTACCTTACGCATATTTTGGGTGGCAAATCATTTTTTTTCATTTGGCATTGACTCTTTTCAACATGGGGGTAAATATTTTCATCATCATGAATATAGCCATGTGGGAGCCGCAGAAAATCGACCCGACAAAAGGAGGCACGTTTAATTACGAGGGTGTAGGAGCTGCGCAATGGGTAATGGCAATACCGATCATGTTGGGGCCCTTCATTTTCTATCTGCCATTTAAGTTCGTCTTTTCCACTGAGATCGGAATACTGGCAGTGGGCATGGCCGGCCTCACGGGTCTAGCGCTGAGGCCCTACCTGCTCGGCCTTACCACCAAACGGTTTGTAAATAAAAAGTATGAAATTGCATCCGGTTTCCGCAAAAACTAGAAAATGATAGAAGTAAGTTCACTCAGGAAAATTTATCGAAATACTACCGTTGTAGATGTAGCTGCACTCACCATTGGCAACGATGAGAGCTTCGGTTTGGTGGGTAATAACGGGGCGGGCAAAACAACACTGTTCCGGATGATGCTCGATTTGGTAAAACCCACCGAAGGGAAAATAACAATCAAAGGAAAAAATGTTCAGGGCAGCGATGAGTGGAAGAAACAAGTAGGGTCATTTCTGGATGAAAGTTTTCTGATTCCCTACCTCACCCCAAAAGAATACTTTGATTTTGTGGGAAAGTTGCACGGCTGCACGGCTGCTGATTTAAAATCGCTGTTGGAAAAAGATAGAAATAAGCGGTTCTCAGGGTACGGCGATTCC
>DHLV01000047.1:0-5751 GCA_002405445.1 Flammeovirgaceae bacterium UBA4659 | reverse complement strand
TTTCATGGCGAAATCAACGATCAGGGCAAATACATTGGCGATTTATCGAAAGGAAATTTGAAAAAAGTAGGCATTGCTGCCGCTTTTATCGGAAACCCAGACGTGATCATGCTGGATGAACCATTCGAAAACCTTGACCCAACCTCACAAATACGATTGAAAGAGTTGTTACAGGCAGAGCGCAGGCAACGGCAGGTCACGTTTCTCATTTCAAGCCACGATCTCAACCACATCACCGAAGTTTGTAACCGCATAGTACTGCTCGAGAAAGGGAAGGTAATCAAAGACTTGCGCGGCAACAACACGTTGGCCGAGTTGGAAGAGTATTTTAGGGCATAACGCTGATGCTGCCCGATCAATTTTTGACGGTAACCTTTGGCCACCTACCCTTGACTGCAATAGCAGACGCAAAAGTAATGTCCGTTTTTTTTAATCCTTTTCTGTAACCTATCTCAAAAATGGTTTATTGAAGAAATCTTCCATTATTTGGGCGTTTAAAAAACGGTGAGTTTATTGTACAACTTCTCGCGGTGAACGTGAGGAGTTTTGTGGTCAAAAAATGATAATTTAAAGAGAAGGCTTATCTTTCGATTTTATAAATGAAAACCGAAGGAATCAGAATTTTTGGCTGACCGTTAATCATGATGCACAACCCTTCAAATGCGTGTGGAATTCTGAAGAAGAAATTCCTTCAGCCGCAACACATGGCTGATACCGCTTGCGCGAAACAAGCGGGTGTTTACTTACGGGTTTTGTCGGATGTCGTAAACAAAAACGTGGGCATCAGCGCCACACCGGCAATCGGGCTTTGGAGGGCACCCGATGAAAAGGCGCAGTTTTGGTTAACCCTGCAATTGAACTTTGATTTATTTCGTGCGCAGGCAGAGCCCTTGGAGTCCAGCAAAGCAAACAAAGAAGTGTGGTGGTCGCAAATACGTAATACTGCTGCTTGATGCTACTCGCCATCGACATTGGTAACAGCGACATTACAATTGGTTTGTGGAACAAACACCAATGGCAGTTTCATTGGCGCATACCTTCCAAACCCGACCAACCCGAGCTGTTCTATGGCGTCAAGATCCGAGATTTCTTTCTTGAGTCATCGCTGGCGCCCGAGGTAATTGGTAAAATCGTAGTGAGCAGCGTTGTGCCGGCACTCAACGACAAGATTCGCAACGCTATCCGCACACTGTTTCAAAAAGAGCCTATGGTGGTGGGCCCGAAAATCTACGGGCAGTTGCCGATCCAGGTTCTCAACCCATACGAAATCGGCTCTGACCTGGTGGCCAATGCAATGGGTGCCTACACCAAGTTCAAAGAAACCTGCATCGTGGTAGATTTCGGCACAGCATTAACCTTTACAACGATTTCTGCCGATGGGCGAATTTTAGGTGTATCAATTGTACCCGGTTTACGCACAGCATTAAGAGCCTTATCATCAAATGCCGCAAAATTGTTTGATGTGCCATTGGAAATTCCTAAATCAGCATTGGGTACCAACACCGTAACGGCCATTCAATCAGGCATCGTAATTGGTTACGAGGGTCTGGTGCGGCAAATGGTTTCCGCCATCCGTACAGAACTCAGGCAAGATTGCCCCGCCATTGCCACGGGGGGCCTCTCTTTTGTGATTTCCGGATTGAAACCATTTTTTCACGCCATCGAACCCGATTTGACGTTGGACGGCCTGCGTTACATCGGTGAGATGGTGGATTGAGCAGGGCACCATACAATCTATTTTCTCATGGAAGTGAGAATGTGCGATGGTGAGCAATGATAGCATTTGTGCCGCTGCCACAGAACGTAATCAAAGACATACGTTCAAGTGGGTTTCGCGCAAGCGATTGAATATATTTGAAGATGCACTTTCTTTTTGTTTTGGCGTTGGCACTTGCCCCCGGAGTTGCCATTGGATTGTACATTTACTGGAAAGACGAACATGAGCGCGAACCGATTGGTTTGCTTGTAAAGAGTTTTTCTCTCGGTGTGGCCAGCACTATTCTCACACTTTTGATCTCGTGGTCCATCAACACCATCATTGCGATCGACCACGCCAGTGTAGCACAGGAGGCCGTACATGCTTTTATTTTGGTAGCGCTGATTGAAGAGTTCAGCAAATTCATTTTTGTGCGATGGGTACTGTACCCCAACCCAAATTTCAACGAGCCCTATGATGGTATTGTGTATGCGGTAACGGTAAGCCTTGGGTTTGCCGGTTTAGAAAACATTCTTTACGTGTGGGATGGAGGTTTTGAAGTAGCCGTCATTCGCATGTTTACAGCCGTGCCGGCCCATGCCACATTTGGTGCACTGATGGGCTACTTCCTGGGTATTGCCAAATTTCAACACAAGAAAGAACATTATTCACTCTACGCTCTGGGTGTGGCTACACTATTCCACGGTGCGTATGACTATTTTTGGTTCATTTCATACATACCCGGCATTTGGGTGGGCGCCATCGCCTCGTTGATTACAGGAGTAGTGCTCTCCCGCAGCGCGATTCACATCCATCAACAAAATTCACCGTTCATCGGAAACAAAACGTCCGCTGCCAAAGAAGGCATTGAACATTAAACGTGATTTTGTATAACTTTAGCAGTATTCTGCCATATAAACGCGAAACAAAATGAACGTATGTACCATTTAATTTACACAAGTTATGCCATCGACCCTTTTGACGAGGGCAGCCTGATTGATCTGCTCAAAGAGGCACGCGAAAACAACCGCCTCGTAGGCATCACCGGTATGCTGCTTTACGTAAACGGCAAGTTTATGCAAGTACTGGAAGGCAATCGGCAAACCGTACGGGATTTGTATTCACAGATCATCAATGACCCACGGCACAAGCGCGTGACCACCTTGCTGGAAGGCGAATCGCCCACGCGCATATTTGACCGCTGGTCAATGGGCTTTAAGAAGCTCAGCGATGATGACTTCAAGAACCTGAGTGGCTTTCAAGACACTGATGAACTTTTTCTCAAACAACACCTTACGGAAGAGAGTAGCCTGGTGATGGTTTTTCTGCAACTGTTTTACAAGAAAAATTTTGTCGATTACCCGGAACCCGTACACATGTAGCAGAAGGATTTTACCAGAACTCATCTCAAAAAATGTTGAAGAAATTTTCAAGAATTCGGGCGGTATGCATGGGTGATTTTGGAGCCCATATCCACCGGGAATGTGGGCAAAAAATCCGATATGGCCGAGCCGCCAACAAAGCCGCAAATTCCCGGAAGGTATGATTGAGATGCGTTCCAGATGATACGCGAGTCTCAATGCCTATTTCAACCCGTCATTTGTATGTATGGTATGAAGCCCATCACAAACAGGGTGGGTTGTGCGGTGTTAATGTATTGCCCGCGCATTCAGCGGTGCAAAGCACGTGCTGCTGCCACCCAACCGTTTGCATTTTCTTGTTACCTTTCTAACAATCAAACCAACCGACGTACTCATGACCCTCTCCACTATCCTCGAAACCGTTACCAAACGCAACCCCAACGAACCCGAATTTTTGCAAGCGGCCGAAGAGGTAATTGCCTCCGTGATGCCCGCGCTTGAGCGAAACCCTGCATTCGCAAAACTTAAGTTGCTAGAGCGCATGTTGGAGCCCGAGCGACTCATATCTTTTCGGGTGACGTGGTTAGACGACAAAGGCGAAGTGCAGGTAAACCGCGGCTATCGGGTGCAGATGAACAGCGCCATTGGTCCCTACAAAGGCGGGTTGCGTTTTCATCCATCGGTTACACCCAGTGTGCTCAAGTTTTTGGCCTTTGAACAGATTTTTAAAAATGCCCTTACAGGGATACCCATGGGTGGTGGAAAGGGCGGTAGCGATTTCGACCCGAAAGGAAAATCGGATAACGAAGTAATGAAATTTTGCCAAGCCTTTATGGGCGAGTTGGCGCGCCACATCAACCATCGTTTAGATGTGCCCGCTGGCGACATTGGGGTGGGCGGCCGCGAGATCGGATATTTGTTTGGCGCCTACAAAAAAATCAAGAATGAATTTACAGGCGTGCTCACCGGCAAAGGCATTGGCTGGGGCGGAAGTTTGATTCGCACGGAGGCCACGGGCTACGGCTTAATTTATTTTGCAGAGAACATGTTGCAAAATGTGGGCAGCAGCATCAAAGGTAAAACATGTTTGGTGTCGGGCTCGGGAAATGTTTCTCAATATGCGATTGAGAAAATCATTCAACTAGGCGGCAAAGTTATTACGGCTTCAGACTCAAACGGAATTATCATCGATGAATCGGGAATCACGCAAGAGAAATTGGAATTTTTGAAAGACCTGAAAAACAACCGCAGGGGGCGCATCAAAGAATACGCGGATAAATACAAATGCGTGTACAAAGAAGTAGATGACCTGCCTGCCGGACAGGCAGGAAAGGCAGACCACAACCCACTCTGGAATATCAAAGCGGATTGCGCATTCCCATGTGCTACGCAAAATGAAGTGAATGCAAAAGATGCCTCCAATTTGGTGAAGAACGGTGTAAAGTTATTGGCCGAAGGCGCGAACATGCCCACAACCATCGAGGGCATCAATATCATTTTGGATAATGGAGTGATGTATGCCCCCGGCAAAGCAAGTAACGCAGGTGGTGTGGCGACTTCTGGTTTAGAGATGACGCAAAACTTTATGGGATCGAACTGGACGCGCGAAGAAGTAGACGCAAAACTGGTGAACATCATGAAAGGCATTCACGACACCGCACTTGCGACCGCCAAAGAATATGGCAAGCCCGGCAACTATATGGTGGGCGCCAACATTGCCGGATTTTTGAAAGTGGCGAAAGCCATGCAGGCGCAGGGGGTGGTTTGAGCGATCGAGAAATCTTATTCTTTAGATTGCTCTTATTTGGAGACCTGCCAATTCAAGCCCGCAGAAAAATAAAACGGACTGTAATCGAAATAGGGCGAATTGCCGAGGTGTGCGGCCACGCCTGCCTGCACCACAAAAAATAGTTTTTCTTTAATGAGCGAGTAACCACTATACAGACCCGGCTCAATAAAAACTTTGGAAGATCTTGTGCTGATGGGATCGCTGGATTGAAACGTGGTAAAATCAACCAGCGAAAAACGGTTGGTGACTGACCATTGAAAACGATTGGATTTTTGACCAACTGACTGGCTAAGAAAAATTCTGTTGTAATCTCTCGCCACCATCTTGTTATTGAAATTAGCGGTTGATGCACCTGCGCCATATCCGCCAAAAAACTCGACATTAAATTCTTTTGCTTTGGTAAAATATCCTATACCCAATTCGCCAAAACGAAACTCAGGAAAACTACGCGCAATATTGGTGGCGCCATTTGCCATAATTGCCACATGGTTGCTTACTGCGTAGGCTAACTGAACATCTGCTACCTGTAATGCGTATGCGGTGGCTTTGTACTCTCCCTTTTTCTCAAAAAGAGTGGCGTGCCGGGCATTGGGCACATACACAGGAGCGCAACATGTGACTAGGAAACACAAGGTGAAAAAGTGAAATGTTTTCATACATGAATTTACAAACATTTGCCAAAAAAAAGGGCGGTGGAAAATAGCCGTTGCAGGGCAAGCCGTTTAGTCTCGACATTTACGATATACATCGATTTTATACAGAAGAAATACAACATAAGCAACGGGGAAAAATACCCGGTGACCGGTGGCAAATACCCGTTGCAAGGAGATTTTTAGGTTGTGAATTTTGCTCTCGACTGGTTGGTAACAGGTCAAGGGTTTTTAGAAGCCATCTCAAAAATACTT
>DHLV01000070.1 GCA_002405445.1 Flammeovirgaceae bacterium UBA4659 | reverse complement strand
TGAAATTCCCCTTGCCTACTTGACTCTATTCATGCCAGCCGCCTTTCAAAACCTGTGTCGGTTTATGCCAACCAGAAGATCACCGCTCAAGCGCAAGGGGCCTTGCAGTTGCCCAAAGTGGTGCCGCTGGTATTGGGTGCTGGAGATGGATGTTGCGCACAATTGGGCAGTGGTGCTATGCACGAGGGTGACGTGGCGATTACCGTGGGTACCAGCGCAGCGGTAAGGATGACAGCGCGCCACAGCGTTGCCATACACCATGGTCAACTTTTCAATTTCATTTTAGATGATGAGAACCTTGTGTGTGGCGGAGCCACCAATAATGGCACTTCCCTTATCAACTGGTTTCAAAAATTACATCATGATGCACCCGGTGATTTATTGTCTTTCGTTGACGAGGCAGTGACGATGCCGCCCGGCTGCGATGGCATGCTGATGTTGCCCTACGTATTGGGCGAGCGTGCGCCAGTGTACGATGCTGAGGCGCGCGGTGCATTCGTGGGCGTCTCTGTCCTGCACGGAAGACTGCATTTTCAACGTGCGTTGCTGGAGGGCATTTGCTTTACGCTGAAAGATATTCTGCTGTCAGTTACCCAATCAGGGAGACCAGTCAGCCGTCTTGTGTTAAGCGGTGGAATAACGCGTTCGGGCAACTGGGTGCAGATGCTCTGCGATGTGCTTCAAAGGGACGTGCATTGGCCCGAACAACCTGACGCATCTGTGATGGGAGCGGCAAAAATGGGTTTTCAATCTTTGGGCTGGACTTGGACAGCCCCTACACCTGCGCTGCAACACAAAGAGCCACGCAAGGAACTTGCTTTGGTTTATGAAAGACAGTTTGCATCATACCGGAAACTCTACCCTGCGCTGCAGGAGGTTAATCATTCTATATCCAAGCAAAGATGACGATTGAAACGCTCAAGTTATTGTGATGCCGTTACTGAATGTATTTGCTGGCATTTTGGTGTTGTTGGGATTGATACTCCTCAGGGTAAAATCCATCTATGCGTTGCTTGTAGCTGCAATGGCCGTGGGGCTGCTCCAGGGCCTTGCACCACTGCATACACTGCAATCGATTGGCGGTGGTATGGTAGAAACGTTGAAGACCATTGCTGTGGTTCTTTGCCTGGGTGCTATGTTGGGTAAAATGATTGAAGTCAGCGGAGCCGCCCATCAGGTTATTCTCACGTTCATCGGCTGGTTTGGAAAAGAAAACCTGCACTGGGCAGTGATGCTTACCGGGTTGGTAGTGGGGGTTCCGTTGTTCTACAATGCAGGTTTCGTGATCCTCATTCCGCTGGTTTTTTCCATCGCCTCGTTAGCAGGCGTCCCTATTTTGCGCGTGGGAATACCCATGGCTGCATCACTCTCGGTTACACATGGATTTTTACCTCCGCATCCCGCCCCAACGGCCATTGCAGCCATTTTTCAGGCAGACTTGAACAGGACGTTTTTCTATGGGCTGCTGGTGACCGTGCCCGCGGCAATACTGGCAGGCCCGTTGTTCTCCAAAGCATTGCAACATGTCAAAGTATCGATCGGCAAACGCGATGAAAGTCCTCGTCAAGGGGTAATGCCTTCCGTTGGCCTGAGTTTCCTGATCGTTTTGCTTCCGGTGGCACTGATCGCCATAAGCGGTGTGGCAACTTACCTGTTGCCATCGGTTCCGCTTCTTATGAGTACCGTGGGTACCCCTGCTGCTGCATTGGCGTTTGCCTTGCTGCTGGCTATTTACTTTTTTGAGCTGCGCCACGGTACCCGCATATTGGCAATCGGTCGCAAACTGTTTTTATCGATCAAAGAAATTACTTTGATTTTGCTGGTGATTGCTGCCGGTGGCGGCTTTAAACAAGTGCTGATTGACAGTGGTGTGGGGGAGTATATCAAAATAGTAACTGCTAACATTACCTTTTCACCGTTGGTGATGGCATGGTGCATCACCGCGCTGCTGCGCGTGTCGCTCGGTTCAGCTACGGTTGCCGGGCTTACGGCCTCCGGAATTGTATTGCCGCTGGCAACAGATAGCGGGGCAGCACCGGAATTAATGGTGTTGGCCGTGGGTGCCGGCAGTTTATTTTTTTCGCATGTTAATGATACGGGTTTCTGGATGTTTAAAGAATATTTTAATTTGTCGCTCAAACAAACTTTCTTGTCGTGGACGTTGATGGAAAGCATTGTTTCGGTGGTGGGCTTGGCAGTGGTGTTGATGTTGGATAAACTCATTTAATCACGGCAATGGGCTCTCGCGGGCCTGCAGCCATAAACAAAGTCAAAACATGCAAATCGGTCTGGTAGGGCTGGGCAAAATGGGGTACAACCTGGCACTGAATTTCAAAAGCAAAGGCATGCAGGTTCTCGCATTCGATGTAAACAGGTCGGCATTAGATAGAATAGCGAAGGAAGGGGTGGCAACCTATGCCACTTTGAGTGACATGGCACTGGGGATCAGCGGCCGAAAGGTAATTTGGTTGATGGTGCCTGCCGGCAACGTGGTGGATGTGATCCTCAACCACCTCAAGCAATACCTGAACCCCCATGATATTGTCATTGACGGTGGCAATTCGCATTACCGTGACACACAAACGCGTGCCCGTGATTTAGAAAAGATGGGTGTGCACTTGCTTGATTGTGGTACCAGCGGGGGTCCTGAGGGAGCCTTGCGCGGGGTGTGCACAATGATTGGTGGCAAGCGTGAGGCATTCGATCACTGCGAAATGATCTTCCGGTCAATTTCGGTTAGTAACGGCTATCTGTATTGCGGCAAATCGGGCAGCGGCCATTTTACGAAAATGGTGCATAACGGCATTGAATATGGCATGATGCAATCCATCGCAGAGGGGCTGGAAGTGTTGCAGAAGTTTGATGCTGACTTGGACCTGGCAAGCGTCAGTAAAGTTTGGAATCATGGCAGCGTGGTGCGAGGCTGGCTGATGGAACTCACCCAACGGGCGTTGGAGAAAGACAGGAACCTCCAATCGATCAAGGGTGTTATGCACAGCAGCGGTGAAGGCAAGTGGACTGTAGAAACCGCGCTTGAACTCGGTGTGCCCACACCTGTGATCACCATGGCGCTGCTCATGCGCTACCGCTCGCTTCAAGACGACACTTTTTCGGGAAAAGTAGTGGCGGCTTTGCGCAAGGAGTTTGGAGGCCATGAGGTAGAACCGAAATAAGCCGTAGCAGGCGAAGTGCTCGGCTCGTATGCTGGTTTCAATAGGTTGTCCGTACGGTGGGCGGCAATAACATTTTTAACGTGCCGGGTTTGATCTCAATGCTAAACCGATCCGTTGGTTCAAATGGCTCACCATCGATGTGATACGCGATCGGCTGGGGAAACTGCAACTCGATTTTTTTGACTTTCAGGATTTCCACAAATGGCGATTTATTCAACTTGCCCGTAAACATCTTTTGTCCGAAACCTGCCGCCTGCGTCAGTGGCACTTTTTTGATAAAACTTACATCTATCCACTCATCGCACACCGAAGCATGTGGGGCCACCAGGGCGTTGTTGCCAAATTGTGAAGAGTTGGCCAACGCAATGATAAATGATTTTCTTTCGTGCACTTGCCCCTCAATGGTCACACGGGTTGCAAATTCCCTGTACGAGAAGAATTCTTTCAGCACCAGCCTGGTGTAGCCAATGAGGCCACGCTTGCCGTTCTTGCCAAACAATCGGGCAATGTGGCCGTCAAAACCAATACCCGATACATTTACAGACAGTTTGCCATTTACCGACAGTGTATCCATTCGAAAAGATTTTTCGCTGGCAATCACCTGCAATGCTTTTTTAAAATCGGTTGGGATACCCAAATGTCTTGCCAGGCCGTTGCCAGAGCCTTTCGGTAAAATGCCCATGGTAACAGGCGAACCCAACAAGCCTTGCGCCACTTCGTTTACCGTGCCATCGCCACCCACGGCAAAAACGATGTCGAACTTCTTTTCCTTTGCCGCACTTCCGGCCAGCTCAACAGCGTGCCCTCGGCTTTGGGTAAACTCAATGGAACACTCTTTATTCAGGCGAATGCACTCGTCAATAATGCGGCCTTCCAGTTCGGGCCGATACCCGCCCCCGGAAAATTTATTGATGATGAAGAGAAGCTTATTCGTTTCAGACACGAGTTTTTCCCTTTGATGGCAACTGTAAAATTAGGAATTTTATGCTCAATCTATGACCGACTTCAGAGCCCGTAAAATTAAGTTCAAAGCCTGGGATACCGAGCACCGCTTGCTCATGCGCCTCAATAGCATCGATTGCAATAAAGGTGTGTTGGTGAAACAGCATCACGTTTTGCTGCAGTTTACCGGGCTGCTC
>DHLV01000067.1:1171-3057 GCA_002405445.1 Flammeovirgaceae bacterium UBA4659 | reverse complement strand
ATTTTTTTTGATTATTACTTCGATTGAAAATTCCCCGTTGCTATGCTCTTCTGGCTTGTCCTTATTTGTTGCCGTGTCGATGACCTCTATATCCCAATACTCTTTTATTCCAGATTGTAGCAAGATGCCCTCTACACTAAAAGTATGTGGCGGCTCACATGAGTAGGGCAGATAAAAATATCGGTGGTCTAAATTCCATCGGCTCGGAAGCGTCTTTTTACGCTCGTATAAATCACGGTGCGGAATGCTCATAATGATATGCCCACCGGGTTTGCATATGCGATACCAGTTTTGGATTGCTGTTACGGGGTCATCTAAATGTTCAAGCACATGGGATGCGTAAACGTAGTCAAAGGTATTGTCAGCGTATTTGTCCATCGTGGTGGCATCGCAATCATCCTTATCGTGATGGATGCAATCGGTCATTGATATGGTATCCACGCCATCGTGGGTGTCTATCCTGCCACATCCGATGTCAATGCCTTGCCCTTTGATGTAGCGGTCATAAAATCCCGATTCCAGTCTGCGCTGGTGTGCTTTCCTTGTTTCAGCCATTTTTTAGTATTTGTAATAGGTTTACGATTGTCCACGCCCCGTATCCGTTTTGCCCGGTCGGGATGACATTGTGAGCAGTCGGGCAAATCTCCACAACTCTGGGGTGTTTCATTTGCTCTGCGATAGCGAAGGCCATTGATTGGTTGCCGATAAATAGATTGCAGCCCGATATAACCTGTGCGAGTTCGTAAAAATCTTTTACCGGGTAGTGTTTTATGTTTGGCAACTTTGCGCTGATAACTCGGTACTCTTCGGGCAACCCGACAAAAGTTATTCTGTCCTGATATTGGCGTAAAGCCGTGTAATCAAAGGTGGGATTGTGGTATCGGCTGGTACGGTTAAGCACTATATCAAACGCTTCCGAGCTGGGTACTAAATCAAAGTTGATTGGCTGTGAAAGGTCGCAGGTCAGCTCTGGGTAAATATGAAAATACCACTGCGATATATGCCCGGTGTAGTTATGAAACTTGCGGAATAGGTCAAAATTGTAATCAACCTTTTCATCATTTTCGGTGATGTGGATGTCATTGATAAAATCCAAGCCCCACAATAACGGCTCCAGCATTTCAGCCATTTTTTTATTCATCTGCACGTTTCCCATTGGATGGGAGAAATTGCCGTATTTTGCAGGCACGTTGATGTGCAGGTATAAATCAACGGTTTCGCCTTTTATCTCGGCAGCTTTGCGCATTGCAGGCAAGGAATAAATCAAATCCCCTGCGTTTCCGCTATGAATTATTTTAGGCATTGGCTTCTCTGTATAATCTTTTCAGTGCATCAAACATACAGCTACGGCAACCGGGCAATGGATGACCATAAAGCTGGCGGTGTACCTCGTTAAGTTTGGCGTAGTAATCAGCAGCCAAATGATAGGTTCCAGTGCGGTTTATACGCTCGATGGTTTCTTTCAGTTGCAGACAGATTTCTTTTTGTTCAGGTGTCATAGGTAACGGTCAATTAAAGAGCCACACACAGCAGACAGGGCAGCAAAAGGCAACCCCCACCATCCGGCAAGCGGAATGAATACAGCCAACCCCATCCACCAAGATAGGCAAAAACCACATTCCCACGGTTTGTAAACTGGGCGGTGCGGTCGGTGAACTTTCAGCATAAATGATATCACGGGTGGGAATAGGTACCGGGATAGGATAACCGCTAACGCGGAAACGGATATGATGTTAACCAAGTTCATTGTATCTTTCTTTTATTTGGGCTTTCAATGCGTTTATTATTTGGGAAATTTCACGATAGTTTATTTTGGTAGCTTTGGCTATGCTGGCCATGCTTCTGTTTTCATTATACAACAGCCATAGTTTTTCAACGTACCAATC
>DHLV01000067.1:0-998 GCA_002405445.1 Flammeovirgaceae bacterium UBA4659 | reverse complement strand
CGCCTGAAATTGCTTTCATCGTAATCCTCTGCGGTATCATCATAGTCATCGGGCAGGGTTTCATTTGTGCGGAGATGGTCACGGTAGAATTTAGTATATCGGTTTCCGTTCACTGCATTCACTCCAACCCGGACAAGGTAAAATATCAGTGTGCCGTTTTGGTGTAGGTTCGTGATTTTCTCTTCGGACATTTCGCATAACAGAAGTAATAAGTGTTGTTGTAAGTCGCTTGCGACGTGCTTGCCTACTTTTCCGCAGAAATCCGGAAGCCATTTGGATGTTGCAATCTCGGTTATGATTTGGCTTTTGTTCACTCACGTTTTATTTTCAAATCATGCACCTTTTGCAGCCATTCTTTCCATTGTTTGCGGTCGCCATACATTTCGTGATGTTTTCGGCATAATGCCATCAGGTTTTCAATGCGGTCAGCGGTCTTACTACCACCCATACCACGTGCCTGAATGTGGTGTATATCATTTGCCACCGCTCCACAGACCTCACACGGGATAAAATCACCGGGCGAATATCCGAAATGCTGGAAATATATCTTTGTGTGCTTTTGCACAATGCAAAGTTTGTTCAATTTTCAACAGAGATTTGTTAATTGTTGATAACTAATTAAAAAAACTTTACAAAATTTTTGTGTAAATGCTTGCAAGTATAAAAATTTATATTATCTTTGCTACATGAAACAAACAAAACACAATTTAGAAATCGGAAGCAAGCTATATTGGGTTGACGCCCCCGAAATTTTAGCTGGTATTATAGTACGTTTTACTGACAAAAGAGATGTTGTAATCAATTTTGTAAGTGGAAACGAACTTGGAGAGAAAAATTATCCAATAAAATTAGCAAAGCAATTTATTTGCAAATAAAAAAAAACATGAACACAGTATTTGAACAAGGCCATAAGGCAGCAGCCGAATTTGATGCCGATTTGCACGAAGGTATCAACACATATACACAAGGCACTTACCAATTCAACGAATGGGAAAAGG
>DHLV01000011.1:4459-5209 GCA_002405445.1 Flammeovirgaceae bacterium UBA4659 | reverse complement strand
TGTCGTCCAGATTGACCTTGCCGTCCACTGCCAGAATCCGGCTGTCTGAAGTCCTCAGCACCGGGTTAATTTCAAACATGGAGGCATCCAACCCGATGTAGGCATTGTACAATGCGGTAACAAACTTCACCATTTCCTTGAAAGCGTTGCCCTCGAGCCCCAGTGCAAATGCGACCTTCCTTGCCTGGAACGGCTGCAGGCCGATCATTGGGTCGATCCACTCTTTCACAATCTTTTCGGGGTGTGTTTCGGCTACTTCTTCAATGTTCATCCCACCTTCGGTGGATGCCATAATCACCGGCTTGCTGGTAGAGCGGTCGAGCAAAATGCTCATATAATATTCTTTGGGTTCAGCCTCCCCCGGGTAATATACATCTTCGGCAATCAACACTTTGTTCACCTTTTTGCCGGTGGGCCCGGTTTGTATGGTTACAAGCGTTCCGCCTAAAATCGCCTTTGATTTTTCAAAAACCTCGTCCACGCTTTTTGCCAGCACCACGCCACGAGACCCTGTCTCTTTCACAGTACCTTTGCCGCGCCCGCCAGCGTGTATCTGCGATTTCACCACAAACCATTTGGAGCCGGTTTCTGCTGCCAACTCTTTGGCGGCAGCCACTGCTTTGTCGGGTGTGTCGGCCACAATACCGCGCTGCACGGCAACGCCAAATTTCTTTAAGATATCTTTCGCCTGGTATTCGTGAATATTCATGGACAAGAATGTTTAATAATTTTGGAAGCAAGCTAGTTTTT
>DHLV01000011.1:2875-4311 GCA_002405445.1 Flammeovirgaceae bacterium UBA4659 | reverse complement strand
TTTTAAACCTTTATTTCAAGAAATTTAATCATCATACATGCTAAAAGGGACAGGCCTCAGAAAGTCGTACGGTGATCTCAACGTGTTGAAAGGTGTAGACATCGAGATCCAAAAAGGCGAAGTGGTGAGCATCGTGGGCGCCTCGGGCGCAGGCAAGAGCACCTTGTTGCATATCATCGGTACCCTGGACGCACCCGATGCCGGCACGCTTGAAATCAACGGGAAACCGATCTACGGCAAGGGTCGCCAGTACAAAAGCCTGGCCGCGTTCCGCAACCAGCACATTGGGTTCGTCTTCCAGTTTCACAACCTGCTGCCTGAATTCACCGCGATCGAAAACGTGATGATACCCGGGCTGATTGCAAAACGAACCACCGCTGAACTCCGCACACGCGCTCAGCAACTGCTCGGCACACTGGGCGTACAGGGGCGCCAAGAACATAAGCCGGGCGAACTTTCGGGCGGTGAGCAACAGCGGGTGGCTGTAGCACGCGCCCTCATCAATTCGCCAGCACTGATATTGGCAGACGAACCAAGCGGCAACCTCGACTCAAAGAATGCCGAAGAGCTGCACAAACTTTTCTTTCGCTTGCGCGATGAATATGGACAGACTTTTGTGATCGTTACCCACAATCAGGATTTTGCTGACATGGCACACCGAAAATTGGTGATGAAAGACGGTGTGATTGTACAGGGTAGCAACTGACCGCACCAGCCGGTGTCGGGTACATTGCAAATGACAACACCACCAAATGGTTTTCGCAAATGGATTTCCTGACGCAAAGATCTGCCGGCAAATGGGTGTGCATCATTCCATGTGAACCCACCGAAAGCCTGAGTAACAATGTGAGTGAGTCTCGGTGAAAAGTTGTGCAGCATCATTCAAAATCAGTGAACTGCTGGGTGATGCTTGCGGCATAATCGCTTGGTGACCATGCCACCGGAGATTTCGCTTGCAGCATTTGGGCAAAATTTCTGCTAACTTTGTACCCTGTTTGAAACTTAAATGCCGGGCGAATGAATTTACTCGACTTTGAAAAACCGATTGCCGAACTGGAAGGCAAACTGGCAGACATGAAGCAACTCTCTGACGACAGTGACGACAGTGTGAAAAAAGCCATTGAAGCCTTAGAAAGAAAAATCACCGATTTGAAAAAGGAAACGTTTGACAACCTGACCGGCTGGCAGCGGGTGCAGTTATCGCGCCACCCTGATCGGCCTTACACACTCGATTACATTTACGAGATCACCAACGACTTCATCGAGCTGCATGGCGATCGCACGGTGGCAGATGACAAGGCCATGGTGGGTGGGTTGGGCACCATCGATGGTCAAACGTTTATGCTGATTGGTCAGCAGAAGGGAAGAAACACCAAGCAACGCCAGATGCGCAATTTTGGAATGGCCAACCCCGAAGGCTACCGCAAGGCATTGCG
>DHLV01000011.1:2141-2745 GCA_002405445.1 Flammeovirgaceae bacterium UBA4659 | reverse complement strand
CGAAGGCTACCGCAAGGCATTGCGACTGATGAAGATTGCCGAGAAGTTCAACAAGCCGATCATTACGTTTATCGACACACCGGGTGCTTTCCCCGGCCTTGAAGCGGAAGAAAGAGGGCAAGGGGAGGCCATTGCACGCAACCTGAAAGAGATGATGATGTTGAAAGTGCCCGTGATCTGTTTGATCATCGGTGAAGGCGCCTCTGGCGGTGCGCTCGGCATCGCGATTGGCGACCGCGTGCTGATGCTGGAGAACACCTGGTACTCGGTGATTTCTCCCGAGTCGTGCTCATCAATTTTGTGGCGAAGCTGGGATTACAAGGAACAGGCAGCAGAGGTGTTGAAACTCACTGCCAAAGATATGCTCAAGAACAAGCTGATTGACGGTATTGTGAAAGAACCACTGGGAGGGGCGCATACCGATTTGAAGGCGATGGCGGCAGAAGTGAAGCAAGTAATTTTAGAAAACTTCCGGCAGCTGTCAAAACTTTCCGCTCAGGAGCGGATCAACCAGCGTATTGACAAATTTTGTTCGATGGGTGTGGTAAAGGAATGATTAAAATGGCCGATAGCAGATTTAAGATCGAACAAAGTCTGTAATCTG
>DHLV01000011.1:0-1946 GCA_002405445.1 Flammeovirgaceae bacterium UBA4659 | reverse complement strand
AATCAGTAATCGGTAATCAGTAATTTACTATCACGTGAACATACATGTTATCAATACCGGCTTCTTCAAATTAGACGGAGGTGCGATGTTTGGGGTAGTGCCCAAATCTATATGGCAAAAAACCAACCCGGCCGATGCAAATAACTTGTGCACATGGGCCATGCGCTGCCTGCTGATAGAAGACGGCAACCGGCTGATATTGATCGACAACGGCATCGGAAACAAGCAAGACGAAAAATTTTTGGGCCATTACCACTTGCACGGAGATGATAGCTTGACCAAGTCTCTTAACAGTTTGGGATTTTCAGAAGCTGATGTTACTGACATGTTCCTCTCACACCTGCACTTCGACCACTGTGGCGGTGGCGTAAAAAGGGCAGGCGACAAACTGCAACTGACTTTCCCCAACGCCACTTATTGGAGCAACGAAGACCACTGGCACTGGGCCACGCAACCCAATGCGAGGGAGAAGGCAAGTTTCCTCAAGGAGAACATTCTGCCCATGAAAGAAAGCGGCCACCTCAAATTCATACTTGAAAAGGAAGGGCGCTCGTCACCATTTGATTTTATGGATATATTTTATGCCTCAGGGCATACTGATAAAATGATGATCCCTAAAATCAAATACAAAGGTTACACCATTTGCTTTATGGCTGATTTGCTGCCCTCCACAGGGCATATTCCATTGCCTTATGTGATGGGGTATGACACCCGGCCGCTCATCACTTTGCAGGAGAAAGAGGCGTTTATGAACGAAGCCGCTGACAACGAATATATTCTCTTTTTAGAGCATGACCCGATCAACGAATGTTGTACGGTGAAGCGGACTGAAAAAGGAGTGCGGCTAGACAGGACCTTTTTGCTGAAAGAAATAATGTGATTGATTCAATGAAACTGGGGCTGGTGTTATCGGGAGGAGGCGCACGGGGTGTTGCACACATAGGGGTGTTGAAGGCGCTTGAGGAGATGGGTGTACGGTTTTCGATGGTGTCGGGTACGAGCGCGGGATCTATTGTAGGTGCATTGTACGCCTATGGCTACCCACCAGATGACATTTTTCGGATCATCAAATCCATGAGCATCTTTAAGTCAGTGCGGCCTGCGTGGACATGGGCGGGCTTGCTGCGCATGGATGGCTTGCAGGAACTTTTGTACAAGCACATACCGGAGAATCAATTCGAAAAACTGAAGCTGCCATTGACGGTAGCCGCCACTGAAATTAAAAAGGGCAGAATAGAATATTTCAATTCAGGCGAGTTGATACCTGCGATAGTGTGTTCCTGCAGTATCCCAGCTGTGTTTAATCCGGTAAACTTCAACGGTGGTCTTTATGTTGATGGCGGTCTTTTCGACAATTTACCCGTGCGCCCCATCCGCGATAAATGCGACCGGGTGGTGGGCCTGCACTGCAATCATATCAACCAGGAATTCGACCCGAACAGTTTGCGCACCGTGATTGAGCGGAGCCTGTTGATGGCCATCAACGCCAATACCCAGCTCAGCAAAGGCATGTGCGATGTGTATATTGAGCCACCAAACATGAGCCGCTATGGCAGCTTTGATATCGGCAAAGCCCAGGAGATTTTTGAATATGGATACAAGTTCACCAAAGCAAACTATCTGCCCCATCACTTTCAATTTCATTAACTCATGATTGCGACACAGCTGAATTTCAAGGATGAAATCTTGCGCGGAATCCCGGACGAGTTGCCGGAAGCCAGGATATATGATGCCTCTGTCAATCATGCACCCAAACGAAAAGATATTCTCTCGGCACAGGAGAAAAAGGTCGCGCTCCAAAATGCACTGCGCTACTTTCATCCCAGGCACCATGCCGTGCTTGCGCCTGAGTTCTTCAACGACCTTCAGCAGTTCGGCCGTATCTACATGTACCGCTTCCGCCCGGACTATGAAATGCAAGCACGGCCCATTTCTGAATATCCGGC
>DHLV01000175.1 GCA_002405445.1 Flammeovirgaceae bacterium UBA4659 | reverse complement strand
CCTCGTTGTACCCCTGCAAATGGCTAACTTTGCAGCTACAATTGCCAATCGGGGATTTTTTTATACGCCCCATATGGTCAAGGCTATTGGTAAAGACGGCAAACCTTTGCCGCAGTTTCTGGAAAGGCACTATACAACCATCGACTCTTCCTTTTTTAATGTTGCCGTTGATGCCATGCAAGAAGTAGTCGAGTCGGGAACGGCCTCGTACCGGGCCAAGCTTCAGGATATTGTGATTTGCGGCAAGACCGGAACGGTTCAGAACGAGCCGCCACTGAAAGACCACGCGGTGTTTATTTGTTTTGCACCCCGTGAAAATCCAAAAATTGCCATCGCAGTGTATGTAGAGGATGCCGGTTTTGGCGGGCGTGCTGCCGCATCGATTGCCAGTCTCATGATTGAAAAGTATCTGCTGGGCAAAACCCAGCGACCGTTGATGGAGGCCTATGTGTTAACCGGAAAATTTGACTGATGAGACGAAACGAAATCAGCAACTTGGATTGGGTTACCATTCTGATCTACCTGATGATGATTGCGATGGGTTGGTTCAATATCTATGCGGTGGTGTACGATGAAGCAGCAGGTCGCAGCATCTGGGATCTCAGCCTTAATTCGGGCCGGCAATTGATTTTCATCGGGGCCTCGTTCATCATTATCATGGTGATTGTTATCATGGACCTTCGTTTCTATGAAGCCTTCGCTTATGTTGGCTATGGTTTAATTGTCATACTGCTTGTGCTGGTGCCGGTGATTGGCAAGGAAGTGGGCGGCAACAAAGCCTGGCTCGGCATTGGGCCGTTTGGCGTGCAGCCCTCGGAGTTTGCCAAATTTATCACCACACTCGCAGTTGCCAAATACATTGCCACCGTGGGGTTTAAGATGGACAATGTTCGAAATCAGGCGGTGCTGTTTTTTATTATCGGGCTGCCCATGGCACTCATTTTACTTCAAAAAGATACCGGGACAGCTCTTGTGTTTACATCTTTCATTTTGGTTTTTTACCGCGAGGGTATGTCGCCTTTCCTCATCATTTTGGGTGTCGGTGCAGCAGTGATTTTTATCTTGACCTTGCTTGTACCCAATCAAATTTACCTGTATGCAGGTGTAGCTCTTATCGCGTTGGTAATCATCTTGCTCGGTAAAAAGAAAGTGGGACGCATCGCCTTGGTTTCAGTGGGTGCTCTTATGATATCCGGTGTAATTGCCAGTGTGGACTACGTGATCACGGATGTACTGAAACCCCACCAACAAAACCGAGTTAAGGCACTCATTAATCCCGATGCTGACCCGCTGGGATATGGCTGGAATGTGACGCAATCCAAGATTGCCATCGGCAGCGGAGGTTTTTGGGGTAAGGGATTTTTGGAGGGAACGCAAACCAAGTTTGACTTTGTACCGGAGCAAAGCACAGATTTTATCTTCTGTACCATCGGTGAAGAACACGGCTGGGTGGGAACGTTTTTGGTGGTGAGCCTTTTTGTTGCATTACTTTTGCGTATTGTTCATTTGGCGGAGCGACAAAAAAACCGGTTTACACGGATGTATGCCTATGGTGTGCTGGTCATCTTTTTCTTTCATTTCACAATTAATATTGGAATGACCATCGGGCTTTTTCCGGTAATTGGAATTCCGCTACCCTTTTTTAGCTACGGTGGTTCGTCCCTGTGGGGTTTCACCGTATTGCTTTTCGTTCTCCTGAAATTGGATTCTCACCGGGGCGAGGTACTGCAGCGGATTTAGGCGTACCGCATCTTCAAGATATTCAGAAACTCTTCGTATTCCTCGCTTTCCAGATCCCATTCCGGGTATGATGCCTCGATGTATTTCAATGCCTGATGGAGATTGTCAAAGGAATCCAGCCGGTCAATGGCCTGGGTAAAAATTTCAAAGTCGCCATGAAAAAGAATCTTGGTGAACATGAATTTCTGATTAATGGTCAGGCTCTCTTTGATCTTCCGCACTTTTTCTTTTTGAAAGCTATCGGCCAATGAACCTCTCGTTTCCGGTAGGGGCTCCTCAAACAGGGGCGCGGTGGCAACTGCCGGTAGCGCCTTTGGCTTTTTTGCTTTAACGGGCGCATCGTAGAAACGCTCGAACGGAACGGGCACCACTTCGCTGAATTTGGAGATATAACCCTCTACGTCTTCGGGAGCAAAGTTCACCTCTTCCAGAATCTTGTCAAGCAGGCTGAATGCTTCTCCGCTGGTGATGGTGGCCCGGTTACTCACCTCAATGTTCTGTAATAGTTTTTCAAGCGGTGCCCGGTTTATTCGAAGGTACTTCACCTCCTGCTTTAATTCGTCCACATCCAACTGATCCCGACCGGGCTTTTCCAGCACACGCGCGTAGAAATCATAGGGATCAAGAATCAGGTAAAGTGTTTGACGGGTGGCTTTTTTTAACAGAGGTTGAAAGTTTTCCCGCGAAATGGAAATATGGTTCGACAGCAGGTTTTGAAATTTCGATAATTCGGCAGCTACATCCGGGTGCGTATAGTCGAAATAGGGACTGCGCAATTTCTGCAATTCGTGCTTCCAGGCATTCAGCAGTTCACTTACGATAAAGAGATTAACCTGAGCAACACCTGAAAGCTTTAAAATTTCCGGGCCGGAGATACGGGCATCTTGAGCGAAAAAGCCTGCGGTTACCTTGCTGGCATAGTCATCACTGTAGTCGTCCAGGGCCTTTATACTGATTTTTTCGTCCATGCCGGTAAAGATAACGATTGGCGGTAACCCCAAAAAACCACCCGGTGTGGCAAAAACACGGGGTTTGCCTAATTTGCACACATGTTTGTTGAACCCCGGCTGCCGAATCCGCAGGAGCCTCACCGCAGCGGTTGGATTGAGGTGATTTGCGGTTGCATGTTTTCGGGCAAAACCGAAGAACTGATCCGCAGGCTCAACCGGGCGCTGATTGCCCGGCAAAAAGTCGAGATCTTTAAACCTGCAGTTGACAAGCGCTATCACCAGCAGAAGATTGTATCGCATGCGGAACGCGAAATTCGTTCAACCCCGGTTCAATTTGCTTCCGATATCCTGCTGCTGGCGGGCGATTGTGATGTGGTGGGTATTGACGAAGCGCAGTTTTTCGATGACTCGATTGTGGAGGTTTGTAACAAACTGGCCAACAGCGGTAAACGTGTGATTGTGGCTGGGCTGGATATGGACTACGAAGGCAAACCGTTTGGGCCCATGCCATTCTTGCTGGCCGTAGCCGAATTTGTCACCAAAGTACATGCGATATGTGCGCAAACCGGGGAACTCGCTTCCTTTTCATTTCGCCTTGCAGACGATAAGTCCAAAGTATTGCTGGGTGAAAAGGATGCCTATGAGGCAAGAAGCCGAAAGGCTTTTGTAGATGGAATGAAAGCGCGGGATGCCCAATAACACATGATTCATAAAACCCGTGGTGTCGTTTTTCGGATGACCCGTTTCGGGGATACCTCGGTGATTGTTAATGTTTTTACAGAGGCCTTCGGATTGCAAAGCTATTTGGTGAATGGTGTGCGCAGCCGTTCAGCCAAAGGAAAGGCTGCCCTCTATCAGCCGTTGACGCTACTCGATATGGTGGTGTATCACAAAGAGCATGGAAATATCATGCGCATCAAAGAAGCACGTTGTTGGTATGCGTACCAACACATTGGCAGGGATATGCGGAAAACCTCTATCGCGCTTTTCCTGGACGAAGTGATGAACAAAGCGGTACGGGAGCAAAGTCATACACAGGAACTGGCAACGTTCCTGATGGAGTCGTTGGTCGCGCTTGATCAAACGGATGTACCGGAGAATTTTCACCTTTATTTTCTTGTCCAGCTTGCCCGTCATTTAGGTTTTGGCGCCCATGCCCCACAGGAGATACTGGAAGGGCGATGGCTGGATGACGCGGGCGAGGAGTCGTTAAAGCAGTTATTGGGGGCCTCCGATCATGCCCAGGTAAAGCTAAACCAGGCACAGCGGAGAGTGCTGCTCGATGAGTTATTGTTGTTCTTTCGGGGCCACCTGGAAGGGTTTGGCGAAATGAAATCGGTAGCCGTGCTGCGGGAAGTAATGAGCTAGTCGTGTAGCTCCAGGCGGAAACCTACCTCATGGTAGTTGGTAATCTGAATGCGCGGGTCGCTTTTTAAGTACTTCCGTAATTTCGAAATGAACACGTCCATACTGCGACCCATGAAGTAGTCATCGTCTCCCCAAACAGCCTTTAAGATTTCTTCGCGTTTCAACACCCGATCCTGGTGGCGGCACAGCAGTTTGAGTACCTCGGCCTCCTTTTGTGTTAATACCTTTTCCTGGCCAGCCTGTGTAAGCGTTAAGTTCTGGCAATCGAATTCGTAGCTGCCAATCGAGTAACGGACGTTGGGCGGAGCTGCGATGATCGACCGCTTAAGAAACACATCGATCCGGTGCAATAGCTCCTCCATGCTAAATGGCTTCACAATGTAATCGTCACCTCCGGCTTTGAAGCCCGAAAGCCGATCCTCCAGCATGCCTTTGGCCGTCACAAACAGGATGGGGACCTCCTGATTTTTGGAGCGCACGGCTTCCGCTAAAGCAAATCCATCCTGCCTCGGCAGCATAACATCAAAAATGCATAGATCGAACAGGTGATTCTGAAACGTTTGTTGTCCCGAATAGCCATCCGTGCATAAGGTCACTTCAAACCCCTTACGCGACAAGTTGTCTTTCATGACAAACCCGAGGCTGGGATCGTCTTCAACCAGGAGAATGCGCTTGTGACCACCGTTGATCATGCCGTGAGCGGAAGTTCAATGGTGAATGTGGTTCCTTCGCCCTTCCGGCTCTCAACCGAAACCCGGCCCTGGTGAAGTTCAACCATTCGTTTGACATAATACAAGCCCAGCCCGAATCCCTTCACATCGTGCACATTGCCCGTGTGTACCCGGTAAAACTGTTCAAAAACTCGTTTTTGATCTTCGGTTGAGATGCCCATTCCCTTGTCGGATACGGAGATCAACAGTTTTTCGTTGCGGTTAGCGGTAACAACTTTTACTACGGGCGTATCCAAACTGTATTTGACGGCATTATCCAGAAGATTGCGAATGATATTGCCCAGATGAAGAGGGTCGCCTGCCACAACGAATTGTTTCGCCTTCAAATCGTTGACCAGCTGGCCTGCCCGCCATTCAAGGGTTGACAGAACCTGTTTAGTGGCCTCTTCGATCACCTGGTGCATATCGACCTGATCGCACTTGAGGGAGGCCTCCCGTTGATCAAGTGTGGCGATTTGTAGCACCCGCTCCACCTGGTCGCGAAGGCGGGAATTTTCTTTTTCGATAATGGCCGTGTATAGTTGAAGTCGTTCCGGGTTTTCGATAATATCCGGTTGTTTCAAAACTTCGGCTGATAGCGCAATGGTTGCAATCGGAGTCTTGAATTCATGGGTCATGTTGTTGATAAAATCTTTCTGCACCTCCGAAAGTCTTTTTTGCCGGAGAATGACCAGCAACGTGTAAACAAAAAAGAAAATCACCACCAGCATGACGGCCGAGGAAAAGCCCCAGATGCCCATTTGACTGATCAGGTCGGCCGTTACGAAAGGAAAGTGAACCGCAAAATAGTAGCCATCCGTCTCCAGTCTCGGAGTCTCTGGTAGCGTAACTGCAACTTTCGTTTTCTTCGGAGAAATATAGGTGGTGCCCACCATGCATTTATCCATGCAGTCGTATATGCTATACTCAAAGTCGGCTGTAACGTGGCGCTTCTCAAACTCATTGACTAACAAAAATTCAAACAGCCCCGCGTCAACCGGGCTATTAAGCGCAACGACAAAGTAATTGCTGGAAATTTGCGAACCCGGATTGTTACTGGGCGAGGGTGTTTTATTTACCTCGTAC
>DHLV01000027.1 GCA_002405445.1 Flammeovirgaceae bacterium UBA4659 | reverse complement strand
GTGATTGCCAAAATCCATCGGCATGTAGATGGCATGAGTGACCGCCCCACGTATTTTCAACGCAACTTGTACTCACTCGGCATGCGACAGGTGAACAGCGGCAGAGTGCTGATTTTCAAAACAGATGAGAAATGACATCAACCCTTCA
Source organism: Flammeovirgaceae bacterium UBA4659 (assembly GCA_002405445.1). GTDB lineage: Bacteria > Bacteroidota > Bacteroidia > Cytophagales > Cyclobacteriaceae > ELB16-189. The sequence continues at coordinate 11,619 of DHLV01000027.1, read as the reverse complement.
ACCCATCAACCCATGACCAACCTGAACGAAAACCTCCGCTCATTGCGCAAGCAAATGAAGCTTACACAAGATCAGTTTGCTGCCAAATTGGACATCAAGCGCTCGCTACTCGGAGCCTATGAAGAGGGGCGTGCAGAACCTAAACTGGAGTTGCTCCAAAAAATTGCGGGTTTGTGCCACATCTCAGTAGATGATTTGATTAGCAGGGATCTTACAAAAGAATCCCCCGGTGAAAAAAAACATATAATGGGGAAGGAGGTAGTGGTGGTAACGCAAGACCTGAACGGGCGCGACAACATTGAGCTGGTGCCGGTGAAAGCAGCTGCCGGCTATCTCAACGGTTTTGCCGATGCTGAGTACGTGAAAGAGCTGTCGCGCTTTCAGTTGCCAATGCTGAAGCAGGGGACTTATCGGGCATTTGAAATTTCCGGTGACTCCATGCTGCCGATTTTGCCGGGCACCATCGTGATTGGCGAGCATGTAGAAAACCTCAAACACATCAAAAGCGGCAAAACCTATGTATTAGTCTCACAGCGCGAAGGCATTGTTTACAAGCGCGTATTCAATTACCTGGACGACACAGGAAAGTTGTTCCTCGTCTCCGACAACAGGCATTATGCACCCTACCAGATTGATGCCAGCGATGTGTTGGAAGTGTGGGCAGCAAAGGCCTATATCAGCGTGCAATTTCCTGATGTGGATAGCAAGTCGGATGTATCGGTGGAGCAACTGGCCAGTGTGGTGCTGGACCTGCAGAAAGACATCATGAGCTTGAAAGGGAAGAAGACCTGACAGTGACAAGATACTAACTTAGCGGTTGCCAAATCTGTATTCCGATGGTTCGCGTGCACGCGGGCCACGGAAGCAGTGAGGGCAGAGTACTGTGCATGTTCGGGGCAGGCAAACCTCTGGGAGTCTTTTTTTGGTATTCTTGCTGTTGAAACCGCATCCCACTGCGGGCTGCATCCATTGCCCGAAAAAAATGAACGGCTCCGATTTTCACGCCAGGGGGACACAAGAATTGAAAACCAGGCTACCGCTACCACCTGTGCGTTTGTTGCTTTGGTTGATGTGTTGCTCTCGCTCATTTGCTGGGTGCAAAGCCCACTTCGGCTATTGCCCGTTTTTGAGGCGACTCATCATCTAAGTAGCTCAGATGTTTTCGGCCTGTTGATTTTTCCGGTGGCCGTTTCGGCAAACTTTCCTATGAAGCAGATCGATCGGGGCAATTCGAATTTTGCCAAATGAAATTTGAGTTTTTTTTCCAGCGCATCGTACACTGGTTTTTGTAGTTCACCTTCCACCAGCAGCACCACCGTTTGCCCCCACTTTTCATCGGGCAGGCCTGCAATGAAGTAGCGGTTGGTCAGTTGCAACTCAGCAAAGATGCGCTCGATTTTTCGTTCCGTTGATTCGGGGAAGATTTTGATTCCACCTGAGTTGATCACATTGTCAACTCGGCCGAGCCAGATGAACTCTTCCGGGCTTTTCATTTCCACCACATCGTTGCTGATTACTTCGGCCGGAAGGTAAGGGGCCTCAATGCAAAGGCACGCACGTTCATCTTGCCGGATGCGGACGCCCGGCAATATGTGGAAGTAGTCCGATCGGTTTGGCCCATTGATTTTTTTGAGCGCAATATGCGATAGCGTTTCCGTCATGCCGAAGGTTTCGTAAAACTGTGCGGTAAAGAGGTGAAGTTCTTGCCTGGTCCGTTCATCGAGGGGGGCACCGCCCACAATAACATGCTTGATTTGGTCAAACCACTTTCTCTCCGGTGCGCGTAGGATTGTTTTGAGTTGGTAGGGCACCAACGCAACGAAATCTATTTTCTCGTGGCTCAGTCTTTGAAACGGATTTGCCGAGGGTTCTATTGCCACCATGCCCAAGTTGCCAGTCCAGCAGCGTACCAGCATCATTTTGCCAGCGATGTAGCGTGTGTCTAAACAGATGAGTGCCGTGTGGTTTGCACCAAGCCCGAGGGCAGTCAACGTCATGCGGGCACTTGCTTCCATTTGGCTGCGATGCACCGATAATATTTTGGGTGTACCGGTGGAGCCGGAGGTCTGCAATTCAAAGCCATGCTTGCCGGCCTGCCACTCGTTCCAAAAAGAAATCAAATGCCGCTCAAACTCAGATTGCGGCTGCGCTGTTGCCAGTGCATGAGTCTGCACAGGTCGATCGTTCAGCATCAGGTGTTCATGCATACATTCTTGATTGCAGTTCAGCAATTTCATCGCGCACATCCATGTAGTCTTCAACGCCCTTTAATCGCAGCAGTGTTTTTTGTAAAAACTGCTGATGGGCGGTTGACTGCGGCTGAAATGGCTTGTGTTGCAGTGCGGATTGGATTTCCTGCCACTCCGCTAACATCCTTTTTGCAGGTTCGCCAAAGTATGCCTCGGCAAACTTTTCCCACATGTAGTCCTCCGCTTCTTCGCTGGGGTGAATACGGTCAGTTTTGTAAAAACGGTAGTCGCGTAGGTCATCGATCATCAGCTCGTAAGAGGGGAAGTACGCAATGCCTTTTTCTTGCGCCAGTGCATGGCACGCCAGGCGAAGGATGGATTTGCTCACGGTATTATGTTCTGCCCCGTCTTTGATATGCCGCACCGGGCTCACCGTAAGGATGATTTTGATGTTGGGGTTGATTGCGATGAGATCTTGCCTGATGGTTTGAAAATCGTGCACCACTTGTTCAACAGTCAATAATTCTTTTTTGAACTGAACGGCAGGTACCTTGTGGCAGTTTGCAACCAATTGCCCGCTGGTGATGCTTCGATAAACCCAGGCGGTGCCATAAGTCAAAATCAATACAGATGCTTGGCGAATGTGTTGGTTTTGGGAAGCGATGAGGCGCTCAAGGTTTTTTTGTAACTCGTCAACACTTGAAGCCACGTGTCTGCTATGGAAGTCGTGGTGGTAGTAAGCACCATCGCGCCACACATTACCTGCAGGGTCGGCCGGCTTGCTGTGGATGCAGTGATGCAACAGGCGATGGATGGACGCGGGGTTATACACCGTGCCAAACGGGTTGGCCTGTATCTTGAATTTGTTGATGGCGAACAAACGCCCCATAGCTTCGGCAAAACACGAGCCAATCGTGAAAATCTGATCGGTAAACGAAATCGAAAAAGGGGGCTTTTGAGGAAACAGTTCGGTGCGTAGGGGTTTCATGTGATGTAAAAATAAACAATGGATGCATGCAAAAGAATCGTCTAAGACTAAGCATTGAGAGCACAGAGCCACACCGTGAGTCTCTCCCTCTCCCCAAAATGTTTTCCTGCCGGCACAACTGATCAAGTTCCACTCCCGATGGAGAGGGGAAGCAGTGACCGCGATGCCCGATGAGACTAGCGGGGGAGAGGGCAATGTTGAGCTTCCCACAAAATACCTCTGTGCCTCTCCGTGCTCCCTGTGGTTAAATCCCAAAAGCTCATTACTTTCGCAACCACTACTGCTAACCCAATCGCATGAAGCACTTTGTATCGTGGAATGTAAACGGCATTCGCGCCATCATCAAAAAAGAATTCTTGCACAGCGTAAAGGCCATGGCGCCAGACATCCTTTGCCTGCAGGAGACCAAGGCTGCCAAAGACGAGGCCCTTTCGGCATTGCAGGTTTTACCTGAGTATAAATGTTTTGTCAATTCATCGAAGGCGCGCAAGGGATACTCGGGCACTGCGATTCTCAGCAAAGAAGAACCCGTAAATGTAACTTACGACATTGGTATTGAACAGTTTGACCAGGAGGGGAGGGTGATCGCAGCAGAGTTTACCCATTACTTTGTGGTAACGGTGTACACGCCCAATGCAGGTGCAGAGCTGGCGCGCCTCGACTACCGACAGGCATGGGACGTGGCCTTTTTAGACTATATCCTGTGGCTGAACAAGCGTAAGCCCGTGATTGTCTGTGGCGACTTCAACGTGGCGCACCAGCCCATCGACCTCTCGCGGCCCAAGGAGAACTACAACAAATCTGCCGGTTATACCCAGCAGGAGATTGACGGATTTACGCGCCTGCTCGGTGCAGGCTTCACAGATACCTTCCGGTATTTTTACCCGAATGAACAGAAATTCAGCTATTGGAACCAGGTGATTTTTGGCCGCGATAAAAACATTGGCTGGCGCATCGACCATTTCTTAACAGCATTCAGCTTGCACGGTAAACTCAAAGATGCCCTCATCTATAACGAGTACTTTGGCTCAGACCATTGCCCGGTGGGGCTGAGGGTTGACGTATAAGCGGTGGTTGATTGTATTGTTAAACCAACCGATCCTCGGTTGTTGGTGTACTCTCGCCCGTCAAAGGTAAAGTACAACGCAGGGGCGTGTACCGAAGACACGTTAACATATTGCCTTTATCATTCTCGATCTTCAAAAAATAGATCATTCATGCAGTTCAGTGGCTTTAACACCAATCATGAGGGGCATAAAATCGCGTGAACATCACTAATATGATCGGCAGATCACGCAGCCCACATCCGAATGGCGACTGAAAGCTGACAGCGTGGTGGCATCACGCGATTTCCTTCAACTGTGTTACAGGATGGCGCTGCACCCTGCACCACTTTATAGTAAATGCCGATACCGGGCGATTCCAATTGCTGCACCATAAGTCAATAAACATCAAGCTTCTTAGAAATAAGAAAAAAAACTTATCGCTTGATTTGTGATGTTAGGATTCCTTACTATATTTGGGGCATCAATTTATTAAACCTCAAAAAAATGGAAGAAATCAAAGGGTACACGTATGGCCAGGTCGCTCAATCGCCAGTATCGCTTGCTGACCTGGATTTATTGAAAAAGACAGTACTTTTTTCGGCAGATGACGAAAAGCACCTCAAACTCGCTGGAGAAGTACTGAAAGATCAAACAAATGCTATACTTGATTTGTGGTATGGGTTTGTGGGTGGAAACGAACACCTGCTTCATTACTTCGGGAAAGGTGGAAAGCCTGACACGGCCTACCTTGCAGCCGTTAGGGCGCGATTTGCCCAGTGGATTATGGATGTATGCACCAAGCCGTACGACCAAGATTGGCTCAACTACCAACACGAAATCGCCTTGAGACATCATAGCACAAAAAAGAACAAGACCGACAATGCAAACGCGGTACCGATCATTCACTTTAGGTATCTGGTGGCTTTCATTTTTCCAATTACGGCCACTATCAAAAGCTTTTTATCAAAGAAAGGGCACGATAATGAAACAGTAGAGAAAATGTATGCTGCATGGTTTAAGGCAGTGACACTTACCGTAACCCTTTGGACATATCCATACATCAACAAAAATGAATTCTAAAAATAAATCAAAAACCTTATGAAATTAAAAAGCGCAATACTGCTTCTGATTGGGGTAACAACTTGTTTCACAGTACAGTCTCAGCAGCAGAAAATACCATCAGGCTACACCTACGGCACGAGTGTCGTCACGAAATCTCCCATGTCTTTGGACGAACTTAAACTGCTTGAACAGTCGTTGTTATTTGGCGAAGATGATGTGAGGTACCTCAAAATGTCTTACGACATTTTGAAGGACCAGACTAGCGAGATTCTCGATGTTTGGTATGGCTTTGTTGCCTCCACCCCTCAATTGGTATATTTCTTTGGCAATAAAGGAACAGGTAAACCTGATGGAGAATACCTTGCAAAGGTTCGTGAGCGTTTCGCGATGTGGATATTGCAAACGGCAGAAGCCAATTATGATCAGAAGTGGTTGGATTACCAATACGAAATTGGACTTCGGCATTATTCTGCGAAAAAGAACAAAACGGATCATGTAAATTCGGTACCTATCGTTAACTACCGCTACATTCCCGCTTTAACTATCCCTGTTACCGCAACACTAAAACCCTTTCTTGCCAAAAAGGGAGCCAGTGCTGCGGATGTTGAAAAAATGTACAACGCATGGGTGAAATCCGTTCTGCTCCAGAGCATTCTATGGGGTCAACCATACATGAAGAAAGGCGAATTCTAACGTAACCCACTAATAACTGGACTACCCACGAGCCCGACAAGTGGAGTCCAGTTATTTTTTACCTGAAACAAACAAAGTCATGAACGTAGCCGTTTGGGATACACATGTTACAAGGGAAGATGGAGTGATGATGAATTTTGACGTTATCGTTCCAGAATCCGAAACCGATGCCGAGGTCATTTATGGGTACGCCCAATCCTATCTGGAATCCAAAGCGATCAACGGTTGCATGATCACCTCAAAGCATTGCTCGTTCTGCCATGTTGAATCACCAACATAGGCGATGATAGAAAGCATCACGCGAAACAACTTTCATATTATTGAATTGAAAAATTGCCAATGAAACTGATACACGGGAGGCACTTGCCTTTGAACGTAATTTAAAGGTTTTTACCGAACTGAACTGAAACAGAAAACTACTTGAAGCCATCTCAAAAATCAATTTTCAATTGTCAGCCCGAGCCTGCCTGCCGGACAAGCAGGCTTGTCGAAGGCTATTCGATGCTGAAACCCGGTTTCGACAGGCTGAACCTGACATGGTGATGTTTTTTTGAGATGGCTTCTACTTACTCACCGACCAGGTGCTGCGGCAGGTAACCTTTTTAGTCTGACACCAAATTGCGCACACCGCAATCGAAATAACCCTGCCTGATACGTTCCATCATTTTTCTTGTTTGTTGATCCTCATGAAAACTGTGATCAGCGACTAGTCATGCTGAGACAAGACTAAATTCCAATAATTTGGATATCTTTAACAGCAAAAATGATGGGTAAATCTCCTTTCGATTTAGAAAATCAAAATGAAAACATCGATAGCCGTATTGTTGCGGCCATGGAGCGAGTTTCACAAGCATTTAGGGTTTTGCTGTGGAACCAAAGCAAGGAGACATCGTTGAGTCCTATCCAAATACAGATACTCATTTTTCTGATGTTTCACAGCGAAGAGAAGCGAAAGGTGAGCTATTTAGCAGAAGAGTTTAATATGACCAAGGCTACCATTAGCGATTCGATAAAGGTTCTTGCGCAAAAAAGGATGATCAGCAAGAAATCCGAGATGCACGACACCAGAAGCTATGTAATCTACCTGACGAGTAAGGGACTGGAAGTAGCAAAAAAGATAGCCACTTTTGCTGGCCGCATGCAGACACCGATCAACCGGTTAGATTTGGCGGATAAAGAAAACTTACTGATGAGCCTGATGGATATCATTCATTACCTCAACAAAACTGGTGTGATCACCATTCAGCGCATGTGCAAAACCTGTGTCTATTTTTCACCGGGTAGCGATACCACTCACCACTTTTGTCGCTTGCTTAACCAAAAGCTTTTCGACAAAGATTTACGAATTGACTGCCCCGAGCATGTTCTCGGTACAAACTGACATATCGGCAATTCAATCTTACTTGACTCGCATTCCCAATTACAGAAAGCAGAGCGATAGTTGACGATCGGTACATACCCAAATAGGAAAGGTAGCATAGAAGCGTGTAAGGTTGTTTAACAACAAGTCGCGATTTTGCTGTACGGCAGAAAAAATCAATACGCAGGCCGGATAAATAGCAAATGCATATTATTGGGTAGTCGATTCTCCACTGTTCGATATAGTCCACCGGGCTGTGTAGCTGTTGAAAGAAAATCGATGCAATACACTTCAAGCACTTTTTTTGATAACCCCCACGGCTGTAAAAGCTTGTATCCATCAGTGTTGGACGAATACGGCCTGACTACGCTGCAATTTCAAGCCGTACAGTTGGACTCACAGACCGCTGAAATTGTTGCATTCTAACATCACGTAAACTGTAGTAAACAACCCTGGAAAGAAATAACCGACTTGAAATCGTGCCGGACTTTCAGCGGTAAAATAGTGGATACTGCTAACCACGACTGACAAACGAAAAATACCATTTCACACGATTTTCACCCAAGGTCATCAATCAAATTTATACATATTGGAGCTATTTCAGACGTTTGAACCGATCATTTAAACATTTTAATATGAAGATAAAGTCATTTGCCTCCGCCCTGATCGGTTTGACACTGTGTTCTGCCTGTGGGATAAAAAAGTACACATCAACGATGACCTCCTTAACAACGACAGAAGTGAAAAATGTCGTCTACTCAGAAAAAGAGATTGAGCAGGATATCGACTATTTCATCAAATCAGTTGAGGAGGTATCACCGTTTCCTTACATGAAGACTGATTCCGGCTCAATTCAGTCACTTGCCTTGGCAAAAAAGAAGAAAGGCAATCGAACCGGAAAGGAACTTTACCTTGATTTTATGGAACTCGCAGCGGCCTACAACGTAGGCCACATCTACACTTTTCCACCTGAACAGATGCTTGATGAGGCCATTCGAAATGGCGATCGCTTCTTTCCGGTTTTCCTGAAATTGAATCACGGAAAATGGGAGATACTCGGCATCATGAGTAATGCACTGCCGGATGATTTTGTTGGAAACGAGGTAAAGAAAATAAACGGTATCCCCGTGGACGATATCATCAAAAAATTTTTACCACTATTTGATGACGAAAGAGAACAAACCATTGGAGCTTCTATGCCATTTTTGGTGTGGGCGGCAGACATGAAGAGCCCATTCTCCGTTGAGATAGTCAATAAAAATACCGGTGTCGCATCAGTCGTGGCAGTAGAAGGATCCAATGATTTAGCAAAATACAGAAACAAAAGACAAGATGATGGCCAGGAGAAACTGGACGATTTCATCACATTTGAAATTCGGGACAAGGATACCGGGTACATCAATGCTAAATCTTTCTACTTCGCGCAAAGCAAAACGGTATCAAAAGCTTTTACCAAAAAACTCGACTCTTATTTTAACGAGTTGCAGGAAAAACGTATATCCAACTTGATCATTGATCTCCGGGAAAACGGTGGTGGTTCCGGGTTTCCGGCTGAGTCAATTCTCCAGAGGATCGCTAATAAACCCTATCAGCAATCGGGAGGATCTACCATGCGGGTAAGCGCCCAGTTTAGAGATTTTATTGCTGACTTGCCTTGGGTTCTTAGAATGTTTGTGAAAAGTGGGCCAATGAAAGACTATGACAAACATCCAGTTGGTACAAATATCGAAAGTGAAACTAAACCCACTATGCCTAAGAAAGCAAAAAACAAATTCAGCGGGCAGGTATATGTGTTGATTGGTCCGGGCACACACTCAGCCGCTATGATGATGGCCAATGCGGTAGAGGATTTTGATTTGGGAATCTTAGTCGGTGAACCCACAGTCAGTATTCCCCGCGAATTAAGCAACGGATTACCCATGAAAACACCCAATGCGAGGATATCATTCATTGTGCCGGCAACCTTGTTTACGCGTGCTAATGGCGATGCCACCAACTACCAACCTGTAAAACCTGATGTTGTAGTTGAAACCACTGCGGAAGACATAAAAAATAGTCAGGATCCTGTGATGCAGTATGTTGTCGGAAAAATCACCAACGAAAAACGGGAACGTAAATAAAAATGTATTTCTTTTATGGCATTAAATATTTAGCCGGTTTGAATGTCATTTATTAAAAAAATTTGGCGTATTGCTCCCCACGTGCTCATGTGGGGAGCTCTATCGCTTGTTATTGTATTACAAAACGACCTGAATGATTGGGGCTTCGAAGATTATTACATTTTTGGCGGCTATGTTGGAGCTATCGCTGCCGCGTCTTACATCAATCTCTATCTTCTCATACCGCACTATTTGTTCAGGAAGAGATATATGCAATTTGTACTGCTCTTTTTTGCGGTTGTTGGTGTAACAGCCGGGATCATCACTCTTTGGGTATCGAAATTCGATCATATTAATTCAGTGTCGCGTTTTGTAGTATTGATTATCAATGTGATATTTTTTCTTTTGATTACAAGTGGTGGTAGATTATTATTCGAGTATTTGGAAAAGATCGTGAAGTTGAAGGAAATTGAAAACAAGCAATTGAAGGATGAACTATCGTTACTTAAATCACAAGTACATCCTCATTTCTTGTTTAATACACTCAATAATTTATACGGCCTCATTACAAATAATGAAACACAAAAAGCATCTGAGACTACATTGAAACTCGCTGATTTGATGCGTTACCTGTTGGAAAGCAGTAAAGCAGAGAGGGTAAGTTTAAAAAAAGAAATTCAGTTCCTAGAAGATTACCTTGGTTTGGAGAAAATTCGTTTGAGAAGCAATGCGGATGTTAAATTTGAAACCGTAGGCGCGAATCGGGATGTTTTCGTACATCCACTGTTGTTTATTCCTTTGGTGGAAAATGCGTTTAAGCACGGATTATTGACAGGTGCAGATGAGTGTTTTGCACATTTTTCACTCGCTGTCCAGGGCAACGACCTCTTTTTTGAAGCGAGAAACTCCGTTTGCGAAAGTTTGGATACTCATTCCCGAAGCGGAACCGGTTTGGAAAATCTCCGTAAAAGACTACAACTTATTTACCCCGATACACATCAATTGCAAACCGAACAAACGAACACGTATTTCAAAGCAACTTTACACCTACAAGTATGAAGTTTCATTGCTTAATCGTAGATGATGAGCCCATAGCTCAACAGATTCTTGAAAGGTACGTCTCGCAAATATACGCGCTTGATTTGGTGGGCACTTGCAATAACGCTTTTGAGGCGTTAGATATTCTCTGCCAAAAGAAAGTTGACATTCTTTTTCTTGATATTAAAATGCCTTCCCTTTCCGGATTAGAAATGCTGAAGACCCTGCCAAATCCACCCAAAATAATTTTAACAACCGCGTTTTCAGAGTTCGGTGTGGAGAGCTACGAGTATGGGATCACGGATTATTTGCTGAAACCCATAAGTTTTGAACGTTTTTTGAAATCTGTAAATAGAATTCTTATGCAGAACCAGACGGATTTCAAACAGGGTCAGCCTGCTGAAAAGCAGGTTGCTGACCCAACGTTTATTTTTTTTAAAGCCGATAAAAAAATCCACAAGTACTATCTGTCCGATATTCTTTACATCGAGGGAAGCGGAAACTACATCAAAATCCATTCACTGAAAGAGAGTCCTCTGATGGTGTTGGATAAGCTGACGGAGCTACAAGATAAGCTACCTGCGAGGCTATTCATCAGAGTGCACAAATCATTCATCGTAAACATTGGCCATATCAAAAAAATTGAGGGGAACATGGTGATGATCCAACAACACGCAATTCCGATTTCAGCCTCTTTTAAACAGAAACTTGAATCGCTCATCAATGACCACAAGTGAAATTACCTGTGAGCAATTTATCTTTTTTTTGAAAGCATGTAAAATCGCGAAAGTGCATTCATATTGAGTTCGCCATTTGCGATTGGGCAACCCGAGGAGGGTTACTTCATTGAAACTAAATCTTAATCGAAATTTAACAGTCTATTTGTATGAAGGCCGCATTTATTGAAAACTCGCGCCAGGGGCGCAACAAATGGTATCTGAGTCTCGTTCTGCTGATCACTTGCTATCTTTTCATAGGTTTGCTCAACCTCCCACTAAATTAATATGTTATCCCTTTTTTGAGGCAATTATTAGGCAGCGCTAATGTTGCTGAAGAACACCTTTACTTGCTCGTAACAGGCAGGGAAATCGCTTTTAAGAAATTATCTGATAACAAAATGATTGTGAAGTATTTGGAGCAGAGG
>DHLV01000222.1 GCA_002405445.1 Flammeovirgaceae bacterium UBA4659 | reverse complement strand
TTTGGCCAATGTCTCCTTTACCAAGTCGGCAGATACAATTTCTTCTTTGAAAATGTAAGCTCCTGTTTTGTCTGACTTTACAGCACGAATCACCTTTGCGTAATTCTTTCCGTCTGTTTTCTTGAGCGATGCAACAACCTTTTTTGCCATGGTTATTTAATTTCTTTGTGTAACGTGTATTTTTTCAACACCGGGTTGTATTTCTTCAACTCTAATCGCTCGGTGGTGTTTTTTCTGTTTTTGGTGGTGATGTAGCGGCTCATGCCGGGCATGCCAGATGTCTTGTGCTCTGTACACTCCATAATCACCTGAATTCGATTTTTGCTCCGTGCCATAAATTTGATGTTATCGATTAACGACCGGTGTACAGACCCTTCCCTTTTGCATCCTTAATCACCTGCGACACACCCTTCAGGTTGATTGTTTTGATTGCCTTTGTTGACAACTTTAGTGTGATCCACTTGCCTTCCTCCGGCACAAAAAAGCGCTTCGTTTGGAGGTTAGGATAAAACTTCCGTTTTGTCTTGTTGTTCGCGTGCGACACGTTGTTACCGACACGCGGTCTTTTTCCGGTAATTTCACAAACCCTTGCCATAAAAATGAAAATTAACCCTTTTTTTAAAGGGACTGCAAATATCGGCAAATGCAACCCAATTATCCAAGTAAACCCAACAACAAAGGCCAATTTATTTGGGGTTAATGGGCACCAAAAAAACCTGGGCCGGGTAATTTTGGCTTTCCAAACTGTGCAGATATCAAAATCCTCCGCGGTATTTATACGTCTTCGCCACTTTGTCTATGGCGACCATATAGGCAGCTATGCGCAAAGAAACCTTGTAATCGACCGCTGTCTTATACACGTTGTCGAAAGCGTCTTTCATGATTCGGTCACTTCTTCGATTGACGCGGTCGGCTGTCCACTTGTAACCGAGGCGATTTTGTACCCACTCGAAGTAAGAAACAGTTACGCCACCTGCATTGGCCAAGATGTCCGGCACCACACTGATGCCTTTTTCATAAATAACACTGTCAGCTTTAGATGAGGTTGGGCCATTTGCTCCTTCCACAATCAACTTCGCCTGAATTTTACCGGCATTGCTGGCGGTAATAACATCTTCGGTTGCGGCCGGCACCAGCACGTCTACCGGCAAAGTCAAAATATCGCCACCGCTTATTCGCTGAGCTTCTTTGAAACCTTCGAGTGAGCCTTTGTTCGCATCGCGGTATCGAACTGCTGCCTCAATATCAATTCCGTTTTCATTGTAGTAAGCGCCACCCAAATCACTGACGGCTTGTACCTTCAGACCACGTTCGGCCAACAGGCGCGCGGCCCATGAGCCAACGTTACCAAAGCCCTGAACGGCACAAGTAGCCTTGTACGGGTTGATCTTCAATTTCTCCATCGCTGCCAAGGCACTCACCATTACGCCCCGCCCGGTAGCCTCTGTTCGTCCCAACGAACCACCGAGTACGATGGGCTTTCCTGTCACCACAGCGTTGACGGTCATGCCTTGGGTGCGTGAGTACTCGTCCATCAACCAGGCCATTTCACGTGGCCCGGTGCCCATGTCAGGCGCGGGAATATCTTTGTCGGCCCCGAAGATGTCAATCATGGCCAATGTATAAGCACGCATCAATCGCTCGATTTCACCCGCGCTCATTTCCCGCGGGTTGCAGGTAACGCCACCTTTTGCACCGCCATAGGGGATATCGACTACTGCGCACTTCCAAGTCATCCAGGCTGCCAATGCTTTTACTTCATCAATATTTACATGCGGATCGAAACGAATGCCTCCTTTTGACGGACCCAAAATTGTTGAATGGATAACGCGGTAACCCTCAAATACGCGTATGCTGCCATCATCCATTGTGATCGGTAACGACACGATCACCTGGCGTGCAGGCACTTTCAATACGTTGTATATTTCCTCTTCCAGGCCCAGTATCTGCGATGCAGTGTGGAAACGAGTCATCATCGCTTCAAATGGATTCTCTTTGTCGAGAAGCGGAGCAGGTTCGATGTAAGCCATTACAAAAAATTTTAGTTGAGTTTGAGTTTTTTGCGTTCCGAAAACGGTTGCAAAGATAAATATTTTGCCTGAATGGCTGCCCGGCAAAACAAAAAGTATATTCTTTTAAGCAGTAGGACTTATGCCAAATAAAACATTTGGCTGTTTCTGCTTTCAGCAAATGATGTATTGTGATACCGCTAGAACGGCAAGTCATCGGTAGCACCCGGGTCAGCTACAAATGGCTCGTCACCAGGCGGGGGTGCCGCCACGCTGCCGCCCTGTTTAGAAATTTTCCAGGCACGCACCTCAGTATACCATTTGCCATTATACTCCCGGCTTTCCACATTGATTGAAGCCGTGATGGTGTCGCCCGCATTGATGCGAAACTCGTCCACCTTCTCGCCCCAAAGAGATACGCAAACTTTCTTTGGGTATTGGCCGGGCGTTTCCAAAATAAATTCTTGTTTTTTCCAAGGTCCATTTTTTCCTTGACCCGTTTGCATCGGCAGCAGGCCAATCACTTTTCCGCTTATTTCCATTCGATCGATTTTGTATTAAAATTAGGCAAATGTAAACAAAACCCATGCACTATATGACTCCTCTTTTGATTTCGTCCACCACTGTGGGATCCAGCAATGTAGTCGTATCGCCCAGATTGCTTGTATCCCCTTCAGCGATCTTGCGCAAGATGCGCCTCATAATCTTACCGCTGCGTGTTTTGGGCAACCCGCTCACGAATTGAACCTTGTCTGGTTTTGCTATTGGCCCGATTATTTTTGCCACCACATCTTTGATCTCAGTGCGCAGGTGCCCCTCTTCGTGCACCGGATCGTAGGTTACCACAAAAGCATACACGCCTTGCCCTTTTACATCGTGTGGGAAGCCAACAACTGCCGATTCGCATACCGCTGAATGCTCATCTATGGCGCTCTCAATTTCTGCCGTGCCCAGGTTGTGGCCCGAGACAATGATAATGTCATCTACTCGGCCTGTAATGCGGTAGTAGCCGTCTTCGTCCCGTTTGCATCCATCGCCCGTAAAATACTTGCCTGGGAATGTTGAGAAGTATGTGTCTTTAAATCGTTGGTGGTCACCATAAATTGTTCGTGCCATTGAGGGCCACGGGTACTTGATTGCAAGGCGGCCTTCACACAAGGTGCCTTCCAGTTCTGTTCCTGACTCATCCATGATGGCGGGCTGTACACCTGGCAATGGCAGCGTGGCGAATGCCGGCTTCAGTTCGGTGATCCCCGCCAAGGGCGAAATCATGATGCCGCCCGTTTCTGTTTGCCACCAGGTGTCAACAATGGGGCACTTGCCTTTGCCGATGTTCTTATCATACCAATGCCACGCCTCCTCATTGATGGGTTCGCCTACGCTACCCAGCACCTGCAGCGAAGAGAGATCATATTTTTCCACAAATGACAAGGGTGCTTTTTCCAAGGAGCGAATGGCAGTAGGGGCAGTGTAAAAAATGTTGACCTTGTGCTTTTCCACTACATGCCAGAAGCGACCCATGTCGGGCCAGGAAGGCACCCCTTCAAACATGAGCGTGGTAGCGCCTGCGGAGAGTGGGCCGTAAACAATGTAAGAGTGGCCGGTGATCCACCCTACATCGGCTGTGCACCAATAGATTTGTCCTTCTTTGTACTGAAATACATTTTTGAAAGTGTAGTGGGTATACACCATGTAACCACCGCAGGTATGTACCATGCCTTTTGGCTTGCCCGTAGACCCAGACGTGTAAAGGATAAAAAGTAAGTCTTCGGAGTCCATTTCTTCTGCCACGCAAAAGTCGCTTACAGGTTTGATTTGATCGTGCCACCAAAAGTCGCGTCCGGCTTGCATCTTCACATTCAGCCTGGCGCGATTGAGAACGATGCAGTTCTTCACAGAATCACATTTTTTCAATGCCTCATCCACAATGGCCTTGAGGTCAATTTTTTTATCACCGCGCAAGCCACCATCGGCAGTGAGTACCAATTTGCAACCACAATCATTGATTCGGTCAGATAACGAGCCTGCAGAGAAACCCGCAAAAACAACGGAATGTACGGCCCCAATTCTGGCACAAGCCAGCATTGCAAAGGCTGTTTCCGGTACCATCGGCATGTATATGCAAACCCGGTCGCCTTTGGATACCCCGTGGGCTTTCAACATGTTAGCGACTCGGTTCACCTCGCGGGCCAACTCTTGGTATGTAATTCTGCGAGCAGGCTCACCCGGGTCATTCGACTCCCAAATGATGGCTGTTTGGTGCGCCCGCGAAGGCAAGTGTCTGTCGATGCAGTTTTCGGTGATGTTCAACTTCGCACCGATGAACCACTTCACTTCGGGCTTGTGGAAATCATATTCCAAAACGTTTTCCCATTTTTTGCGCCACAAAAAATGTTGTGCCTGGTGGTTCCAAAAGTCGATGGGTGTGAGGATGCTGTTTTCGTACTCTTCGCGGTATTTTTTAAAGCTGGTGAGCATACATCAGTTTTTTTGGCCGACAAATAATTGAAAGCAATTTATGAAAAAGTGATTACCTTTAATATCTCATGGCGGTATCTCTTCAGTCAATTTTTACAACACTCAAGAAACTGTTTTACGTCATTTTTATTGGCCAACTGGCCTACATCATCTTGCTCAGATGGATTGATCCGCCCATTACGCTCACACAACTCACCAACTGGGCAGAGGGCAACGGCCTCAAGCGAGATTACATTTCGTATGCAGAAATGTCGCCCAACATCAAACTAGCCGTGATGGCCTCTGAAGACCAACTATTCCCAAACCATAACGGATTTGATGTAGAGAGCATTAAAAAGGCATTGAAAGAAAAAGACAAAAAAAGAAAGCGGGTTCGGGGTGCTTCAACCATCAGCCAGCAGGTTGCGAAAAATGTTTTTTTGTGGCAAGGGCGAAGTTGGGTTCGAAAAGGATTGGAAGTGTACTTCACATTTATGATTGAGTTGATTTGGGGCAAGGAAAGGATTTTGGAAGTGTACCTCAACGTGGCGGAGATGGGTAAAGGCATATTTGGCGTAGAGGCAGCGGCAAAAAGCTATTTTAAAAAGCAGGCCATCAAATTGACGCGCGCAGAGGCCGCCATGATTGCCGCGTGCCTGCCGAGCCCCAAACGATATCGCGTACAACCACCTTCCAATTACATCAGCAGAAGGTATCCGCAGATAATGGTTCAGATGAACAACATCGAACCTGACGAGGACATTCAAAAACTCTTGCAGACTTCTGCAAAAAGGTAGTCAAAGAAAAAAGTTTCTAGAAAAGCATTTCAGTCGCAACGGCAATACCGGCTGCTACTAT
The DNA here is from genome assembly GCA_002405445.1 of Flammeovirgaceae bacterium UBA4659. Lineage (GTDB taxonomy): Bacteria > Bacteroidota > Bacteroidia > Cytophagales > Cyclobacteriaceae > ELB16-189. The sequence continues at coordinate 5,876 of DHLV01000222.1, read as the reverse complement.
TGCAATGCCCATTTTCTTTGCGTTGAACTTATGGTCGGCACTGCTCTCAAAAACGATGGTGGTGGAGATGTGTAAGAAGTTTCCAGTGACAATTGCAATCAAAATCATCAGTGCTTGCGATGACATCCACGCATTTAAAACCAAGTAATTTGACAGAAACAAACCCAACGGTGATGCCGCAGCAAAAATCATGAGCATCAACACAGCCTTTGCTTTGCTTTTAACATCGCAAAGCAAAACCGACATCAGGGCGAAAGCTTCAGGTGCTTTGTGCAGCAAAATGCCCCAAAGCAACGTGTTGCTGGTATGGTGGTAATGACCAGATTGGCCATGCGCCAACATGCCCCCTTCCAAAAAAGCATGCACGCACAACGCTACCAATACCCAAACAGCCGATAACTCTTGGTGGTGCTTACCTGTCTGCCGACCAGGCAGGTGTTCGTGCACATGAATGTGCCCATGCTCTACGCCAGACGATAAAAATTCCAGCCCCTGTTGAAGAAAAAAACCAATGAGCACACACACGCCTAGCAGCGCAGGTTGGGTTGCGTGCGCAAACAAATCAGGAAAAATATGGACAATCGTTATAGAAAATAAATACGAGCCTGCAAAAACCAACCAAAGTTTGTACGTGCTGGTATTGATTTTAGGAATGTAGAAAGCAACAGCTCCTGAGAGTAAGGCCACAAAAAAAAGAATAAACAATGGAGCTAACATTAAGTACTAGGGCTTGTCATCGAAGCGAGTCGATGTCTCTTTTGTCAATATCTCTACTCACTGCTTTTTTATTGATTAGCAAATCCGCTTTTGAAATAATGTAGAGTTCATTTCCATCTAACAATATTCGTTCAGAATTCATTTTACAATCCCGATAAGATAGCAGCCCTTTCATTTGGGGAAGAAAATCAGTATGAAAAGTCTTGTGGGGTATTTTTAAGAACGTCTTCTGCGGGTCAAACACAATTTTCTCCAAATCTGAAACATCTACTCGTAAATCGGATAGTGCCTTTAAAAGATTGATGAAGTTTTCATTTGTAGGATTATACCAAAAATCGTGGTCAATCTTTATCTCTGGATTGTCTGAAACTGAAATGCCTGAAATTCGCTGGTATCCATAAAATGCCACGGCTGTTCCGCCCACCAACATACAATCGACTTCATATTTATTCAAAGCCCGGCAAACAATTTGCAAAGTGGCTCGTACTTCGTTACTTATCATTTTTCAAAGGAAGAACAATCCAATCAACATCATCTTTCCCTTCTCTTGCTATACCCGAAGCCCTTCGCAACTGGACCATCAAATCTATCATATCTAAAGCTCGAATCAGAGCCTCTTGAGGGGATAACGCTTTAAACATCCCCCGCTCTAATCGGTTCTTGTCTTCAATCTGATGATATAGGATGGGCTTAATCATTTTTCAAAGATACGTTGTTACAATTACTTTGAAGGCTCTTTTAGTTCAATCAATCCCTTCATTCCAGGAGTAGCATACGTCTCCATCTTTCCGTCCGCACCGGTATAAATAAAAAACGCGTCCAACTCAGGGTGTTGCTTTAAAAGCTCAATTGCTTTTTCATGACCCATCACCATAAAAGCCGTGGCCCACGCAGCAGCCGTGGCGGCATCTGCCGCAAACACCGATGAACTCAAAATCGCACGTTCCGCCTGTCGCCCTGTTTGGGGGTCGATGGTATGGGAGTATTTCTTGCCATCAATCACACGGTAGTTAAAATAGTTCCCAGAAGTGGTAAAAGACTTGTCTGTCAACTTTACGTAAGCTCTAAAAAATAAACTGTCGCGGGTTGAATTTGGGTCAAGGATGCCCAATTCCCACGGTTTACCCGAGTTAATGTTGATGCCGCAGGCCATCCCTTCTCCCCCTAGCTCTACCAACATATTCTTAATTCCCTTTGCTTTCAAAAATGCTGTTACCACATCGGCACCGTAGCCTTGCCCGATCCCACCAAAATCAAGTTGCACACGCGGGTCGGATTTCCAAACGCTATCTTGGTTGAACTGTATTTTGTCTTTACCAACTAATTGTAACAATGAGTCAATTCGTTGTTGAGTGGGGATAGGCTTGTCCTTCATCTTGCCAAAGCCCCACGCAAATACCAAAGGCATTACGGTGGGGTCAAATGCACCGCCCGAAGCGTTTGAAACTTCCATCGCCTTTTGCAAAGGCGGAAGCAGGTAGGGTAGATGCAATACAAATCCCCGTGTGCTGCGGTTAAATCTCGATACTTCCGATTCAGGGTCGTAGTTGTTGATCGATTTGTTGACGAGTTGCAACAACGAATCAACGGATTGCCTGAAATCCCTTTTTTGTTCGTCAAAGTAGGTGATGTGATAGTTGGTGCCCATAGTGTTGCCCTCAATCTTGACGGGCATGGGTGGTTTGTTGGAATTTCGCCACCACCAAACCGCCATAAACACGATGATCAGCACCAAAGAGTAAATCGCATTCTTCTTTCGATTGTCCATCACAAGCAGTTAAAGCGCAAAAATAACAGAAGATTATGCTCGCATTCTTGAATGTTGCCCGATAAATCAAGAATTTTGAGACATGCGTGAAGAATACCTACAAGGAGACAAGGAAGGATTGGATGCTGGCGAGCGCGACCTCGACAAGGCGTTGCGACCATTGGCGTTCGAAGATTTCAGCGGGCAAAAGAAAGTAGTCGACAACATCAAAATTTTTGTACAGGCCGCCAAGCAGCGCAACGAATCGCTTGACCATGTATTATTGCACGGCCCGCCCGGCCTGGGCAAAACCACTTTGTCATTTATCATCGCCAACGAGTTGGGTTCGCAGATCAAGATTACTTCTGGCCCCGTGCTTGACAAGCCCAGCGACTTGGCCGGCCTGCTCACCAACCTGGAAACGAATGATGTCTTGTTCATTGATGAAATCCATCGGCTCAACCCAATTGTGGAAGAATACCTGTATTCTGCCATGGAAGATTTCCGCATTGATATCATGCTGGACTCCGGGCCCAATGCCCGATCTGTGCAGATCAGCCTCAACCCATTTACGCTGATTGGTGCCACCACGCGTGCCGGATTGCTCACCTCTCCGCTGCGCGCCCGTTTCGGCATCAACGCCAGATTGGAATACTATGACTCAGCCCTGCTCTCTACGATCATAAAACGTTCAGCTTCCATCCTGTCTACACCAATCGATGAAAACGCTGCATTTGAAATAGCACGCAGAAGTCGCGGCACGCCACGTATTGCTAATAATCTACTCAAGCGCACCCGCGACTTTGCTCAAATAAAAGGAGATGGCACCATCACAAAATCCATTGCACAAATGGCGCTTAATGCACTGGATGTAGACGAACATGGTTTAGACGATATGGATAACCGCATACTCACCACCATCATCGAAAAATTTAAAGGCGGCCCTGTGGGCTTAACCACAATCGCCACCGCAGTAGGCGAAGAAGCGGAAACAATTGAAGAAGTGTATGAGCCTTTTTTGATTCAAGAGGGATACATCAAACGCACCTCGCGAGGAAGAGAAGCCACCGAATTGGCGTACACGCACCTAAAAATTGCGCTACCCCCTTCGGCTAAAGGCCCCGGCCTATTTGATTGATGAAAAAAAGGATTCATTACAATCCAAAGCGAACAACCCGTGCTCGCGAGCTGCGCAATAACAGCACGTTATCTGCAGTACTTCTTTGGCAGGAACTCAAAGGCGACAAAATGCTCGGCTATGATTTCCACAGACAAAAGCCAATCGATAACTTTATCGTTGATTTTTTTTGCTACGAATTAATGCTGGCGATTGAAATTGATGGCTGCAGCCATGACGGAAAAGAAAAGTGTGATTCATTTCGGCAACAAAAGTTAGAGTCGTTAGGGATTCGCTTTCTGCGATTTGATGACCTAGATGTAAAACAAAAAATGGGTTGGGTGCTGGGCGAAATCCAAGCATGGATAAAATCAAATAGCAGCGACACCCCCCTTGCTCCCCCTTCAAGGGGGGAAGTGAAGTTTCCCCCCTCCAAGGGGGGCCAGGGGGGTGTCGAACGTAATACCCAAAGCAACACACATCTCATAAAATCAATCGCCACTCAACTCGGTTTCAGTTTTTGCGGCATCTCCAAACCGGAATTCTTATCAGAAGAAGCGCCCAAATTAGAAGAATGGCTCAAGCGAGGCTACCAAGGTAAAATGAACTACCTGGAAAATCATTTCGACAAACGCCTGGACCCTCGTTTACTGGTGCCGGGCGCAAAGTCAATAATGAGTTTGGGTTACAACTACTTCCCCAAAAAAGACTTGGCACTAGATAGCGACCTAAAAATTGCCAAGTACGCATACGGTGAAGACTACCACCACGTAGTCAAAGACAAGCTCAAAGAGTTCATTTTTACCATCCAATCAGAAATTGGCGAAGTCAACGGTCGCGCATTTGTAGACTCTGCCCCCGTGCACGAACGCGCGTGGGCAGCTAAGTCGGGGGTTGGTTGGATTGGCAAAAATAGTTTACTGCTCAATCGCAAAATGGGCAGTTTCTTTTTTTTAGCTGAATTGATTCTAGATTTAGAATTGGAACCCGATGGTCCAATAAAAGATTACTGTGGTACCTGCACCGCCTGCATGGACGCCTGCCCGACCGATGCCATTCCTCAACCCTATTTGGTAGATGGTAGCAAATGCATTTCTTACTTCACCATCGAATTAAAAGACGAAATCCCCACTGAAGTAAAAGGCAAATTTGAAAATTGGGTTTTCGGCTGCGACATTTGTCAAGATGTGTGCCCATGGAATCGTTTCTCGAGACCGCACCATGAAAAGAAATTTGAACACCACCCTGATTTAGAAAAAATGACCACAGCCGATTGGCAAGAAATCACGGAAGAGGTATTTGAAAAACTGTTTAAAAGATCTGCTGTAAAGCGTACCAAGTTGGCGGGGTTAAAACGAAATATTCAATTCGTTCTAAAGTAACAATCAACTATTTATTGGCAAATAACATCTTACCTCCAATCCATGAGGTATCACTTTTTCATTGCTCTATTGATGTGCTGTTCCATCGTTCGATCTCAGCATAAGTTGTTGATGCTAGACAAAGGCAATCGCAAAAGTGCATATTACAAGGTGGGTGACAAAATCGCTTTCTTCAAGAAAGGTTCAAGGCATAAAGTAGCTGCGGAAATACTTGATTTGCGCGATAGTACCATCGTATTTCCAGGCTTCGAGGTCGGTTTGAAAGACATATCTGCTCTTTACATTGATGACAAAACAAAATGGTGGCTACAGTTCAAAATCTCGCAATTATCGCTGCTGTGCGGCAGTATCTATATTTTTGCCGATGTGGCTAACACCGGGAAATTAAAGAACGAAACCGTGGTGGTGGGTGGAGTACTTTTAGGTGTTGGTGCTTTAGCTCGCGTTGTTTTCCCGCACAGGATAAAAATCAAAGGCAGAACGAAGTTAAGAATACTGAAATTTTAAACTATTTTGAATTGCCACCAACCAAATACGCCCGAATGGATTGCATTTGCTGTTTCAAGCTTTCAAATTGTGGCGTATTCTTTAATTCACTCCGATAGCATTCACAATACTGCGAAAAAACCTTCTCCATCACAGTCATATTTGTTGTCCCCTCTTTTTCAGCATTATCCCAAATCAATCGACATTTTGGGATTTCTTCAATAGGCTGCGAAAGTTCTAACTCGGCCATATATACATATTTACCCTTAACAACTGCAACGTATAAAAATTGAGGAGTAAACGGCCCTTCTATCTGCGAAACGCTGCCAACCAGTCCAAATGCTTGTACTCCATCCTCATTGCCTAAGTCGACACTGGAAAAATTGGAGACAAAATCGTCAGCCTGGAATGCATTCATGAAAATTTT
>DHLV01000257.1:3654-18628 GCA_002405445.1 Flammeovirgaceae bacterium UBA4659 | reverse complement strand
ATTGATTATTCTCGATGAGCCATTTTCTGGATTTGATCCGGTAAATGCCCAACTAATTACTGAAAAGATTCTGGAGTTGAAAGACAATGGCAGTACCATCATTTTTTCTACGCACCGCATGGAAACAGTTGAGTCGCTTTGCGACCACATTGCCCTGATCAACAAATCAAAGAAAATTTTGGAGGGGCCGAAGAAGCAGGTGAAGGAACAGTTTCGCAGCAATACATTTGTGGTGGAGCACCGCGGAAACGGGTTTACACTGCCGGCCGGTAAATACACCGTTAAGCAACAGCATAAAATTGAAGGCGATTTGTACACTACCACGCTGCAAGCGATAGAGGGCATCCATGGAAATCAGGTTATTCGCGATCTGATCGACATCACAGAAGTGTATAGTTTCCAGGAAAAACTTCCCACCATGGCTGATATTTTCATTGGCTTGGTAAAAGGCGAAGGCGATGAGGCCTTGAAAAAACACTTACAAGAAGTTTAACCACCCACCCAATTTTCTACCTATGAACAAAGTTTGGTTAATTATCCAGCGCGAGTTTTTGAACCGCGTACAAAAGAAATCGTTTTTGATTACGACTGTTTTAGTGCCGTTGATTTTCCCGGCAATCATCGGTGTTTTGGTTTACATCATGAAAAAGGAGGCGGAATCTGCCAAAGCGGAAAATGTGCAAGTAGTGGATGAGAGCGGAAGATTCGTTTTCGAGAATACCCGCAAATACAACTTCACGAAATTGCAGATTCCGCTGGAGCAGGCAAAAAAGGCATACAGTGAAACAAAGGATTTCGCATTGCTCTATATCCCCGTGTTCGATTTGAACAACCCCACCGGTATGGTGATTTACACGAAGGAGAACCCCAGCATTGAAAAAGTTAACGGCTTAGAGTCAATACTGCAGGACCGCATTCGTGACTTGAAGTTGGAGGCATACAAGATTGATCAAGAGACGCTCAAAAGCCTAAAAACAAAGATATCATTGAAACAAATCAACATCTCTGAAACTGGCGAGGAGAAGTCGTCAAATTCAGGTTTGTTGTACGGGCTTGGTTTTTTACTTGGCATCTTGATTTACATGTTTGTTTTGGTTTACGGCATTCAAATTATGCAGGGGGTGATTGATGAGAAGACATCCAAAATTGTAGAGGTGATTGTATCATCCGTCAAGCCTTTCCAATTAATGCTCGGAAAGATTGTTGGAATTGCGTCCGTTGGGCTGCTTCAGTTTCTAATTTGGATTATTTTGATATCGGTGCTTTCAACCGGAGTTCTCGGATATTTTGGAGTGGAGATACCGCAGAAACAAGCCATGGAAGAAGTGACCAAAAATCTGGGCGATGAGGAAGTGGCGGAAGCGATACAAGAGAGCCAAGATTCCGAACTTGTTGAATTGTTCAAGAATGCAAGTCAGATTCCCTTTGGAAAGATTGCGATCGTATTCACTTTTTATTTTTTAGGCGGCTATTTGTTATATGGCGCTTTGTTTGCAGCTGTTGGATCGGCTGTCGAATCCATTCAGGAATCTCAGCAATTCCAATTTCCAATTACGCTGCCGTTGCTGATTAGCTATCTTGGGTTATTCATGTTCATCTTACGCGACCCACATGGCCCTGTAAGCTTTTGGCTGTCGATCATTCCTTTTACCTCACCGGTAGCAATGGTGGGTAGAATAGCATTTGACGTGCCCATAGAGCAGCTGATTCTTTCCATGGTTCTCCTCGTGGGTGGCTTCATCTTCACCACTTGGATTGCCGGCCGCATTTACCGCGTGGGTATTTTGATGACGGGTACCAAAGTGAGTTGGAAGGTGCTTGCCAAATGGTTTATGATGAGGGAATAGCGAAGGCATGAGATACTTGTAAAAATCCAAGGCAAACACCTTGGATTTTTTTATTTCGCTAAATTTGGTTCAATGTCTAATCCTAGCTCGCCTGCATCAGCAGAATTTTACCGAGACAATGCCAATCTAAAGTGGATCATATTGGCAGTTTCGATGCTTATTAGCATTGGCACTATCTTTTTTACCAATGTGCTGGTAAACCAATTGAAGGAAAGGGAGCGCAATCAGGTAAAGTTGTTTGCACGTGCGCTGGAGTATACTATTAACGATACCGAGAACAATATTCTGTTTATCACCGAAGAGATTATCAACAAGAACAACTCGATTCCAACCATATTAACAGACGAAAAGAACAATATCATTTCTTACCGCAATATTGATGTCGATTCTGCCTGGTCTGAGAGGCGTAAACAAATGGTCTTGGCCGATGAACTCTCTGATATGATCAAGACGTACCCACCCATTGAAGTATTGGCAAAAGATCCCGGCACTCAAAAGGTTTTGTACACGCAGAGGGTATACTACCGCAATTCTTTTCTATTGTCGGAGTTGATCGCATACCCTTACATTGAAATCGCCATCCTCGCAATTTTTGGATTTATTTCATACCTGGCGTTCAATTATTCGCGTACATCAGAACAAAATCGAGTGTGGGTGGGGTTGGCGAAAGAAACTGCACATCAATTAGGTACACCTCTTTCATCGCTCATGGCATGGATTGAAGTGCTGCGAGATGACCCTGAACTAAAAAAGAAAGGGGTGGTGGATGAATTGGACAAAGACATCCAAAAATTGAGGATGGTGACGGAACGCTTCTCCAGTATTGGTTCTATACCGATTTTGAAAGACGAGAATGTTTATCAGTTGATCAACAACGTGGTATCGTACTTACAACCGCGTGTATCATCGAAGGTAAAGATTGAGGTTTACACCCTCTCCGAAACGATCAAAGCAAAAATTCATGCACCATTGTTTGAGTGGGTGGTGGAGAACCTATGTAAAAATGCCGTAGATGCAATGGGCAACGCAGGTACTATCGCGATCAAAATTTTGCGTGGAAGTGACGGCAAGGTTTTTATCGATTTGTCTGACACGGGCAAGGGGATACCCAAAAAGATGATTGGCAGTGTGTTTCGCCCGGGCTTCACCACTAAAAAGCGCGGCTGGGGACTTGGCCTCACGTTAGCAAAGCGTATCATCGAGATATACCACGAAGGGCGCATCTTCATAAAATCATCTGAAGAAAATCAAGGCACTACTTTTAGGATCGAGCTGAAGAGCTCGTAGTGATTGTTAATTGATGAGACCCAAATGCTGTTCTTGCTGGTCAAAGACTTTTCCACAAATAAAGCGTGGCATACGCTTCCCACCCCTTGTACTTCTTGAATAGGTTTTTAACCTGCGCCAGTGTGGGCTTTGTTTTCATGCGTTTCAGGTTTTTGATGGCATTGTGAACGCCAGCATCTTCCAAAGGAAATGCATCAGGGTAACGAAATGTTTTCATCAATGCGTAATTGGCGGTCCAGTTGCCAATGCCCTTGGTTTGAATCAGTAGTTCTTTTGCTTGTGTCAGCGGCAGCCCTGCCAAAAGCTGTTTAGAGATTTTGCCTTCTGCAAATGCTTGAGAAATGCCCACTGTGTAATTTGCTTTTTGTTTTGAGAATTGCAATGGTAGTAACTCCTTGGGCGAAACTTTGGCAATGGTTTGATAGCTTGGAAAAAGATAAAACCGTTGGCCATTCCATTCAACCGAATTGCCGTACTTCTCCACAAACCGTTGCTTTAGTGTGTACGCGAATCCCAAGTTGATCTGCTGGCCCAGCACGGCCCAAATCAAAGATTCGTATAAGTCGGGTTGGCCAACGATGCGGTAGCCGCGAAAGCGCTGAACGAGGCCGCTCAGTAATTTATCTTTTTTGGCCAGGTTATAAAACGGTTTCAGATTGGTTTCCAGATCGAGCCACTCGCTAACAAATTTTTTTACTTGCGATTGTTCTGTTGCAATCAGCTCTCGGTTAAGCGATTGAATGAAGAGTCTTTTGCCTGATGCCTTTACGCAAACCAAAACGGCAGATTCGCCCAAAGGAATTGCCTTGATAACCGAAACACCATCAATGGTGTGCAACTTTTCTTTTGGAGAGCGTTTCAAAAAATCCAAAGAAAGCGAAAAGTCGAACTCAGCGGGAGTAGAAATATAGAACGATTTCATGGCGAAAGGTTATTGAAATACCCGATAATCGCAACGGCTTCGCTCATAAAAGCAAGAAACGGGTTGAAACACAGACTGGAATCTAAAGAAATTTGTACATGCAAAATATTGAATCGCTCGCATGGGCAGAAATCTTAGATTGTCTAAATGCATCCGGTTTTGCCATAATCAATAACCTTTTGTCTGTGGAGGAATGCAACGCGCTCATTGCTGATTATTCTGACTCAAAGCTGTATCGAAATACGATTGATATGCAACGGTATCGTTTTGGCAAGGGTGAGTACAAATATTTCAGCTACCCGCTACCGGTTATGGTTGCGAGATTACGAACCGAAATGTACAAGTACTTGGCACCGATTGCCAATACATGGATGCAACGGTTAGGTATTGAATTAACATATCCGGCCGAGCACAGCCAATTGATTGAACTTTGTCATAGGGTAAATCAAGCGCGGCCTACTCCACTGATCTTGCGGTATGAAACAGGAGGATACAATACCTTGCATCAAGATCTGTATGGCGAAGTTTATTTTCCCTTTCAAGTTGTATTTTTATTGAGTCAGCCTCAAAGAGATTTTGCGGGTGGCGAATTGGTGATGATGGAGCAATTGCCAAGAGCGCAATCCAAGGCGCAGGTGATAAACTTGCAAAGGGGAGATGCGTTGATTTTCACGACAAACTTTAGGCCTGTGCAAGGCACCCGCGGTTATTACAAAGCGAAGATGAAACACGGGGTTAGCCCCTTGACATCGGGTACGCGGTATGCCATGGGGGTTATATTTCATGATGCGAACTAATTCGATGAATCGGCAATTAGATAATTAGATGATAACCTACCACAGTAGTATCAGCAAGAAAGAATTGTTGGCAAAGCTCAAAAGTAAATCGATTACTCTGGCGGGAAATAAGAAACTGAAAATCTACGGCACCCTTACGTGCAAATCCGGCAAACGGATGAAAATGGAAAATCGCGTTTTCTTTGAATCCGAATACGATGCAGTCAAGCTAGGTTATCGACCGTGTGGGCATTGCTTAAAATTGCAATACGAAAAATGGCTTTTTGATAAATTTACTTAGCGCTTAAACTCTCAGCTATCATCATCACAAAGTCCGTGCCTTTCAAAAAGCCTTTGCCCATTTTTTCATCATATTTATCAGTGATACCGAGGCCAGCGATGTCTTCCATTTTGGTACCTTTTTTAATTGCAGCTGCTACTTGATCGCGTATATCCGCCAGCTGATCGCGTAGTAATTTTACATCTGCTTTTGTGGCAAGCGCTCCGTGGCCCGGAATGACTTTGGAATTTTCATCGAGTAATAACAAAAACTTATCAAGTGTTTTGATAAAGCCATTGACAGTGCCTCCACTGCTGAGGTCGATAAAGGGATAACCATATCGCACAAATGCATCGCCAGCATGGAATACATTTGCTTTTTTGAAATGAACAATCAAATCGCCATCGGTGTGGCCTTTACCTAAATGGATCAAGTCCACATCTTCACCATTAACATGAAAATTCATATTTGTGTTAAAGGTGATTTGTGGCCAAGCATCCTTGTCGCGTGGGGGTGTGGTTCTGTTAAATCTCTTGTTGAATTGCTCGGTCATCATGCGCACGCGTACCTGCTCATGTGCCACCAGTGTTGCGCCCTGCTTCTTGAAGTTTTCGTTCCCGCCAGAGTGGTCTCCATGCACATGGGTATTCACTACAAATCGCAAATTGTTTTTAGCAAGCGATTTGATGGCATCAGATATTTTTTGCGAGAGCGGGGCATATTGATCGTCAATCATCAACACACCATCACTTCCCAACAGCAGGCCAATGTTACCTCCCGAACCGGTAAGCATGTAGATGTTGTCAGTAACGCGTTGTGGACGGATTTTTACTGTATCAAAATTTTGGGCGAAGAGTGTATTTGTCAACAACAGCAAGCAAATAATGTAGCGCATACAAATCAGATTATTGCATGAAGATATCAAAAACAAATTAACTGTTGCGCATCGCTTTTGACAAACAGTTGTGTTTTGAGGTAGCACGAAATGCTGGCGGGTATTACATTTCGCGCATCAATTTTTCTAATCCGCAAGAAACAGGTTGAAAACTTGTATTAATGGTAGAACCTTTGACTCATCATTACAACACAAAAATTTACATTTGCATGGAAACGATGAGCACTGATTTAAACTACGAGCGTATTGCGAAAGCTATTGGCTACTTAGAAGAGAATTTTAAGTTGCAGCCTGATTTGGATGCGGTGGCCGAGAAAGTACACCTTTCGCCATTTCATTTTCAACGATTGTTTACGGAGTGGGCCGGCATTAGTCCCAAGCGATTTTTGCAATTCCTCACGGTGGGTTATCTAAAGGAAAAATTGTATGAGTCAAGAAACTTGGTTCAGGCAGCCGAAGCAGCAGGGCTTTCAAGCCAATCGAGGGTGTATGATTTGTTCACAACTTTGGAAGCTGTAACGCCCCAAGAGTACAAAGAGAGCGGTGGCGGTTTGCGCATAGAATATGGTTTGCACGAGACTCCGTTTGGTAATGCTGTGATTGGCGTTACCGAGCGTGGCATCTGTTGGTTGTCGTTTGTGCCAATTGGTGACGAACCAAGCGTGGAAGTCGATCAAATGAAACAACATTGGCACAATTCAATCTTTCATCAAAATCAGGTATTGACGTTTTCGTTCATTCAAAAAATATTTTCTTCGCATCCCGAGAAAAATCAAAAGCTACATTTGTTGGTGAAAGGAACCAATTTTCAGGTGAAGGTTTGGCAGGCGTTGCTAAAATTGCCGTTGGGCACTGTAACAACGTACCAGGATATTGCTGAGCAAATTAACAACCCGAAGGCCATGCAGGCAGTGGGCTCAGCGGTAGGAGCAAACCACGTGGCTTATTTGATTCCGTGCCATCGTGTTATTCGAAAAGATGGGGTACTGGGTGATTATAGGTGGCAATCATCTAGAAAGAAGAGCATTATTGGCTGGGAGATGGCGAAAGCCGGATAGCAGCTTGAAGGACCTTTGTCTTAAGCTTTAGCTGCTGTGGTGCCAGTCAATGCCAGATGGTACGCTTCTTCATAGTACTTGATCAGTGTCTCCCAATCAAAAGCAGCAGAATAGTTCTCGACTTTGTTTCGTTGCTGGATGCGCTCACGTCTTTCTTGCATGAGAAACTTGTGCAGAAATGCAGCCAACTGTTTGGCGCTCCAGTCGAAGGTTCGCTTACCACGCTCTACAACAAACATACCGCCCTTTTCATGGTCAGGCATGTTGCGCAGCAAGTAATCGCCAAAACCACTTAGGTCGCTTGTCACAGCGGGTACGCCACTTGCCATGCACTCTAAAGGTGTGTAGCCCCAAGGTTCGTAGTAACTTGGGAAAATACCCAAGTGACACCCGCGAACAAATTGACTATAATCCATCCCAAAAAGCGGGTTGGTGGCATTGATAAAGTCGGGGTGGTACACCACCTTTACTTTATCTTCAGGTCGGTTCAATAAATTTCTGCGCACGAGAAACTGAATGATCTCATCTTGCTCTTCGTTCACTAATTTGTGCGTGACAGGCAGCGGCAGTTTGTTGCCACCTTTCCATGACTGCAGTGTTCTTCGATACCGAAGTTTCCAGTACTCATCCACAAATTCGTTGAGATTGGGCAGACGATGGTCGTCCTGCCTCATGGTACTTTCAAAAAACAGCCGCTTCCCAAGTTGGCGTTCAATGGCCTCACAGGTTTGTCTGATTTCCTCCATCACCGCCCGCGACTGCAAGACCTCAGGCTTGATGCTGTAGTATTCGCGCTTGGTCACAAAAAACATCATGACCGTGTATTCAGATCGCTCGCGTTTCAATTGGTCGTTCAAATGCACCAAAGCCTCCAATGTTAAGTCAAAACCCTTATTCTTGAATTCATATCGGCCGGAGGTGAAGAAGTAAATCGTCTTATCAAGATTGAAAGAATACGAATGAAAGAAGTGGCCCATCACAAACTGATGGATCTGTTCTTTGTGCCGTGCGTGCAGGTTTTGGAATTCGTGCAATGCTTCAAAACGCTGAATATTTAAGCCATTGGGCAGTATCACATCAGGCTTTCGCCTAAGCAAATGCTTGCATTCTCTTGCTGTAACGTCACTTACGGTAGTCATTACATCGCAGCTTTGTGCACAACCATATTCGATGGCTGCTTCTGTAGCCACACCGAATTTCCCCGCCTCATCTTCCCACTTAAAAAATGGCAGATGTGCATAAAACAAGGGCGAATTAATCGCCAAATGCCTGCCGAGTTGTGTGGCGTGTGTGGTGAAAATGGTTTTGATGTTTTGCCCTTCCCGCTTGATATCCAAAATGGGTAAGGCACCCATCCACTCATGAAAGTGTCCGATGATTTGTTCGTCTTTTACCAATTTTGCCAACTCGTCAAAAAACAACTTGGTGAGGTAGGCAAAGCCCACAACTTGGTCTACCAACTTGTTGCTATCGGCTATCGCTATTTGATGATTTTTCCAAAGTAAATACTTGATCACGTTAAGGGCTTTGTCTTCAATTGCATTGGGATTTAGCAATACAACCCGTGGCTTGCCCGTAATCAACCATACTGCATACACCACGTCATATCCTTTTTTACGTAAGTTGGCAGCAGCTATACCAAATACATCGGCAGCATCATCGATTGGTTCCAGTTCGGCCTGAATGCTTTTGTTGAGATAAGGGCCCACCATGCAGTAATGACCCAAATGATTTTCTACGATGGCAGGCGCCTTGGAGCGAATAACCGTGTAAATGCCGCCTACCTGATTGCAGACTTCCCAAGCGACTTCCACAAGCACGTGCTTTGTGCGAATGGGTGTTTTACCAGATGATTTTTTTGTCATAGCAAGACGTCAAATTGGCGCAATCTTCCTGATTGCCCCTCAATTTAATGCCAATTTTTCTGAAATCCTCAACGAAATTTTGCTGGTTGTTAATTTGTGATGTTCAAGAAAAATAATGAACCATGAACTTTGATAAATTCACCATAAAGTCTCAAGAGGCGTTGCAAAAATCGGCTGAGATTGCTTCTGGCAATCAACAGCAGGCAATTGAGCCCGGGCACTTGTTAAAGGCTATTTTGGAAACAGATGAGAACGTTTCATCCTACCTTTTTAAGAAGTTGGGAATTAACATCAACGTTCTGGAAAGTCGGTTGGAGGAAATTGTAAATTCCTACCCCAAGGTAACAGGTCAACAGGCATATCTTTCTCAAACCACCAACGGGTTGTTGCAGCAGGCAGAAAAAGAGTTGCGCGAATTCAAAGATGAGTTTGTTGCCATTGAGCATCTGTTACTGGCGCTATTGGCAACAAAAGACAAAGTGGGTACTTTGATGAAAGATGCCGGCTTCGACCGGAGTGCGTTGGTGAAGGCAATTAAAGAATTACGCGGGGGCAGCACTGTAAAGGATCAAAATGCAGAGGCTAAATACAAATCATTGGAGCGTTATTCCAAAAATCTGAATGATCTGGCCAAGCAAGGAAAAATTGATCCCGTCATTGGCCGTGATGAAGAGATCAGGCGGGTACTGCAAATCCTTTCGCGCAGAACCAAAAACAACCCGATACTATTAGGCGAACCGGGTGTGGGCAAAACTGCGATTGTGGAAGGGATGGCGCAGCGTATTGTAAATGGAGATGTGCCTGAAAACTTGAAAAGCAAGATCTTGATTTCGCTGGACATGGGCTTGCTGGTAGCGGGTGCCAAGTATAAAGGTGAATTTGAAGAGAGGCTGAAATCGGTGATCAAAGAAGTCACTGACTCGAACGGAGAGATCATCCTATTCATCGATGAAATACACACATTGATTGGGGCAGGCGGAGGAGGCGAAGGCGCAATGGATGCAGCCAATTTGCTAAAGCCCGCGCTGGCGCGTGGTGAGCTGCACGCAATCGGAGCAACAACACTCAAAGAGTATCAAAAGTACATTGAGAAAGATAAGGCTCTTGAGCGCAGATTTCAGGCGGTAATGGTTGATGAGCCATCAGTGGAGGATTCTATCTCAATACTGCGCGGAATCAAAGACAAATACGAATTGCACCATGGTGTACGCATCAAAGACGATGCGGTGATTTCGTCTGTCGAGCTATCAAGCCGATATATTTCCGATCGGTTTCTTCCAGACAAAGCCATTGATTTGATGGATGAAGCTGCCTCAAAACTCAGACTGGAAATGGATTCTTTACCCGAAGAGCTGGACGAACTCAACCGCAAGATCATGCAACTGGAAATAGAGCGAGAGGCAATCCGCAGGGAAAAGGATAAAGACAAAGAAGCCGTTTTGAGTAAAGATATTGCCGAACTCTCAGAGGCCCGCAATTCACTAAAGGCAAAATGGGAGAGCGAGAAGGAAGTGGTGCAAGGAATTCGCTTTGAAAAAGAGGCTATGGAAAAGTTGAGATTTGAAGCCGAACAAGCTGAAAAAGCGGGTGACTATGGCAGGGTGGCTGAAATTCGATACGGAAAGATGACAGAGGCTGAGAAGCGCATCAAGGCATTGGAACTAAAGATCAAGGAAATGCAACAAGAAGCCTCGCTGCTGAAAGAGGAGGTGGACAGCGAAGACATTGCCGAAGTAGTGGCGAAGTGGACCGGGATACCGGTTTCAAAAATGCTGCAAAGTGAGCGCGAAAAGCTGCTGACACTTGAGAAGGAGTTGGGCAAACGCGTAGCCGGCCAAGAGGAGGCTATCCGTGCGTTGAGCGATGCTGTGCGCAGAAGCAGGGCCGGGTTACAAGACCCCAAGAGGCCTGTTGGCTCCTTCATATTTATGGGAACAACAGGTGTAGGAAAAACGGAATTGTCAAAAGCATTGGCCGAGTACTTATTCAATGATGATAATGCCATGGTGCGCATTGACATGAGTGAATACCAGGAGCGCCACAGCGTAAGCAGATTGATTGGAGCCCCACCCGGGTATGTCGGTTATGACGAAGGCGGGCAATTGACAGAAGCAGTCAGAAGAAAACCCTACTCGGTAGTTTTATTGGACGAAATCGAAAAGGCACACCCGGATGTATTCAACATCTTGTTGCAAGTATTGGATGACGGTCGATTGACGGATAACAAAGGCCGCGTGGCAAATTTCAAAAATACGATCATTATAATGACCACCAACATCGGCTCTTCTGTTATTCAAGAGAATTTCGAGCGCATCACCGATGCCAATTACTTTGAGGTGCTGGAGACAACCAAAGAACAAGTGCTGGATATTTTGAAGAAATCAGTGCGGCCCGAGTTCATTAATCGTATTGATGAAATCATCATGTTCCGCCCGCTAAGCAAAGCCGATGTTCGAAAGATTACGGAAATACAATTTAAGGGTATTCAACATCGTTTATTGGAAAGCGGTGTCAAGCTTGAGATTTCTCAGGATGCACTGGATAGACTGGCCAAGTTAGGGTTTGACCCGCAATTTGGTGCTCGACCATTGAAGCGCGTGATGCAACGAGAGATTTTGAACGAGCTATCTAAACAGATTTTGTCAGGAAAAGTGAGCCAAGACTCGGTCATTTACGTTGACCTTAAAAATGAAGTAGAGTTTGAATTTGTAAATGCTGCTAATGCCGAAATTATAGGTTGAGCGTGATGATCGGGTTATGATCGATGGATTTTTGCGGTTTTGCCGATATTGATTTTCTGTGGGGTTCATCCCGCAATCGCGCGGGATGTTTTGGGGAGAGAGGCTGTCTCAAAAGGGCAGCCTCTTTAATTTTTCCGTATTCACAATGACAAAGAATAGCAATTGCCGCATGTTAATTTTTTAGCCACAATTGCGGATCGAGTGGGGTGGTATTTTTGAAAATCTGAAACCGTAACTCTGAAATGCCCTCACCGGTAGCAATTACTTTTCCAATCTCAGTGTTTGTGCTCACCTTTTGTCCTATTTTCACTGTAATGTCTTTTAGGCCGGCATATACTGTAAAAAATTCGCCATGGCCAACAATCACCGCAGTGCCAATACCGGCAAAAAATGATACGCTTTTCACCTCTCCGGAGAAAATCGTCTTCACAGTTTCGCTTTGTTTGGTTTGGATGTTGATACCGTTGTTCTGGATTTCAATACCTTTTAAAACGGGGTGCATTTGTTTGCCGAACCGCTGCGACACAAAGCCACTGGTAGGCCACGGAAATTTCTTCCTGTTCTCTTCGAAACTTGCCGACAATGCGATATTGGCAACAGCATCCTCCTCTTCTTTTACTTCTTCAGCCTTTTTGTTGGCCTTAGCTTTCAATTCGCGTAAACGCCTGGCCTCAGCTGCGGCACGCTCCATTTCTTCTTTGATCAATTTGGCAATCATATTATCCAGTTCGGCCACTGCTCTCTTGGTTTCAGCGAGCTCCCGCCTCAAGCGTTTTTCTTCTTTTTCGAGTGATTTTACCAGCGTATTCTTTTTCTTTTTCAAGCCCGACAATTGGTCGCTTTCCTGTTTTTCTTCATTGAGCAGTGCTTGCTTTTCAGATCTTATTCTTTCGCTTTCGCGGACCTGTTCAGCAAGTACAACCTGCACCCGTGCGATGGCTTCACCTTGCTCCTTTCGCGCTCTTCCATATTGCTCCATATATTTTAGCCGCATGATTAGTTGATCAAATGAAGAAGCAGAAAATAAAAATGTCAACTTATCAATCTTCCCACTTGCTTTCTGTGCAGAGAACACCATCGCAGCATACTCCTCTTTGAGTTTTTCCATGTCTCGTTCAAGGGAATGGATGATCTGATTATTTTCCTCAATGTCCAGATCAAGCAGGCCTATTTCTGCAGAAATACCGCTCATCAACGTCTCTTGCTGTTCGATGCGCTTATTCAATGCGCGTAGCTCGCCAATGGAATTCTTCTTTTCAGTGGCAGTTTCCGTCAGGATTTTTTCTGTCTCCTTAATCTTTTCAAGATTCTGCTGCTTTTCGCGCTGGAGTTGCGATTTAGATTTTTGCGACCAACACGAAAACGAAATGAAGGTAACGCTCAGCAATACGAGAAGCTTACCTGCGGTCATAGCGATGCGGTATCTTAAATGGGAATCTCAGTTGTTTATCGCCCACCTCGGCTTTGGTGTATTCAATCACAATGGTATTGTTGACCAGCCCCTTCACACTTTTATACAAAATATCGATTACACTTTTGTAAGGAAACAGTTTATCGCCCACCGGTTGAAAATCTGCATAGTCTATTTTTAACGAGTTGCCGGTTGCCGATTCATTCAGCTCAACCTGCTCCAGCTTTTTGGTGGTTTTATTGATTTGATTTTTGATCGATACGGAGCCCTGCTGTTGATTGAGTCGATTGTAGGTATCATCGCTTGTTATGTTGTTGTCAGGGCCTTTCGCCATCACAAGATTTCCGAGCATGGCATTTTGAATGACAAAATAATCAATCTTAAAGTTGAAACGTTTTGATAGTTCCACATAGTTAAAAACATAGTATTCTTTGTCAACGGTGCTCACAATGGTGATTGAATCTTTGTTGATGAGAGCCTTGCCGCCTTGCACGCCAATCACAGAAAAAGTCATCCAGATAACACTGTCCTTTCTAATGCGGATGTTTGCCTTTACTTCGCGTTCTTTTGTGTTATCGCGGTAAGACAGCCTGGCTTTGCCATGCAGGTATTCAAAGTCGATTTCCTGAATATCGATGCTGGCTGCGGGGGGCGCCACGGGAATGATTCTTTTACTACACGCCAAAACGATGAATGATAAAAGCAGTAGGGCCGCAGGAAATTTCAATTTAAAAGAGACGTACACGTTACAATATTTTTCGGTTGACAATCTTTTTTTCGATCAACTCATTTCTATGATCGAGTGTTTTAGCTTTCTTCCACTGTACTACAGCCTCGTCTGTGTCACCCAGCTTGTACAGTATATCACCATAATGTTCGTAATGAGTAGCGGATGGAGCTCCGGTTTGTATCGCCTTTTCGATGTACTTTCTGGCCTCCCTGTATTTTTCGCGGGCATACAAAACCCATGCGTGCGTATCCAGGTATGCCGCGTTAGAGGGGTGCGCTTTCACAAGTTGTGAAGACATCTTCTCTGCTTTCTCAAGGTCTTCCATCCGTAGTGCGAGGTAGTAGCTGTAGTTGTTCAGCACGATGTCGTTATTGGGGTTGGCAAGCAGAACCTCATCGTATGCCTTTGATGACTTTTCGAACAGTTTTAGTGCCTGATAAGCGTCACCGAGCCAGGTATTTAATTCAATCAGGAGGCCCTCATTCGAACCTGATAGTTTTTTTGAAGACTCGAGAGATTGCACGGCATACGCATACTCCCGCTTGCGCAGGTGTGCGTAGCCTTTGAAGTAGAATATCATTGCCTGATTGGGGAAATATTCCAGGGCAGCATCAGCATGCGTGATCACGCTGTCTAGCTCATTCATCTCCGTTTCCAGATACAGCAGATTTTGCCAGACATCAAATGAGGCAACACCCATGCGCGCTGCTTTTAAAAACTCCATTCTGGCGATTTCGGGCTGGCCGATCGTCAGGTATACATCGCCAGCTATCATGTGCACGTTTCCGTCATCGGGGTGTTGCGTTACAAGTTGATGAAGTAGTTCCAGAACAAATTTCTCAAGGTCATCAACAGGTTGGTTGGCCTGTTTTCGCTGGGCCAAATCACTCTGCAAGGCGCCAAGCATCACAACCTTTTCGGCTGCCTGTGCGTTGGCATCGGCAAAGATGCTGCGGATCAAAAGTTCGGATTTTTTCTTGTCACCATTATCTCGGTAGAATCCCGCCAATTGCATTTTTGCATTGATCGATTCGGGGTTTTCAACCAAGTATTTTTCAATTTGTGAAATGGCGGCATCACGCTGGCTATTTTGTGCCAGCAAGTCAGCCAGTGCAAGCAGGTAGCGTTCTTCTTCAGGAAATGCCGAAACTTATTTTTCCCC
>DHLV01000257.1:0-3560 GCA_002405445.1 Flammeovirgaceae bacterium UBA4659 | reverse complement strand
CTTCTTCAGGAAATGCCGAAACTAATTTTTCCCCTTCGGCAATGGCATCATTTATTCGACCCTGTTCCAGTAAAATCTGCTGCTTTTGAAGGCTTGAATTTTCGTTCACTCCGAAAATGGCTTCGGCACGCTCGTATGTTTTTAAGGCTTCAGCATCGCGTTTATCAAAAAGGTAGATGGCAGCGAGTTCGTACAGTTGGTCTTCCATGCCGGGCACTTCTTTCAATAGTGCCTCCAGTGTGACAGCAGATTTTTTGAACTCCCCCTGCGCAGTATATATCGAAACCGCTGCGAGGTAGTAGTATGGGTTTTTGTTGTCCAGTTTGATGGCTTGCTCAATATTGAGCGCAGCATTTTTGGGATCATCTTCGCCTTTGCCTTTGGCTAAAACTTCGGCCAGTTTATAGTATGTGGCGGCACTGCGCGGATTCAATTCAGACGATTTTAAAAAATATAGGAGCGCCTTGGAGTAGTCTTCCAATAAGTAATATTTTTCACCATCCGTAAAGTTGGCCTCTGCCTCTATCAGGCGCACAGATTCAGGCATCTCACCTGGTTTCTTCTTTTTGTCACGCTGCGCAACAGAAGGTAAGAAGCCCATGCACAGGGCTGTTAACAAAATAAAGCGAGATGGCAGTATGTTCAATGGAAAATCAGGCTTTTGTAACTCACAAAATTAACTTAAAATTCCAATTCCGAGATGATCCTGAAATGTGGTTTAAGCGGTTTTTTTTGCAAGATCGCGCGCAGCCAAAAGGACACAAATGCCAATAAAAACAATTGTGGCAGCAATATGAAATGCCGATGCCCACACTTGATTCGTGATGTTGATCTGGTGAACCAAAAAAACGGTCAGCATCGTTGCAATAATGTAGAGGAGGTCTTTGCCATACGTGTAGGGGATTGGATAGTGTTTTTGTCCAAGCCAAATACAAATTACTGTCATGGCAAAATAACAAAGAAAAGCGGCCCAACTGCTACCCAGGTAACCATAGATCGGTATGAGGCAGTAGTTGCCCAAAAAAGTGATGGCTACACCTGCCAGAGTAATGATTGTGCCAACGTATGTTTTGCTGGTGAGTTTGAACCACACACTGGTGTTGTAGTAGATGCCTAAAAACAAATATGCCAGCAACAAAATCGGCACAATATCAAGCCCTTCACGAAACTCATTGCCGATAAAATATTTGATGATGTCAAGGTTGAGACTTATACCCAGCAATACAATGCAACCAGCCACCACAAAGTAGTGGTTTACTTTGGCAAATAAATCGGGTGAATTCTTGTCATTTGCATTGGAAAAAAAGAATGGCTCTGCAGCATAGCGGAATGCTTGTATCCCCAGGTTCATGAATACTGCAAACTTGTAGCACGCACCAAAAATACCGAGTGCATCTTTATTGGACATGTGTCCATAAAATCCGTTTGGTAGCCAGTAGCCTAGTGTAGTACGCGAAAAAAATTCGTTGGTCATTCCGGCCAGGCCGGTGAGCATGATGGGGTAGGCATAACGAATCATCTGTGGTGACAGGGTGCGACTCCAGGTGGGCCGCCACTGTACCAGAGTCTTTGCAAAAGCCGCCACAAAGAATGCGTTTGCAATCAGGTTGGCTAAAAACACGTACCCGATACCCACTTGCGGGCGGTAGTTAACCTTGAGGAAATACAGATTGAGACCAATCAGTATGGCCACGTTTGCTATTTTGTATGTTGCAAACTTTAAAGCTTTGTTTTGCTGCCGAAGTTGTGCAAAGGGTATTGCCACTAAAGCATCAATCAGCATAACCGCCACCAGCCATACGATGAACTCCGGATGGTCCTTTTGGTCTAGTGCCGCGGCAATATGTTTATTGAAAATCAAACAAAGACTGGATACCGTAAGGCTGATGCCAACCACCACTGTCTGGGCCATGTTAAAAATCTTGCGGGGGTCTGCGCCTTGCTGGTTTGAAAACCGAAAGTACGCAGTCTCCATGCCAAACATGTAAATCACATTTACTACACCAACGATGGCCATCAGGTTGGTGATGTCACCGTATTGTGCTGTGGTAAACATGCTTTTTGTGTGCAGCGGCAGCAGCAGGAAGTTCAAAAATCTGGGCAACATGCTTCCCAGCCCGTACAGGGCCGTTTGAGTGGCCAGAGATTTCAACTTCGACATTAACCGAGCAGGTGCGAATGAAGTCGCAAATTATAAAGAATATCTTCTGTCATTTCCTCCAAGCCAAATTGATTTTTCCATCCCCAGTCATTTCGTGCGGGGTAGTCGTCAATTGATTTTGGCCACGAGTCGGCAATAGCCTGGCGAAAGTCTGGCCGATAGGTAATGGTGAAATCGGGTATGTGCTTTTTAATGGTGGAGGCAATCTGTGCCGGGCAGAAACTCATGGCATTGACGTTGTAACTCGTGCGCACCTTCACTTTTTCTGCGGGTGCTTCCATCAAATCAATCGTTGCCTTTACGGCATCGTCCATGTACATCATTGGCAAGTATGTGTCTGCCGCCAGAAAACACTCATACTTTTGTTCTGTGATTGCCTTGAAGTATATATCCACCGCGTAGTCGGTGGTGCCACCGCCCGGTGGTGTTTTGTAGCCAATCAGCCCCGGATATCTCAAACTGCGAACGTCAACGCCATATCTCCGGAAGTAGTAAGCACACCAAAGTTCTCCGGCAAGCTTTGTAATCCCATACACGGTGGTAGGGTCCATAATCGTGTCTTGGGGAGTGTTTTGCTTGGGGGTGGTGGGGCCAAAAGCTGCAATGGAACTGGGCCAGTAGACTTTGTGGAGTTTGAGTTCATGCGCTGCTTCCAGCACGAAGAGTAAACTATCCATGTTCAATTTCCATGCCCACCGCGGATCTTTTTCGCCTGTGGCGGATAGTAGTGCAGCCAAATGGTAGATTTGAGTAACGTGATTATTCCTGATCAGGTCAAAAAGTTTGTCGCGCTGCATGACATCAAATTTTTCGTAAGGGCCTTCTTTCAATATGCCCGTGGCGTCTTTGATGTCTGAGGCAATCACATTTTCCTGGCCATATATTTTCCAAAGCCCCTGCGTGAGCTCAGAGCCAAGCTGGCCGCCTGCACCGATCAACAAAATCTTTGTTTTTTGCATGTTTCAATCGAATGAAGCCGCGAAGTTATTAGAAAAATGCGATTTACGATTTACAAAATACGATTGTAGATTTGCCCAAAAATTACCGACACATGTACAAAACGCTACAACCCGTTTTAGAAAAAGAATTGAACGCCATTCGCGAGGCCGGCTTGTTCAAGAAAGAAAGAATTATCACAACACCGCAAGGTGCAGACATTCAAACCAATGATGGGAAAACGGTCGTCAATTTTTGCGCCAACAATTATCTCGGTCTTTCTTCACACCCGCGGGTAATTGCTGCTGCAAAAAACGCCATTGACACCCACGGCTTTGGCATGTCGTCTGAGCGGATCATTTGAGGTACACAAGACATACACAAGGAGTTAGAACGAAAAATATCAGATTTTCTGGGAACAGAAGATACCATCTAGTATGCCGCAGCCTAAGATGCGAACGGA
>DHLV01000033.1 GCA_002405445.1 Flammeovirgaceae bacterium UBA4659 | reverse complement strand
GTTCTCGGTTTCGTCTTTGCTGGTAAAGGTTACCCGCACGTTGCCCAGGTGGTCTTTGAGGTTGTACTGGTATTCTGGCGCGGTGGCGGCTATCTT
The DNA here is from genome assembly GCA_002405445.1 of Flammeovirgaceae bacterium UBA4659. Taxonomy (GTDB): domain Bacteria; phylum Bacteroidota; class Bacteroidia; order Cytophagales; family Cyclobacteriaceae; genus ELB16-189. The sequence goes on along the minus strand of DHLV01000033.1, from coordinate 3,381 downwards.
GGTCACTTCTACATCGTTCACAAAAAACACTTCGCCTGTCGTCACTGTAGTGTTCCAGCCCATGCCTATGGCCAATGTGGTTGCTCCTGTGGGCACCACCACGCTTTGCTCCGTCCAGGCTTCGGTGGCCACGCTGTTGGCCAGTGTTGCACCCGGCCAGCCTTGGTCTACACCATTTGCTCTTATAGATAGGAACACGGGGTTGCTGGTGGCGGAAGTGCCTTTGTCGCGGTAGCCTTTTACACGCACCATGTAGCGGTCACCTGCTGTCACGTTTAATGTGGTGAACGTCATTCCCGTGCGTGCCACCGTGCCGTTAGAGGTTGCTCTGATATACGTTTGTGTGCCGTTCTGTGTCACCAGTGCCAGTGCTGCGTTGGTGGCGGTGATGTTCGCGGTATTGTCTCCGCTGTTGGTGTATTGGCTTTCCGTAGCAGAGACAACGATCCTGCCTTCTTCATGATTGAGGTGCAGCAGCACATCGTTTTCATATTGGTATTCGCCCATGTACTCGGTCTGCTTTTGGGCGCTGTTGTAAGTGGCCACTTGCGCCAGCTTGCGACCCGTGGCATCGTAAATGTAGCGAAGGGTGTTGCTGGTGCCGCGCGTTACCAGCTCGGGCAGGTTGAGGAAGTTGTACGCAATAGCCCCTGTGATGCCTTTGTTTTGGTCGGTGATCATGTTGCCGTTGGCATCGTAGGTATAGTCGTTGCCCGTGTTGGCCCCGTCAACAAAGCCCGTGGTCTTGTCGCCCGTGTCGCCCACTCGCAGCAATTGGTTTCCGTAGGCCACGTTGCCCACCGTGCCGTAGTTGTAGGCGAGCAAATCCATGTTTGCACCTGTTGCGCCCTTGCGCGTGAGGGCGGTGATGTTCCCGTTCTGGTCATACGCGTAGCCGCTTTCGCTGAATGCGCCCGAAGCGTTGGCCCACGTGCCAGCGGTATTGTTGAGGTAGCTGGCAGACAAAATCCGGTTGAGCGGGTCGTACGAATAATTGTAGGCCACATCTTTCACCGTGCCCAAGGCTTGGGGTTGATAAATCACCAAATGATACATTTGCCCTATTTGTGGCCTCGAAAAAACTAATAGAAGCATTCATGAACTTGTCAATATCGGTTTACTCAATAGGTCGATGGTACATTTTTTTAAGTTGCGATTTTGATTTTTCAATATCTTCGATAACTAATTCTTTTTTGGTTGAATGAAAATAGGCGACCGAAATCAAAAAGGCCATCTCAGGTTGGTTCTCAAATGCCTGATTCCAAATCCTTTTATAAACGCTATCGTTTTTTTCGATTATTACTTTTTCAAAATTGTCGGCAGAAGTTATGCTGTAATCAATATTCCTTGTTTTTGGCTTTACTTTACTTTTAGTGTCAGGCTTAGTAAGAAGAATAAGAATCAATAGCAGGTTAGCTGCAATCGATATGGTCAAAACGATTTTCGTCATAACAAATGTTTATTTTTTTGTTTTTTCGGCCGTAGATTGGTTCGTTCCATCTTTAGGAGTGCTGTCCCCGCTGGCATTAAAGAAAAACGTCCGTAAAATCCATGAGGGTGCGACTCTTCCATCATAGTCATTTCCATCATAAAACCCTTGAAGTTTTCCTCCTTCAAAAACATTCCAATTACCGATTTCTTGGTTAACAGAATGTTCAGCTCCATCTTTATAATCACCCCGCAAATTTTTGGGGTCATCTATTTTTCTAGGTCCCATTTCCCTCCCGTCTGAGCTGAATGCATCTCGTTCGTCTGGAGCAATTATTGTTAAATCTGGAAACGCAGCGCTCATCTTCTCCGCAAATGACGCATTGTATCTTCCCTTCTCGTCAGTAAATGACCTTCCAGTCCGACATGAATGAATCACAACTGTCACATTATCTCCTTCTTTTCTATTTTTATATACTTCACTTTTTTCAAGTGTAGATTGAAAGTCCTTAGGACTGTCAGACCAATTTCCATTTCCTGAGACATCCATGTACGAAGGAGTGCCATGAGCATATATGTGAACAGCTGAGTTGTCTTTGTTGCTTGAGCCGCCTCTGTAAATTTCTGGATCTGCCTTTTCGTTTATCAAAACTACCTCCAGTCCCTCCAACTCTCTTCCATTAATAACTCGGTTCTCACTAAACGCATACGGACTATTGTAATAATACTTCTCCGTCAACGGGTCAATATTGAAAAACCTACCAATTTCTGGTTGGTGGTTTCTCCACTTGAAAGAATCCCAGTTCAAGCCCATCTCTGTTATCCTTTCTTGTTCTTGAAATTTCCACCTGTTGGCAAATGAACTTTCGCGCTGAAAAGAATTAAACGTCAGCCCGAAAGGCATATAGTCATCCGTACTCACAATCGGTGATTTTGTTTGAGATACACTGAGGTCGTCAAAGAAAACTTCGGTTTGAGTTGGATTATCATTGCTTACGTAAATATAGACATAGCCCGGTTGAGTTATTGTGATTGTTGGTGAGGCCAACCTATCGTGCGCAACATCTGTTCCCGTTTCACGGCAAGCAGCGCTGATTTGCTGAAACCCCCCATTCAAAAACGTGTAGTTCCTGTCAAATATCAACCAGTTCAAATAAGCTTTGGGCGCGCCATTATCTGTTTTGGTAACAAGACCCGGGTAGCTTGCTGGAAAGGAAGATGTGCTGGTCGTATAATTCGCACCGTCAATCACTACCCCCGCAGCACTTGATGCTATGTTGCTCATCAATGTAGTAAGTACTGTATTCCAATTGCTGGTAACAGGGTCAACATATTTTGCATAAACTTCTGCATTGATGACATCACCAGGCATCACCGAGATTGACCTTGCCAATCCATATTTTTCATTGGCGGAGCCATTTAGCCTTTGTGAATAACCGGTTGCTGCGCCATTGGTTCTGTCAAACAAAGTGGAGTTTATTCTTTTAGCGTACTCGTACCTCACAAATTTGCTTTGCTCCGCTGTTGCATTTGTTGGCTCGTATGTTCCTGTGGCCGCATCGGTCTCCATCTTGGCTGTGAACGTGACCCTTGCATTGCCCAAGTGGTCTTTCAAGTGGTATTGGTATTCTGACCTCACATAAATCTAACTTCATAAACTTTCCACTCACCACCATAAGGCATGAAAACTATCTCAGCAATTATTTTGCTTTCATGAAACTTGTATACCATGGACATTCCGCCTTTTTCGGTATAAAGACGCATTTCTACTGTTGGTTCTATTCTCTCTTTTTCAAAAACTTCACGAACACTATTGCTTTTACCTAATAACAACTTTATTAAATCACTATCCTTTCTTTTAAATTCATCCCTCATCGAACCAATAAAAGAAATAACTCTATCTTCCTTGTATAACTCCACATCAGGACACATGAAAAAAATTATACTATCAAG
>DHLV01000225.1:3136-11487 GCA_002405445.1 Flammeovirgaceae bacterium UBA4659 | reverse complement strand
AACTTAAAATTATACACATGAAAGCTCTTGTAATTGATGACGAACGTCTGGCACGCAAAGAATTGATGAAATTGTTGGAAGCACACCCTTCTATTGAAGTGGTTGGCGAAGCAGCAAATGCCGATGAGGCCGAGAAGATGATCGAAGAGCTCAACCCTGATTTACTCTTCCTCGATATTCAAATGCCCGGCCGCACCGGGTTTCAGTTGCTGGAGTCACTGGATTCAGTGCCCATGGTGGTATTTACCACTGCTTACGATCAATACGCATTGAAGGCTTTTGAAGTCAATGCGCTTGATTACTTGTTGAAGCCCGTGGTGCCCGAGCGGCTGAGCGAAGCAGTGCATAAGGTAACGGAAAAAGAGCGCGCGAAAGCCGGCCGCGCCAACGACAAGAAACTGAGCCTCGAAGACCAGGTGTTTGTGAAAGACGGTGAACGGTGCTGGTTTGTGAGCCTCTCGGCTGTGCGTATGTTTGAGTCAGATGGCAACTATATCAAAGTGTACTTCGACACGAATAAGCCGATGATCCACAAATCGCTGAACGCCTTGGATGAGAAGCTCGATGAGCGTGCTTTTTTCCGCGCCAGCAGAAAGCATATTGTCAACTTAAGCTGGGTAGAAGCGATTGAGCCTTGGTTCAACGGTGGCCTGATGGTGCGCTTGCGCGGTGGCGACAAAGTGGAAGTGAGCCGCAGGCAAGCGGCAAAATTTAAGGATATGATGAGCTTGTAAGCATTGTTTGAAGAGCGCCAGATTCCCTTACTTCAGCACCATCTCAATCAGTTCTTTTTGCACGTTCCAGTCTTTGGCAAGTTTGAGCATGGCGGTGGCTTCCATTTCGGTGACATAGCCCTTCAGGTTGTTGGCTTGCCATACCATTTGGATCAATTCGATCCGTGTGTCTTTTTCGTAGTCGCCAATAATGTTATTGAGAAATGCCCGTGCACGCTCAAACGAGGTGATGTAATCTTTCGCAATGAACTCCAACGCCCACGCCAACTCATTTTTTGCATCCAGTTGTGCAGCAGTCGCCTCCAGATCATTTCGCTCCAATTCATCTAAGCCGTGATAGTGGTAGATGACGGCCTTTAGTAAAATGTGTACACGCTTTTGTTCCTGTGTCATTGTGTCAGAAAAATAACTAATTCAGGTGAAAAAGTTTAGCCACCGTCAATAAAAAAACTCCAGTGCAATTTTATCGGCCAGCAGTTTCCCTTTTTGAGTGAGGGTAAGTTGCCCGTTGTCAACTTGAATCATGCCCTGTTTTTCCATCAATTGAATCTTCTGCTGATCAGGTGTGAATTGAAATACATTTTTCAGGTGCTGCAGATCGGTGCCCCACCGCGTGCGCAGTGTGGTAAAGAGGAATTCGTTGATTTGGTTGGCGCGGGTAAGTACCTCGCGCTCAAAGGGTATAGTGCCAGCAGCCAGCGATCGCACATAAAGTTGATTGTTAGCGATGTTCCATTGCCGCGATTGGCCGTTGTACGAATGGGCACTTGGCCCAACCCCCAGGTATTTCTTTTGTTGCCAGTAACTGCTGTTGTGTTTGGAGTAATGCCCCGGCATGCAAAAATTGGATATTTCATATTGCTCGTAGCCGGAGTCCTCCAGATGCCGCATCACACATTCAAAGTGCTCTGCCGTCTCATTTTCGGGCAGCGCAGCGAGCCTGCCCCTCTTTGATTGGTAGCCAAAAACTGTTTTTTCCTCGATCGTGAGCGCATAGGCGGAGATATGCTCGGGATTTAGTTGAGTGAAATGATCAAGGTCTTGCTGCAACGCTTCTCGGGTTTGGTTTGGCACACCGTAAATCAGGTCGATATTGATATTCTCAAAGCCTGCGGCCCGTGCTGCTTGCACAGATGCCCGTGCTTGTTCGGAATTGTGTGCCCGGTTAAAGCTTTTCAGCACCGTATCATTGAAAGATTGAATGCCAATGCTCAAGCGATTGACACCGGCTTCCTTTAGTCCACCGAGTTTCTCGAGGGTCAGGTCATCGGGGTTTGCTTCCAACGTTACTTCGGCTGCCCCCAACACCGGAAAGTGATTGTAAACAGCCTGCATCAGTGCCCGGATGTTTTCGACCGATAGCAGTGAAGGTGTCCCACCGCCAAAATAGATGGTCTCAACCGATTCGCCCTCCAGATAGTGTTGCTGAAGTCGCAGCTCGCGCAACATGGCCTGCACCAGCTCGTCCACACCCTGATGGCGGGTGGAGAAATGGAAGTCACAATAATAGCATGCTTGTTTACAAAAAGGAATATGCAGGTACAGCCCGGCCATTGATGGTAGTTTCAATTTGAACGTCTAAATTGGCAATTTTTTGATGGGTCACATGCGCTATAGCATAGTTTTTCTGCTGACTGTTTTAATCGGGCAGGTTTCGCTGGGCCAAACTACAACCCGCACGGTTGATTTGCGCACTCAGTGGCTCGTACCTGCGGCATCAGGGTTTAAGCCTTACGATAACCAAAGTACCAGTTCTGTTTTTTTTTGGGTTTCGGCCACAAGCAATAAGGGAGGTTCGCTGCTGATTGCCGGGCGTCACCCTTATTCGATTTGGGTCAATTCAGCATTGGTGTGGAGTGGCCAAGGCAGCATACGCTTTTCTGTTGACAGTCTCGCACAACTCAATTCCAAGAAATTGTTTTTGGGTGTGTTCTCGCCTGCAGGCTTCGCTAATATTTCAACAAACATCGAACAGCCGGCACCCGTTGATGCATCCGCAGATTTGATGCCGCGCAGAAGTAATTACTTTCTTGATTTTGCGCTGATCGCAGCGCTGCTGCTGCTCGTCTCTTTAACGTTGTTTTGGAGAACCAACCCAGCGCTGACCCGCGACTATTTTAATCTGTCAAAACTCATCACTTCGCTTGATCGCACCGAGAGCGGATTTGGTTTGCGTATCGCGTCAAGCGTCAACGTATTGTATTACCTGTTTGGCAGTTGCTTTCTGGCGCTCATTTTATTGGTGGGCTTCCACTTGATGGGACCTGTGACGCTGCTCGCTCACATTTTTCGCGTGCAAACTACTGTACAGGGGTTTCTGCAATGGGCGCTACTTTCGTTGGGAATTGCCGCTTTGATGATGGCTAAACTCATTTGGATCGCTCTTTTTGCTGCGCTCTTTGGATTCAAAGGCACCGTTCGCTTTCAGTTTTTCAACTTCGTGCGTGTGATCTTCATCTCGGTGGTGATTCTGGCCGTGACCGGGCTTGTGTGTGTCTTGTTTTACGTTCAGTCCGATCAGTTGTACTATTATCAACTATATGTATTGGTAGGCCTAATGGTACTGGGCTGCATAGTGGCTTACATCAAATTAATGGCCCGGTTGCCCTACCACTACTTTCATTTATTTTCCTACCTTTGCGCGTCAGAAATCATTCCGTTAATGATGCTAACGAAAATGATTCTGTATTAAGCCCAAACCGACCCGTGCTGTTATGATCGACACTGCTACTGACCGGATGCGAAAAGTGAAAAGCATTTTGGTCACACAGGAAGCCCCCACCGACCCCGCATCTCCTTACTTTAAACTAGCCGAGAAGTACCACATTAAAATCGACTTCCGGCCGTTTATTCAGGTTGAGGCAGTGCCCATGCGCGAGTTCCGCAAGCAGAAGATTGAGATTCTTCAACATAGCGCCATTATTTTCACCTCGCGCAATGCAGTCGATCATTTTTTTGCTATTTGCAAGGAACTGAAGCTGGATATGCCGGCAGACATGAAGTACTTCTGCATCTCTGACCAAACCTCGAATTACCTGCAGAAGTACATTGTCATCCGAAAGCGAAAAATATTTTCGGGTCTGAAAGACACCAAAGACCTGCTGGAGATTATCAAGAAACACAAGAATGAGAAGTTCCTCTTTCCATGCTCGGACATCCGTAAAAGTGATATACCCGATTTTTTGAAGTCAAACGGTTACACCTACACCGAGGCAGTCATCAACCATACAGTTGCGGCAGATTTGAGCGATCTGAAGAATGTATATTATGATATTCTTGCTTTTTTCAGCCCCTCGGGTATCAACTCGTTGTTTGTCAACTTCCCAGATTTCAAGCAAAACAACACGCGCCTGGCAGCATTTGGCCCCACTACCGCCAAGGCGGTGCGCGAAGCCGGGCTGATTTTGGATATTGAAGCGCCATTGCCCAACGCACCGTCAATGACGGGCGCATTGGAACTCTATGTGAAAAAGGCGAACGGCATTAAATAAAGTGTTCACCCTTACGTTATTACAAACGGTTGTTTTTTATCGCACTTTAATGATGTGTATTTGTCTGATTCTGTTTTTTTAGTTTATCTTTAAGTTCATTTTCAAAGTTCAACGGGTGAAGAAGTGTTTTCTGGCTACGATTTTTTGTGTGGGTTGTGCGGCTCAGCTGCTGGCACAACAAGACCCGCAATTCACTCATTACATGTTCAATACACTATTTTACAACCCCGGTTTTGCCGGCAGCGAGGGCGTAACAAAGCTAACCGCTATTCACCGCAGCCAGTGGCTTGGCTATTCGCCCACATTTGGTGGTGGAGAGGCACCCACTACCCAAATCATTTCGATGACTACCCCCATTAACAAGTTGAACAGCGGCTTTGGGGCCTACATCATCAATGATCGGCTAGGTGCACAGAACAACTTGGAGGCACAGGCCTCTTACGCCTACCATCTGGGTATCAAAAACAGCAAGCTCAGCATCGGTGTGCGCGCAGGAATGTTTTCGCAGACCTTTAACTACGATATATACAGGTATGTAAATCCCAAAGATCCACTCCTTGAAGGTAAGACCGGCTCCGAATCACAAATTCGTCCGGATTTGGCAGTTGGCATCTACTGGCGAAAAGAAAAGTATTACGCAGGGTTAAGCTTTAACCACCTCACGCGCTCCACATTCGATTTTGGAGTAGCACAGCGAAATGCCTTACAGACCCACGTGTACCTGACAGGTGGCTACTTTTATGAGGTGAACTTCGACCTCAAATTCCAGTTTATGGGTCTGGTGCAATCAGATTTTTCAAAAACCAGTGTGAATGTTGGCGGCATCGCCTATTTCAAAGATACCATGTGGGGTGGTCTGTCATTTCGCACTTCCGAGGCGGCCATTCTCATGTTCGGTTACAGCTTGCTGAAAGACAAGTCACTAAAGATAGGGTATGCGCTGGATTATGTGATACAAGACCAGGCGGCCAAGCAGCCAACATCGCATGAACTTTTGCTCACGTACGAACTTCCGGTAAACCCGGGCAGCGGGAAAAAAGTTGTGAGAACCCCCCGTTACAGGCATTAAAATCAAAAATATTTTGGTTTTTTTAAGATTTTATCGATTTTCGTGACCTCGGAGTTTGGCAAAAAGAATAACTTTCGGGTCGGTTCGTTGTATGTCGAACAACCGAAAGGATAAGGATAAAAATTAACCTATGAAGAAAATTATTTCTCAGCGTTTTCTATCAACTGCCTTTATTGCGTTTATGGCGGCTGCCTTGGCCGGGTGCGGCCTGCTCGGCATCGGTGGTAAAAAGGGCGGAGGCGATGCACAGGGCGAAGTAGTGGGGCAGTCTGCAATAGAGCGCAAACAGCGTTGGTCAATGGTTATCCCCTACGGCATGGTGCCCATACCGGCTGGTACTTTCCACATGGGCCAGACAGACGAAGACCCCGCCTCCACCCAAATCAACTTCAACAAGCAAATCACCATTGGCCCTCTTTTCATGGATGAAACGGAGATTACCAATGACGAATATCTTCAATTTACGCAATTCTTCTTGGGTGCCGAAGGGGGCGCACAGCTCACCAACTTCCCTGCGGATAGCCAGCAAGATTTTATGGCCAAATATTACCCAGATACCACCGTGTGGATGAAGGACTTTTCTCACCACATGGGTGATCCGTTGGTGGACTATTATTGGCAACATCCCGGCTATCAAGATTACCCGGTGGTAGGGGTGAGTTGGGAAGCCGCGAACTTCTTTGGAAAATGGAGAACTGCATTCTTGAACGAGTGGCGCCAGGTAAACGGTGGCCAGCCTCCAATGCCAGCTTTCCGATTGCCTTCAGAAGCGGAATGGGAATACGCAGCACGCGGTGGCCGTGACATGAACAAGTACCCTTGGGGTAACCCTTACATCCGTAACTCTAAAGGCTGTATGCTTGCCAACTTCAAGCCTGGCCGTGGTAATTATTATGATGATGGTTTCGCTTATACATCACCAGTTGGTATTTATTTTCCTAATGATTACGGCTTGGAAGACATGTCAGGCAACGTTTCGGAGTGGTGTTTGGACGACTTCAACCCTGCATCAGTGCCTACCGTTTGGGATTTGAACCCACAATTCATTGATAAAAACGCGTATGATAAAGAGGGCAACTCGAAAGAGAAGTACAATGCCCGTAAGGTTGTAAGAGGCGGATCATGGAAAGATGTAGCTTATTATTTGGAGACTGGTACCAGAACTTATGAGTACAAAGACTCTACCCGTGCTTACATAGGTTTCCGCTGCGCTATGACCAACCTTGGCCGCTCATCCGGTACCGAATTTCAATAATTAATAATCATCATTATATTTAAAGAAAAAACTCTTAGAACATAACCCTAAATCCTAAAGAACCATGGCAAAGAAAAAAGGCGGATTCGTTGAATTATTGTTCACCACCATCATGCCGAAAGTATACGGTATCGGTGCTGCTGTCGTAATCGTTGGTGCATTGTTTAAAATCCAACACTGGGAAGGAGCAAATGAAATGTTGATTCTTGGCCTTGGAACGGAGGCCGTTATCTTCTTTCTCAGCGCATTTGAACCGAAGCATCCTGAAGTAGACTGGTCCAAAGTTTATCCCGAATTGGGAGAAGACTACGAGGCGGCAGTCAATACAACAGCTACCCGTATCAGCAACCGCCCAGGTGCCGGTGAGTCTCCACTTTTGAAAATCGATGAAATGCTGAAAACCGCCAAGGTAGACCAAAACCTGCTGGATAATTTGGGAAAAGGATTAACTAATTTGGCAACATCCGCCAGCCAAATGAATAATTTGTCAAATGCGGCAGTTGCCACCAACGAATATGCGAAAAACGTGCAAACAGCTGCTTCTTCGCTGATGGAAATGAACAAGTCGTACGGCACAGCCATGAAGGCCGTAACGGCCATGGCGGATGCTTCTAAAGACAGCAGCGAGTACCACTCACAAGTACAGAAGGTAACAAAGAATTTGGCAGCACTGAATATCATCTATGAAATGGAGTTGAAAGATGCAGATTCGCACGTTAAGAATATGAACAAGTTCTATGAGAGTCTGACGGGTGCCATGCAGGGACTTTCGAAGGTTGGCGAAAACACAAGCAAGTTTACCACTGAATTGGGTAGCCTGACCAACAACATCACCGCCCTCAACAAGGTGTATGGCAGCATGTTGACAGCCATGAAGGGTGGCAATTGATTTTTGACGGATTTTTATTTACAACTTAAAAATAAAAAGACATGGCAGGTGGTAAGGAAACACCGAGACAAAAAATGATTGGCATGATGTACCTCGTGCTCACAGCGCTACTGGCGTTGAACGTAAGTAACGCGGTATTGGAGAAGTTCGCCATCATTGACGAGACGCTGATTTCCCTCATCCGCGAGGGTGGTGAGAAGAATGAAAACAAGCTGAAGGCCGTTTTGGGGTCAACCAGCACGGAACCCAAGGTGGTCGAAGCAAAAGAAAAAGCCCAGAAGGTTCGCGACCTGACGAAAGAGGCGGTTGCATTTTTGGATGATTTGAAGGCGAAAATGAAGGTAGAGGCTGATGGTAAAGCGATTCCTGCAGAGGAATTGGTGTTGAACACCAACCGGGCTGAAGAGTTGATGNNGACATGGCAGGTGGTAAGGAAACAGGCAGGCAAAAGATGATAGGCATGATGTACATGGTATTGACTGCTCTTTTGGCGCTCAATGTGAGCAGCGCAGTGTTAGAGAAGTTTGCCATTATTGACGAAACGCTCGTAGAATTGGTTAAAAATACGGGGGATGCAAATGAGAATATCCTCAAGTCGATAGAGGGTTCAACTGTGAAAAGCGCAGAAGTGGATGAGGCTAAGGAAAAAGGTAAAAAGGTTAGAGCACTTACCAAAGCAACCCTTGCGTACATGGACGAGATCAAAAAGAAGATGGCCACCGATGAGAAAGGAAATCCATTGAAGGACGTTGTTCAGGATACGCACCATGCGGATGAGATGATGTTAAGTGAAAAGAATCCCCTGCCGGGTGCAAAGAGTTTGGCCGAGCAGTATGAGAGAACTTTGAACAAACACGTTGCCGATCTCAACGCAATCATTAAGCCAAAAAAGCCCTTCGAATACATTACCAAA
>DHLV01000225.1:2651-2985 GCA_002405445.1 Flammeovirgaceae bacterium UBA4659 | reverse complement strand
CAGCCGGCATGTACGCGAGCTTTAAGGATGCAAAGCAGGAGTTGAAAGACCAACCCTACCCTGCGTTTGCTTTCCATGGTACGCCTACGATGGGTGCAATTGCCTATGTGTCGCAAATGCAAACAGAGATACTCGAGTATGAAAGAGATGCTTTGAATCAATTGTTGGAGCTTACGGAGGGCAAGGTGTATAAAGTGGATCAGTTGGTGCCAATGGTGCGAGCCGAGTCCAACAGTGTTGTTGCAGGTTCGTTTTATGAAGGTGACTTGTTTTTGGCCGGTGCTGCCTCTGGTGTAGGCCCGGTGATGTTTAAGGGCTATGAGTCGGTGAAGGT
>DHLV01000225.1:0-2516 GCA_002405445.1 Flammeovirgaceae bacterium UBA4659 | reverse complement strand
CGGTGATGTTTAAGGGCAATGAGTCGGTGAAGGTTGAGGAGAAAGAAATTTCGCCCGGTGTGCGCATCAAAATGGGAAAAATCAAATTTAAAGCTGGCGGATCGCTTAACTATAATGAAAACGGAATTGCAGAAGCAAATTTCCCCGTGAAAATTATCGTGCCCAATAAAGAACCGATCGTTCAGACCGTTAAGTACAGCATCATTAAGCCCAACGTTAAGTTTGAGTCAGCAGCTTCGAGTACTTTGTACAAAGAGTGCGGTAACATCAAGAACGTTACAATCCCCGGGTTGCCCGATATGTCTGGTATCCAGTTGAGCTGCTCGGCTGACGATGGGAAGATCATTCCTTTAGGGTCGGGAGCGTACTCGTTGGTGCCCTCAAGGTCTGAAATGAAGGTACGGGTTTCAATTGACGGTGTTGAAATCGGAGTGGAGAAATTTACGGCCATACCGGTGCCTGAGCCTCAGTTTTCGGTGAAAGCAGGTGGACAGGAAGTTAATTTTGAAAAAGGAGTTGCACCTAGTGCAAGGGTTAGCGTTGATATTCGCCTGCCAGATAGTTTTGTGAGTTCAAACAAGAAAGACGCGAAGTATCGGATTACTAAGATGAGACTTTCTACGCGAACTGGTATCAAGGAATTGACTGGGAGTTCAATCAATTTGGCTGATCTACAGGCCAGAAGTGGTGACAATCTGGCGATTCTTTCAATCACGGTAGTACGCGAAACGTATGATCCTAATGTTAGTGACGACTTTCCGGTGAATTATAAGTTTACTCCGATTGCGATCCCTGTAAAATAATTTGAAAATGAAAAAGTGCTTTTTGGTTTTCGCATCCTGCTTGTTGGGTGGGTCACTGCTCGGTCAGACCGACACTATTTACAACTCGCACGCGATGGAAAAAATTCCATACTATGAGCAGTTGTATCGGTTCAGGGTTTGGAGGGATATGTATTTGAACGAGAAACAGAATGCAACCTTCATTTCACCGTATTCAAACATTGCGTCATTTATTTTGGAGGGTTTGAAGAATGATCAATTGAAGGCTTATGCCCCTGACGATTTTTCATTCGCCAGCCCGATTGAAGCCGTAACCGCTATTGGAAAAGGTGAAAAATCTTCGCTGCCCGATTTCAGTTTCCAAAAGGATTATCCAGCGGGTGAAGAAGTGTCATATCAGGGCAAGACGTACAAATCCTCAAAGAGTATGATTGCAGTGAGAAACCCTACGAATACGGATTTTTGGAAGGTGGACAAGAGTGTGAAGAAGTTGCCGGCCGATTTGCCTGCGTTCGATGAAAAGAAGCCGTACTCCGGAAGAGATGCCGTAGCCTATAATGGCAGCAAATACATAGCTCTTGATGATATGACAGGGGTATTTGTACCCACCGACAAAAGTTATTGGGAAGAAACCGGAGCCGTACAGGATTTTTTGGCGAAAGAGGACGTAAAAACGATACAGTTGGTAGAGGATGTAATTTTTGACAAGCGCAGGGCGCGCCTTTATTACGATGTGATTGGATTTATCATCCTTGACCCTACCACCGGTAACCCCAACGCAATTGTGAGCTACAAGGAGTTTTTTAAATTGGTGGAGAAACTTTCTCGTGACAAGGAAATGAGAATACGAAATAGCGTAAAGTGGAAGAACAGGTACAATCCTTCTCAGGATTTGACTTTCACAGATGCAATCAAGCTGCGCCTGTTCCATGGTGTTATCAACAAGGTAGAAAATCCAGATGACAAGACGATCACTGATGTGATTTTCGGTGGTGGAAAAAGCGGTAGGGGTTATGGAGAGGCGGTTTTTGCACGATGGGAAGAAGAAATGAAATTGATGGAAAAGGAACATAACCTGTGGGAGTACTAAATCCGACACAATCTTATGAAAGGGCTCCAAATCGGGGCCCTTTTTTTTCAACCTGATGACACTTGACGAACCTGACGTATTCGTCATAATTTGTCAACCCTTTAGCCTGATGATGCATGGCTAATGCATCGCGAGGGTTTGTTGGTTGCCGGAGGGGTTGAGGATGCTGAAACTGATCAGCGGGATCGCTTGGTAACCAGCGGCCATGAGAACCATGAGTTTTTCTACTTATTAAGGTTAACGGTCTATTTTTACTCGTTAGTAGTGCAATAGCAATTTCGGTTGTGTAACTTATTTTTAGCTTTTATGGTCAATATTCGTGAAGGAAGAAAGGAGGACTTGCCGCAAGTGTTGGAGCTTGTAAAAGAGTTGGCAGCCTACGAAAAGGCGCTGCATCAAGTAGACAATACCGTAGCACAAATGGAACAGGATGGTTTCGGCCCAAAGCCGGTATTTGGTTTTTTTGTGGCTGAAAAGGAGGATTTGATCGTGGGAATTTCTCTTTACTATTATCGGTACTCAACATGGAAGGGGAAGCGTGTTTACCTCGAAGACATCGTGGTGATAGAGGCTGAGAGTGGCACCGGCATCGGAAATAAGTTGTTTGAAATTACCATGCTGTTTACGCTTGACGCGTGAAGTTC
>DHLV01000183.1 GCA_002405445.1 Flammeovirgaceae bacterium UBA4659 | reverse complement strand
CACGCCCACCGCATTCGCAGGTTCGAAGGTGTAGAAGATGGCCTCTCCCCCAAAGTTCAACTCATTGTTGCTGTTGATGAAATAGGTAAACTGTGGTTTGAAGATATAGTTTGAAATCACAGAGTTCCATTTGAATGAATCGTTGTCGTTACGGCCAAATTGAAGGCTGTAATCGTAGTTACTGTACACCGCTGTGAAGTTGGAGAATAGCCTGTCGTTGAAGATGTGGTTCCAGCGCAGCGTGGCTGTGGCATTGCCCCAACTAAAGCCTTGGTTGCGTTCAAACTTAAAGTTATCCCGACCGAAATAGCCCGAAAAGTACACCCGGTTTTTACCATTGATATTGTAGTTGGTTTTTACGGTTAAGTCCCAAAAATTCAGCGCGCCACCGTTGCTCAGCAGCGGCACAAACGGTCGTGCCAGCACATCGATGTATGACCTGCGTGCCGCTATGATAAACGATGCTTTGTCTTTGATAATGGGTGCCTCTATCGCCAGCCGGCTGAAAATGCTGCCAATACCGCCTGTGGCTTCAAACTTTTTGCTGTTGCCCTCCTTCATGCGCACATCCAGCAAGGAAGACAAGCGTCCTCCGTACCGCGCTGGGATGCCCCCCTTGTAGAGTTTTGTATCTTTAACTGCATCAGGATTAAACACCGAAAAAAATCCGAGCAGATGTGACGAGTTGTACACGGGCGCTTCGTCAAGCAAAATCAGGTTTTGCCCTACGCTGCCACCGCGCACATTGAATCCTGCGGCACCTTCGCCCACGGTACTCACGCCAGGCAGCAACTGTAAACTTCTCAACAGGTCGGCTTCGCCTAAAAATGAGGGTACTTTTTTGATCGTGGCAATATCAAGTTTATTGGTACTCATCTCTGTATTTTGCACATTGGCTTGCTCAACATCTGCTTTGACGATTACTTCCTGCAGTTGTTGATCATCAGAAGTGAGTTCAATGTCGATGCGCTCATTTTTATTCAGCGATATGATCTTGTACGCACTGGTATAGCCTACATAGCTGTACTGCAAATTATAATCGGCAGGTGGCAGAGTAATGGAATAGAAACCATACTCGTTGGTAATACCGCCCGTTCCGGTGTCTTTAATGTACACCGTTGCCCCAATGAGCGCCTCACCATTGCCGGCATCTTTGATATAACCACTAATCGTAAATTTGCCGCTGGGCTGGGCAAATGCTGATGCAAATGAAACAAAGATAAAAGTTAGCGTGAGAAACCGAGGCATAGTATTTTCAAAACAATCCGTAGTTAAAGCGTAAAAACAGTCAAATTGTTTCACTTACCCACAGATTTAATACGGATTTATTTCACAACGCGGGTGGTAAGCGCTCTTCCAACCTGTTTATTTACATACGAGTCCCACACTCATATTTTTTAAAGAGCAGATGGAAGCGAATCATTAAAAGAAAATAACAGACCCGAGTAAGTTTGCCAGAATTGCGACAAATACAAGCTAATACCCCATCAACAAATGCTCAATGAGCAGGTAGCAACCGGCTCCAGAAAAGTATCCAAGCATGGCAATCAAGCTGATCTTTTTCAAGTACCAGATAAAATCGATTTTCTCCATACCCATAACTGCTACGCCTGCAGCAGAGCCAATGATCAAAATGCTACCGCCTGTGCCTGCACAATAGGCGAGGTACTCCCAAATCAAGTGATCTTGTGGGTACACGTCCAAACTGTACATGCCCATACTGGCAGCTACCAGCGGAACGTTGTCCACAACGGCAGAAAGCAACCCTATCAGGGTGATGATGATGCTGTTATTGCCAATGGCCTTATCCAGAAAAGCAGCAAAATGGTGCAGTATCTCCATCGATTCTAACGCACCCACGGCAAGCAGAATACCCAAAAAGAAAAGCACGCTGGAGGAGTCAATCCGCGACAGTGCACCGGCAGCGCTGTATGGCTTGCGTGCTGCCTCGTCTGCATGTGGATTAATCAATTCTGACACCACCCACAATACGCCCAAGCCCAACAACATGCCGATGTACGGTGGCAAGTGTGTAACGGTCTTAAAAACCGGAACAAAGACCAGGGCCCCCACTCCCAAAATCAGCATGGTAGTGCTTCCTTTTACTTTCTCGTTGCCATGGTCAGCATGCGTGTGAGCGGTATTTTTTTGCTCGCCCAAGTCTCCCTTCAATGCAAAGCTCAAATACAAAAGCGGCACCACCAGGCATACAATACTGGGTACAAATAGTACTTTGATGATATTGATGGTGCTGATTTGCCCGCCAATCCACAACATGGTGGTGGTGACGTCACCAATGGGCGTCCACGCACCGCCTGCATTGGCCGCTATGATGATCATGCCGGCAAAAAACATACGCATCTCTTTGTTCGGTATCAATTTGCGGATGAGCGAAATCATCACAATAGAGGTGGTGAGGTTATCCAAAATGGAAGATAAAAAGAAGGTAACGAAGCAAATCAACCACAACAGTATCTTGGGGTTTTTGGTGTTGATTCGATCTGTGATCAATCGGAATCCCTGGTAGGCATCCACCAACTCCACGATTGTCATGGCGCCCAACAAAAAGAAGAGAATTTCAGAGATGGAGGCCAAGTGATGAGACAGTTCCGTTTTCACCGCTTCGGCATCGCTGGAGAGTGCGTGCAGCGTCCAGCAAACTACACCAGTCAACAGAGCCGATGCCGTTTTGTTGATCTTAATGGGATGTTCTAAGGCAATCGCAATGTAACCAAGTACAAATAACAGAATAACGGTAGATTCCATAAATACGGTTTAGATGCTTGGTAAAGTTAAAGGAAAATACGGAACCAAAAATCACCGCTGGACGAATTTATCCACTAAAAGATTTGTGAGCCGTGAGGTGCACTTTCGCCTATCTTTGCCCCCGCAAAACGGAGGGCGTGAGCTTGTCAGTATTTAAAAACATCATTCTAGATTTGGGGGGCGTGCTGCTCAACATCGATCCCGATCGCACCTACCATAAACTGGCAGCCTTGGGAGGTATTGCAGCAAATACCATCAAAGATCAGGGTGGCACGCTTGCGTTCTTTGCCGATTGTGAGAAGGGTTTGATTACCACCGAGGAGTTTAGAAGGCAGGTGCGTACCCACCTCAATACTGATGTGCCCGATGCTCAGCTGGATGAAGCCTGGAATGCAATGCTGCTGGATCTGCCCAGTGAGAGACTCGCGCTTCTCAAAAAAATTACCGGTACACACCGTGCATTCTTATTGGGCAATACCAATGAAATTCATTGGTTGGCCCTCCACGCGATTTTTGAGTATGTGCTCCAGGCGCATCAATTGCTACCCGGTGAAACATTGTTTGTTGACGATACGTTCGCAAATGTGACAGCCGCGCGCCAACTAGGTGTTACTGCTTTTCACCTTTGCCATCCCAATCAACTCTTTGAGATATTCAGATGAATGCAAAAGTAAAAACCTGGCTTATCCACTCTTCGCTTTTTGCTGTCACATTTGTGACCACTACCTTGGCGGGGGCAGAATGGACGGCCGGAAAGTCAATTTTCTCTGCTGAAAAACATGTCTGGTTTAACCAGCATTATACCTGGGATGACTTTGCCTCTGGCTTTCCCTATGCCATTTGTTTTTTGGCAATACTAACAGCACATGAGTTTGGGCACTATTTTGTAGCACGCTACTACCGGGTGCGGGTAACCTTGCCCTATTACATACCGCTGCCCCCGGGTTTTATGTTGGGCACAATGGGGGCATTGATCCGATTGAAGAGCCCGGTGCGTTCAACAAAGGAGAATTTTGATATCGGAATTGCGGGGCCGTTGGCCGGTTTTGTGGTGGCGTTGGGTTTTCTATGGTATGGTTACACCCATTTACCCCCACCGGAATACATCTTCCAATTTCATCCCGAGTATGAAAAGTATGGGTTGGAATATGCAAAGTATGTTTATCAACCCGACCTGATGCCCAATGGCGTAGTGGATGTCACCATCGGTCGGAACCTCATCCTGCTTTTTTTTGAGCGGTTTGTGGGTGACGCTGCGCGCGTGCCGAACATCCATGAACTGATTCACTATCCTTTTCTTTTCGCAGGATATCTTTCATTGGTTTTTACATGCCTGAATCTGTTGCCCATAGGCCAGCTAGACGGTGGTCATGTGTTGTATGGATTGGTGGGTTTTAGAACACACCGCATCATTGCTTCCGGTTTCTTCATTGCATTTGTATTCTATGCAGGCCTCGGTTTTGTGAACCCCTACTTGCCGGCCAACGATCTGCTGCTTTACATCCCGTTTTTTGTTGGCTTTCTGTTCTTCTGCTTGCGTGGTTTGCGGTTGCCCCCACGCGAAACGCTGCTGGCCGCACTGGCGATCTTTACGCTGCAGTATGGGTTAACTTATTGGATGCCAGTATTGCACGGCTACACGGGGTGGTTGTTGTTCGTTTTTATCCTCGGCACGTTTGTGGGGGTTCATCACCCTCACGCTGAAATCGAAGAGCCGCTCAACACAGGCAGACTTGTTTTGGGTTGGGTTGCGATGGTAATTTTTATTTTGTGCTTCACGCCTGATCCAATCAATATGGTGCAGGTGGTGAAGGCTGCACCATAGCATTGCCGTTGCTTGTCGTGCTACCCTTGCGGTGGGCATTGAACGGATCGGTGGATTGCATCAACACCCAAATTGATGTCGGTCAGTTTGCATGGTGTTGCAGTTGCAGGGTACTGTTATTGTTTGATGGCGAGGGTTTGCCGGTAGAGGGCGGTGTTTTGTAAAATCTCGGTGGCTTTTTTGATTTCATCATCGTACCTAAAGCCAACCTCCACCATGCCGCGCTCCAGGTAGTAGCGCGCGGCAATTTCTTCTTCGAGTAACTTCTTGATTTGATCCTTAAAAAGCATCAAATCCTGTTTCCTGTTGTCGCGTACGCGCTGGCGCAGCATTTCGAGGGTTGGCTTAAGATCGTTCAGGTACTTTTCTTTTTTTGCCATCTCCTCCAACTCTTGTAGTTGTGTGTCAAGTTCCGATGCGTAATTGAGCCTCTTATCTTTCATCCAGTGAACAAATTCCGCATACTCGGCATCGGTGAGCGAAAAAAGCTTTGGCTCTGTAATCGTTTTATGGCGGTAGGCATATTGGGAGGCAAAGTCAAAAATAAAACCATTAACAAATAATGCAGTTGCGATCGAAGCCACATCGCGCGCTTCTACCTGAATGTCGGGGTCAATGCCGCCTCCGTCAAAAACAGTGCGTCCGTTTTTGGTTTTGAAAGCCTTCTTCAGTGAATCGGGTACAGGGCCAGCGCTGCCATCGGCCCTTCGGTGGCTGTAATCGAGTACCTGAATACATCGGCCAGAAGCTGTATAATACTTTGCCTTGGTATACTTGATCATCGCATTGTAAGGAAGTGGCTTTGACTCTTGCACCAACCCTTTGCCAAATGATTTTTCTCCAATGATTACCGCGCGATCATAATCTTGCAATGTGCCGGCAACAATCTCGGAGGCGGAAGCGCTGCTGCGGCTGATGAGCACTGCAACCGGTATATCCGGATCAAGTGGTGCCAGCTTGGTTTCAAACGTTTGGTTGAACTCCTCAATTTTTCCCTTCATGTCCACTACTTTTTTTCCTTTCGGCAGAAAGAGGTTACAAATACCCACTGCCTCGTTCAGCAGTCCGCCCGGGTTGCCGCGCAAATCCAAAATCACGTATCTGGCACCTTTCTCTTTCAGCGTCACCAATGCGCTCTTCACTTCTTTACTTGCATCAGTGGTGAACTCTGCGAGTCGGATCATACCAATGTCATTACCCAGCATGCCGGCATAGGGTACACTGCTGATTTTTATCTTCTCGCGTCTGAACTCAAGGTCAATCAAGTTGTCTGTGCCAATGCGCCTGACAGTAAGTCTCACCGGGGTATTGGCCTGCCCTTTCATGAGTTGGCCAGCTTCCTCCACTGTGAGTTTCGCGAGTTCAATATCGTTGATCCTGATGACTTCATCGCCAACGCGCAAACCGTTTTTATAGGCAGGGTAATTTTCATACACCATTGATATCACAGTACGCTTATTAAATGTTCGTGTGAGTGCGCCAATGCCACCATACTCACCCGTGTTGATGATTCTGAAATCCTCAACCTGATCCTCTGAAAAGTAATTGGTGTACGGGTCCAGAGAATTGAGCATCGCGTCAATACCGTCATGCATCAATTTGTTGGGGCTCACCTCGTCCACATACAAATCATTCGTTGCCCTGAATAATGAAGCGAAAATCTCCATGTTTTTGGCGATTTCGAAATATCGGTCAGCAGGTGGCGTGAAAGCGAAAATCGTTAATCCCGCTGCCATCAATAATATCCAATATCTCTTCCTGATCTTCATTGCCTGCAAATTACGAAAAAGATTGGCCGATGGTTGAGAATACTTCAAGGATGTCGTTAATTTGGTCACCTAAACTGTAACGCAGTTGCGCTACCTGATTGCCGTTGATATTGGAACCACCAGTGCCAAAGCGCTGGCTGTGGATGTTGCAGGAAATGTATTGGTAAGCAACCAGCGTTTTTATCCTACACAATTTGGCCGTGCAGGCGAAGCTGAGCAAAACCCATTGCAGATTTTTGATGCCGTAGCGGATTTGATACGATCTACAAATACCTCGCTGCCGGAGTTATCGTTGGAAGGTTTGGTTTTTAGCGCAGCCATGCATAGCTTGATGGCTGTTGATACGTTGGGTAACCCAATGACACCGCTGCTGACGTGGGCAGACACCCGAAGCACACAGCAAGCGCACTCATTGCACGAACATGCCCTGCAACTGACGATTGAAACCGGCACCCCGGTGCACCCGATGTCTCCGTTGTGTAAGTTGTTGTGGTGGCGACAACATAACCCAAAAGTTTTTACCGAGGCATTCAAGTTTGTTTCCATCAAAGAGTTTGTCGTGTTTAAGTTGACTGGGTTGTTTTTGGTTGATCATTCAATTGCTTCTGCTACCGGGTGCTTTGATGTAACGCACCGCATCTGGAGTTCCAAGGCGTTGGCGCTTGCCGTGTGCTCTGAATGAACTTGC
>DHLV01000042.1 GCA_002405445.1 Flammeovirgaceae bacterium UBA4659 | reverse complement strand
ATGGCAAAAAAGTGGCAAACCAACATCGCACCGCTACAACCGCCTACCCTTGCTACCTTCCGGTCCTGGGGGAGTTCAGCAGGAGCTGGTCGTGCCGGTTTGCCGTTGCAAAGATAGCACTCAAAGTAACCCCGCCAAATAAAGATTGAATTCCAGGGCATTTACTTCTGCAAAGCCATCGTGCCTAAGGTCGTCAAAAATCTGGGCGTCAAATTCTAAATCGCGCATTTCGGCACCCTCGGCACTCACCACCAGTTCTGTACCCGTCCAAAAAATAGGATTTACCTTGACCAATATCTTTGTGCTTTCCATTTCTTTTTTGAAATATTGATGAACGATGTTGGTGCTTTTTGCCATACTTGCGCGCTACGTAAGACTAAAAGTAACGAACTCTTTCAGTAACTCAATAATTTTCAAAACTGCATGATGCCCGAACGGTTGGAAAGCGAGCGTTTAGTTTTGCAGCGGCTAACGCACGAAGACGCCTCGGAGATTTTTTATACGTATGCCAACAAAGAGGAGGCCACCCGCTATGTATCTTGGCCTACCCATCAAACCATGCGCGATACAAATGACTTTCTAAGATATGCTGTTGCGGCTTGGAAAAAGGGGACTGATTTTTCGTGGTCGGTGCGGTTAAAAGAAACCGGCCGATTGGTGGGCAGTATTGGCGTGTTGCCCGGTGATGGCAAGGTGCAGTTTGGCTACACGTTTGGCCCAGCTCATTGGAACAAAGGCTACGCAACCGAGGTTGTTAAGCTGGTTTTGCTTGACGTGAAAAAAATGAAAGGCGTTTACCGGATTGGCACCTTAGTAGATGTTGAAAATGTCGCTTCCGCTAAAGTTTTGCTGAAATGCGGACTGTTCGAAGAAGCACGGCTGGAAAAATGGATGCGCTTTCCCAATCAAAACAATCAGCCGAAAGATTGTATTTTGTTCAGGCTCACATTTTGACTTTATTAACGATAGAATTTATCAATTATTCACTTTGAAGTGGGTGGCTCAAATCGTATCATTGAATCTGAAATCAAGTAAAAAACCTTTTATGAAGTACCTTTTTCCCTCGCTTGTCCTGATTTTATTGACCTTATGTGCGGTTGGCCAGACTAGCTTTGAAAATGGTTATTTTGTTACAAATGATAACCAACGAATAGAGTGTTTGATTAGGAACTACCATTGGGACAACAACGCAAAAGAATTTTCTTACAAAATTAGCGATCAAGATGAATCGTTGTTGAAAAAGATTTCTGATGCCAAGGAGTTCGGAATTAAAGGCTCGTTCAAATTCATCCGAGCAATTGTTGATATAGATCAATCTACGGACGACCCGGCCACATTAAGCACCAATAGAAATCCTATATGGCAAAAGGACACTGTTTATTTGAAAGTTTTGATCGAAGGCAAAGCAAGCCTTTATTCATTTCAGGACGGGAGTCTGTTTCGTTATTTTTACAACGTAGACAGCAAAGAAATAAACCAGTTGATTTATAAGCGTTTTTTTGTGGCGAGCGGTGTAATAGCCGCAAACCGATCGTTTCAACAGCAATTATTCAATGATTTGAAATGTCATGGTATCTCCCTTAGCGATGTGACCAAACTGGACTACAAGGAAAGCTCTTTGACAAAATACTTTGTCGATTATTTGGTTTGCAATGGTGATATCAGTCAACTTGAAAAAGTGCGGAAAACAAAAACCAAGAATATCACGGCAGTTATTGGAACGCAATTACTCTCAAGATCGGCCACGGGTTATTCAGTTATTCGGATTGGGGTTGAATTTGAGTCCATCTTGACAACCCGGAAGGACTGGTCTTTTTTTGTTGAACCACATGCATATTTGACATCAGTCGGGTCGTTAGTTTTTTTGCCATTTGGCGTGCGACATTATTTTCATTTAAACGACCGCGCCAAACTTTTCTTAAACCTTTCGCTATTGGGACCGTACTTTAGCTTATCAAATTCGACACAGCTAGTCGGTTTCTTGTTACTCCAACCTTTGGTTGGGGGTGGGTTCGCTTATAATCGATTTCGGATTGAAGCAAGGATTCCCGTTTCAGAGGGACTCGGGCCATTGAGTTCGATTACACTCGGCTACCGACTTTTTTCAAAGAAATAGGGTGCGCGAAGTATACTAATGATAGAATGTCCCATGCTTTAACGCAAAACACTAGACTTCCACAGTAGCAAACGATTCTTCCAAGTTGAATTCGATCGACTGGACAACTTCGTCTTCCAAAAGTCTAGCCCAAGCGTTCAGATATACTACCGCATCTTGCTTTGAATTGTGCCGAAGATTCCTTTTCTCAAATGGCAGTTGTTGCAACACGCGGCCATCTGACAAGCGCTCCAAATGCTTCAGGTCGTCAGAATCAAAACCAAAAGCCATTAATTCAGAAATTAGGTTGTCCATCGGCAAGCCGCTGGTGGGGCAATAGTCGTTCAGTTGCTCAGTCCAGTCGCCACTGCTTTGCATCGCACGGGTATGAATCTCGGCTTTTGTCAGTTTGGTCACCTCTTGTGCCAAAAACCCACAATTACACAAACCCATGTGCCCCCATTGGTATTGGTTGCTTTGCTCCAATTTTTTTGCCGTGTTGCGCAAGGCGTCAATTACTTCGGTGTTTACTTTTGCCATAATGATGATGTTTCAAACTACACGAAACTAAACATCTTTTGCAAGATTTTGTTCGATCTGATTTTTTATTTTGGAAAAGGTCGTCTATTATTGCATCGTAAAGCAACATTATGGGTAAAGGCGACAAGAAGTCAAAAAGAGGCAAAATTGCATTGGGATCTTATGGTAACTCAAGGAGAAAGAAGACCATTAAGGCGCGCCTGAAACGCAGTGCAAGCAAAAAGAAACTGGCGGCAGTTGCAAAAGAAAAGCCAAAACGCGCAACCAAGAAATCATAAAATGAAACGTAACGTAGTGATGATGTGGTGGTGGCAGCAACCTGAAGGAGTTCGGTGTCTTGTTGCGCTATAAGAAACTACATCAATAGAGTATTAACCAGCCCGCCCCGAATCTTTCGGGGCGGGTTTTTTATTTTAGAAACAAATGAAACGGCCTGCTCAAATTAGAGATCTCCGATACTACGCGGTAGAGCCCTTCAGTCTGACGGTAAATATGAATGTCAACCGATCAAGTACACAACACACAACGGAGACCAACTCATTTGTTCGCCAGATGAATCCGTAATCCCTTGATAAATGAGAAGAGCGATCTTGTTCTGTCGCTAACCCGAGGTTGCTGCCCGTCAGTACTTCGCAAGCAGATCACCCTACGCGAATGATTGAAATAGACCAAATTTCGGTTTCTAGCCTTATCTTTACACCGTCAACAACCGATGTAAATGACGGTGGAAAAATCAGTTCAGGTAGACAAGGCAATTCTGTTGAAAGCGTATTCGTTGATGTGCACTGCCCAGCGTATGGCTGCGCTGTTTGATGAACAACGGGAAATTTGCTCAAAGTATGTTCACAGCACATCGCGTGGCCACGAGGCCATACAATTAGCTGCCGCCTTTCACCTTCGCCCGGTAGATTATGCTTCGCCATATTACCGAGATGAGTCCATTCTGTTGGGCATCGGCATGCAGCCATGGGAGTTGATGTTGCAATTGATGGCAAAAAAGGATGACCCATTTTCGGGAGGCAGAACCTACTACTGCCATCCTTCGCTGCGAAGGGATGGAATGCCCGTGATTCCACACCAAAGCTCTGCCACGGGTATGCAGGCAATCCCGGCCACGGGCATGGCACACGGCCTTTCATACCTCGAGTCTCAGGGATTGGTGAAAGATCCGCGCGCAGTGGTGTTGTGCTCGCTGGGTGACGGGTCGGTGACGGAGGGCGAAGTGGCAGAAGCTATGCAGATGGCTGTTTTGAAGCGATTGCCGATAATCTATTTGGTGCAAGACAACGACTGGGGCATTTCAGCCACGGGCAGCGAGATGCGCACGATGGACGCCTACGAATACGCGGCCGGCTTCAAAGGAATGGAACGCATGCGGGTGGATGGTGCTGATTTTGTGGCCAGTTACATGGGTTTGGAAACCGCCTTTGCCTACGTGCGTGAACAACGTGCGCCAATATTGGTACATGCCAAATGTCCATTGCTCGGGCATCATACTTCCGGTGTGCGGAAGGAGTGGTACCGTGGGGAGAACCTGGCAACACATGAACAGCAAGATCCAATCGTTCAACTGGCCCAGCGTTTATTAGCGGCAGGCGAGTCGTATGACACGCTTGCCCAAATGAAACAAGCCGCTGGTGACAAGGTCAATGAGGACTTTGCGAAGGCAATGGCTATGCCCGATGTGGATCCGACCTCTTTTGATCACCACGAGTTTGCACCTACCTGGGTGATCAAAGAAAAGGGCGAGCGCGTGCCAAAAAACGGAGAGAAGGTGGTGATGGTAGACGCGGCATT
Source organism: Flammeovirgaceae bacterium UBA4659 (assembly GCA_002405445.1). Lineage (GTDB taxonomy): Bacteria > Bacteroidota > Bacteroidia > Cytophagales > Cyclobacteriaceae > ELB16-189. The sequence goes on along the minus strand of DHLV01000042.1, from coordinate 1,609 downwards.
GCATGCGTTGGATGAGATTTTAAAGGAATTTCCGGAGGCGGTTTTTTATGGTCAGGACGTTGGCCGCAGGTTAGGTGGTGTTTTTCGCGAGGCTGCCACACTAGCTGTTAAATATGGAGATGAGCGTGTTTTCAACACACCCATCCAGGAAGCTTATATCATCGGGTCCACGGCCGGTATGAGTGCTGTGGGCGTTAAGCCGATTGTTGAAATCCAGTTTGCCGATTACATCTGGCCGGGCATGAACCAATTAGTGGAAGAGCTTTCGAAGAGTTGCTACCTCAGCAATGGAAAGTTTCCGGTGCAGTCGTTGATACGCGTACCAATTGGCGCGTATGGCGGTGGTGGGCCTTATCACTCAGGAAGCGTGGAATCAACTTTACTTACTGTTCGCGGTATTAAGGTAGTGTATCCGAGCAACGCTGCCGATATGAAAGGTTTGATGAAGGCAGCATTTCTGGATCCAAACCCGGTGGTGATGTTGGAGCACAAAGGTCTGTATTGGAGCAAAGTACCCGGTACGCTGGAAGCCAAAACGGTTGAGCCGGATAGTGACTACGTGGTTCCGTTGGGCAAGGCGAATATTGTTTTGCATGCGCATGAGGAGTCAATTGAAAAAGGTGAAACAGCTGTTGTTGTTACTTACGGCATGGGGGTGTATTGGGCAAAGGAAGCAGCTAAACAATTTCAGGGTAGGCTAGAGGTTTTGGACTTGCGCACGCTTAATCCCATCGACTGGCAAGCGATTGTGGATTCAGTGAAAAAGCATGCACGTGCTATGGTGCTTACCGAAGAACCTTTACTGAATTCTTTTGCTGAGTCCTTGGCTGGCCGTATTTCAAAAGAATGCTTTGCGAATTTAGACGCACCCGTGTGGACAGTAGGTGCCGCTAACCTGCCTGCTATTGCTTTAAATGTAGAGTTAGAGAAGATGATGCTTCCTTCGGCCGAGAAAGTGGTTGTAGAACTGCAGAAGCTATTGAGTTATTGACGTGCCGAACGCGGTAGCGGTTTTATCAACGCGGTCTGTAGGTTGCATTTCCCTATCACGAAGTAATGAAAAGCCGTGCGAACCAAGCCTTTGTGAAGGAGTTTTAAGAATCTATTTATGGTAGAACTACAAATAGCATCGCGAATTTTAATGATTCGCCCCGTACGGTTTGCCTGCAATGCGCAAACTGCGGTGAACAATGCATTTCAAAAAGTGGGTGAAGCGGATGTGCAACAGCAGGCACTGCAAGAATTTGATGAGTTCGTGAAAATTCTCCGTTTAAATCAGATTGATGTTACGGTAATCAACGATACAGAACTGCCCCACACGCCCGATTCGATTTTTCCCAACAACTGGCTTTCATTCCATGCGCCTGACCGATTGGCATTGTATCCCATGTTTGCACCTAATCGAAGGCTAGAGCGCAAGCCTGCTGTTTTAGATTTTGCGCGACAGTCGGGCTACACCGCTGTTGTAGACCTCACAAACTTTGAGAGCGAAAATCGGTTTTTAGAGGGAACGGGCAGCATGGTACTAGATCGCGAAAACAAAATTGCCTACGCATGCCTATCGCCACGCACCGATTTGGCCGTTCTCAAAAAGTTTTGCGAAGAGATG
>DHLV01000216.1:10393-10644 GCA_002405445.1 Flammeovirgaceae bacterium UBA4659 | reverse complement strand
CATTTTCATCATCGTCCTCCTCGTCTTCTTCGTCCTCGTCCTCAACCTCGGTTACGTCCTCGGCTGCTAAGTGATCCGGGTGATCCAGGTTAAACAGAATCTCGATGGGCTTTCGCTTGTTCCGCACGGTTACGGGGTTGCCGGTAAGTATGGCGGTGAGACTGGTGAGGCGTTGTTGCCCATCCAGCAAGAGCAAACGCCCGGAGAGCGAGTTAGCCTGAATACCAGCTACCTGCAGGCTGCGGTCATCC
>DHLV01000216.1:6945-10320 GCA_002405445.1 Flammeovirgaceae bacterium UBA4659 | reverse complement strand
CAAACCATTCCCGGAATCCCCGGGTCAAACCATTCCCGAAACGGTGGGTCAAACGTATCCGAAATATTCAGTTCGCCTGAATACCGGCTACCTGCAGGCTGCGGTCATCCATGCTGGGGTCGGCTTCCCACACCAAAATGGCACCGGAGGGATAGCCCCGGTAAAGCGAATCCAACAGATCGCGGACTTTTACGGCTGTCCACACATACCTGCGCTGCATTTCCGGCAACGCCAATTCTCTTGAAATTACCTTGTCAACAAGTTGACGAACGCTTATATCCTGTTTTGCCATAGATTGTCAAATTAATTCCACTCTACAGGTCTCGCTAATACATATCCATCGGACTTAGTTATTGTGGCTGGGAGCTGACTGTCTGCCAAGGATTTTCTACCGATGGTTTGCGAGCCCTTCGCTGCTACAGCAACGGTCTGATTGTGACGTTTCGGAGGGAAGGAAACAAAGACTCTTTTCTGTTTGAATAATGAGTGTACAGCCTTTATCGGTGGTACCAAATCACTATCGCCCGAAATTAACATAGCCATATCGTAACGATCCTGATAAGCATCAACTATTAAGTGTGTGGCAATGTTAACATCTGTCATTTTCTCCTTTTGATCCATCCAAATATGGCCACACCGGTTACACTCAATCGAGTTGCTTTGATAGTGTCCATAGATGATCTCAACGCCTTGTGTTTCCAGCGCTTCCAAATAGATTGTTTGTCGTTTTTGTTTATTGGGATTATTGCTTACTCGGGAGGTGAAATATTTAACAGCGACAATCTCCTGTGTTGGTTTTAGGAGGTTTTGGGCCAATTGGGCGACATTCAACCATCGTGATTTGTCATATCCCGCTTCCATCATTCCGAAATAGAGATTGAATCCATCGATGTAAACAAAAACCCGCTCCATATCGTTATACTATTGACATTATTGAACCACTTATTATATTTGAGCCCAGAACAGCGCCAAGGATAGCATCCCTGGTCAGACGCACCGAAAGGTGCGTTTCGCTTTTTAGGCCGTTTTCAACGTTTTTTGCTCATTCCTCCGCGGCCAAACTCATTTCATCCTTCATCTTATACTCCTTCCCTTTAGGCGATAGTGCCTCCCGTAGCACCTGCTGCAAGAGTTGCTCGTTTTGGGTTTGGCTTGTTTTGATGCTTTGCTCCAGTTCATCGCAGTGGCGCATGAGTTGCTCCAGTTTGGCTACGATGCGGTGTTGTTCGGAAAGGGGTGGAAGAGGAACTGTCATTCCATAAAATTGTTCCCTTGTTATGTTATTCATTGTTGTACTCTTCTTGGTTCCAAGGCCTAAAAAATATTCTTCTGCATACATTGAACGACTGAAGTATTGAAAATAGAATACATTAATGAATTTAGTGAGGACAAATCGAATTGATTTATCGCTTAATAGCAGTTTAGTTTTTGGTTCAAATTTTACAACGCAAGACTTACCAGCTAACCCTTTTGAGCCACTAGCTCGACAAATCAGCAAATCACCTTCGTGAATTTGGATATCGTTGTAATCGCCTTTCGGATTAGGTAATTTCTTATTTTCTGATTCTATAAACTCGCCAGAGGTTATCGCACTTGTCTTTATTACTCCATATTCATCACGATTAGCTATCGTTTCTAATGCTTTAAAACTTATTCCGGCTTCAGAGTATAAAGTAATGTCTCCCAACCTACACCACACCCAATTCTTGGGAATTTTAAAAGGTATCTCTTCGGGTTTGATGGGCGGCAGTTCCTTTTCTTTCTTGAGTTTACCCTCTTTAATAAGCTGGGCTTTCTCGGCTTTTATTTTTTTAAGGAGTACACTGGCATTTTCCTCCCCTGATAAGGGGAGGTGCCCAGCGGACGGAGTGGTCGGGCTGCCCCCTCGTCCTTCGGACACTCCCCCTGAGGCAGGGGGAGTGTTTACGAGTTTGCCTTGCATGGCCTCCCGCAAAAAGGCCTGCCGCAGTTGCTTTACTAAATCGAGTTGGTGGGTGAGTTCGCTAGATAGTACCTCTGCTTCCCTTTCAACATTCGCAATTTTTTCATAGAAAAGTTCTTGCTGTTCATAATCAGGAATCAACAGCTCAATTTTGCACAAGTCTTCAAATCGTAAAGCCTGCCTAACAGTACCTCTCGCATGCTGCCGTATCTGTCTTAACCCTTCATTTGACTTAAGGAATTTCAAGAGAAGTTTAGGAATGATGCTTCTTGGTTTGGGCTTGAAAACAACATATGCCGGACTTATCAAGCCAGTTTCTTCGGAATCCATTAGAGCTATAGATCCCACATTAATTCGGTACGGGTTGTAGGCAAAACATGATTTTTCAATGATTTTATAGTCATCTGCCTTTTCTTCCGCGGCATATTTTGATTTTGTGATTCCGTCTTCATTGCTAACACCATAAAATGGAAGGTTCGAACCACCACCAACATCTTTTGCTCTAATGGAAAAGCTATCAACCAAATCTCCCAATGTAACCTTTCGCCAGCTCATTTTACTGCTTCTCTAAGTTTTCCCAAAAGGTTATGACTTTTATCAAACGAACTATCCAACAGCTCCATTAACTCGGCACTGGTGTATTCGTGCGCTTCTTCCTGCTTGTTGGGGTTTTTAATATCAAGGTCGTAGCCGCGGTCGGCAATGGTTTTGATGTTCACCTTCCAGCATACTTCGCTCTCTTCTCGCTTCTTCCACCATTTTTTAATCGGGTCAAACTCCTGTACCTGTATGGTTTTGGTCTTGCTGTAGGATTTCTGCCCTTCGGGCAGGCGGTGCTCGTAGTACCAAATGTCTTTGGTGGGCTTACCCTTTTCAAAAAACAACAGGTTGGTGGCCACGGTGGCATACGGCTGAAACACGGAGTTGGGCAAGCGTATGATGGTATGCAGGTTGCATTCGGTAAGAAGTTTTTCGCGCACCCGTTGCTTTACGCCATCGCCCGTCAGGGAGCCATCGGGCAATACAATGGCCGCCCGGCCGCCTTGCTTCAGCAAGTGGATGAACAAAATCAAAAACAGGTCGGCACTTTCTTTGGTGCGGAAGTTCATGGGGAAGTTGCCTTCGTTGCCGTTGGCTACGGTGCCGCCAAAGGGCGGGTTGGCGAGAATGACATCTACCCGGTCTTTTTCGCGGATGCTGTTGTACTCTTTACCCAGGCTATCGCCATAGTCGAGGTTGGGCACTTCCACATCGTGCAAAATCAAATTGGTAAGTGCCAACTGAAAGGGCAGCGGTTTGTATTCGGTGCCGCGCACGTTCTCCTGCAGCTTCTTGCGGTCGCGCACGTTTTTCACCTGCTTTTTCAGGTGTTCCACGGTGCACGTTAAAAACCCACCGGTGCCGCAGGCGGGGTCGTACACAATTTCGTCCAG
>DHLV01000216.1:483-6711 GCA_002405445.1 Flammeovirgaceae bacterium UBA4659 | reverse complement strand
CGCCCGCGCTTTGCAGTTCTTTCAGTATCGTTTCGTAGATATCGCCAAAGAGGTGGCGTTCGGTGGCTTTGTTGAAATCAATTTCGTTGAGCTTGTTCAGCACCTTGCGCAGCGTGATGCCGCTCTTCATGTAGTTGTTGTTGCCTTCAAATACTTCGCGCACCAGCAGAGAGCGTCTGTCTCTCGCGGTGAGTTCGCTGAGTGCAGGAAAAAGTTTGTTGTCAATAAATTTTTGTAATCCATCGCCTGTCATTCCTTCACTATTGGCCGCCCAATTACGCCATTGATATTTTTTTGGAATCGGTGATTTGTAATTGTCCATGAGCATTTCCAGTTCCTGGTCTTTGTCATCAAAGATTTTAAGAAAGAGCATCCATCCAAGTTGCTCAATGCGCTGCGCATCGCCATTGATGCCGCGGTCTTCGCGCATGATATCACGGATAGACTTTATGATGCCAGTTAGGTTAGTCATACTTGTATTTTCCCCTCCTGAGTCAGGAGGGGCTAGGGGTGGTTAAAATTACTTTTTATTTCACTCAATACTTTTTCCATTTGCTCAAACACGTCAAGATTCCTGAATCGAATCACGCGTATGTTCAACCTATTTAAATACTCAGTTCTTGTTTTATCATATGCAACTCCTTCAGGGGTGAAATGACCTGCACCATCTAACTCAACACATAGTTTTTCAGAGGGGCAGTAGAAATCCAAGATATACGGCCCTACACTGTGTTGCCTTCGAAACTCGCGCCCTTCCAATTGCTTGCCTTTCAATTCAATCCATAGCGTTGCTTCAGCCGATGTGAGATTGTGGCGAAGCGCTTTACGATACGACTCTAGTTCTTTTCGGTTATGTAGTTGTTTGCTCATAAATGCAACCCCTCCGTCCTGCGGACACCTCCCCTCGTCGGAGGAAAATACAAGAGTCAGGCAATTTGATAAATTTCTTTTTCCAATTCTTTGATGGCCATCAAGTATTTATCCTTTACACAAAACTCTTTAACAATTACTATGGGTGTTCCCAATTCATCGAAAGGATTCACCTTCAAAATGAACATGCTTTCAAGATTCTCGAGTCCCTCATCTGCGTATTTGTCCAGAAGTTTTTCTAGAACTCTCTTTGCCTTTTCTCCATACTTTGTGAAGTAGTTTCGTTTCTTCACATTGTTGGCTCGCTCCTTGCGCGTCAATGGTGGTGCGTCAATGGTGGTGCGTCAAAGGCGGTGTGGCAAATCAGATCAAATAGATCTAGTTTTTTGTCCACTGCATCTTGCAAAGCATCAACGAGCACGCCTTGTTCTTCCAGTTCTTTAACTATTGCTTCTTTTCTCTCAGCCTGATTCCAGGTATTCAAGAACGAATCGAGTGAAGCATACTTACTCAATACCTTACTTCTTGTGTAGTCTTTCAAACTTTCCGTTATCGGTTTCCCTTGCGAATCGAAATACATTTCGCGTGCGAGCAGAACAGAAACATCTACTCCATTTACGTAAACTTTTGCTTGTGGCTCATTAATTACAGTTGTAGGCAAAGGTTTAGGATATTTAGGCTTGAATTCCACGGGCGACCTATTCTCGCCATCAAGAATAACTTCGCCATCTGACTCCTCTTCATCTTCTACACCGGAAATATCCTCATCGCCGGTAACATTTCTCACTCTTACAGGATCACCATCGAAATCTGGATCAGCAAACAAATCGGTAACATTTCTAAAGTCAAGAATGGTGAAGTAGAGTTTGTCAAAGTCTTCATTGATTCTTGTGCCGCGACCAATGATCTGCTCCAATTCGGTCATGCTTTGGATATTGTTGTCAAGCGCAATCACCTTGCAAGTTTGGGCATCCACCCCCGTGGTCATCAGTTTGGAGGTAACGGCTATGACCGGGTATTTTTCTTCGGGACTAATGAAATTGTCAAGCTCGTATTTGCCTTCGTTGTTGTCGCCCGTAATGCGCATCACATACTTGCTACTGGCGGCTACCAGGTCGGCATTCTCGTTTACCAGGGCCTGGCGCATGCCTTCGGCATGTTCAATATCCACGCAGAACACAATGGTTTTGTCCATACGGCTGGTGCCGCGCAAAAACTCGGTCACCTTTTTGGCCACCAGTTTCCTGCGCTCTTCCACCACAATGTGCTTATCAAAATCTTTCTTGTTATAAATGCGGTCTTCCACCGGGCTGCCGAACTTATCGGTAAACCCTTTAGGCGGGCGCCACCCGTTTACATCAATATCCAGATTAATGCGCACCACACGATAGGGCGCCAGAAAGCCATCATCAATACCCTGCCGCAGCGAGTAGGTGTATACAGGATCGCCAAAGTATTCCGCATTCGATACATCCGCGGTTTCCTTGGGTGTTGCCGTCATGCCGATGTGTGTGGCCGAGGAAAAGTAATCGAGAATTCTCCGCCAGGCGGAATCATCGGCTGCGCTGCCGCGGTGGCACTCGTCTACCACCACCAGATCAAAAAAATCGGGACTGAAATCTTTGTACGCATCTTCAATGCCATCGGCATCGGTGAGGCCCTGGTACAAGCCCAGAAAGACTTCATACGCTTTGTCGCTGCTATCAATACCGCGCTTTTTGCTGGAAACGAGACGCTCATCACCATCCACATCCACCACCTTTTTCTTAATGATGGTCATTTTGTCGCGGAAGTGTTTGAAGTCGCCCCTGCGGGTTTGGTCGATCAGCGCAGTACGATCGGCCAGGAAAAGGATTCTCTTTTTCACACCCGACTTCCACAGCCGGTAGATGATCTGAAAAGCCGTGTACGTTTTGCCTGTGCCGGTAGCCATGACCAGCAGGATGCGGTTATTGCCTTTGGCAATGGCTTCCACCGTGCGGTTGATAGCGATTTGCTGATAGTATCGGGGTGTGCGACCGGAGCCATCCGTAAAGTATTCCTGCGCGGCAATCCGGTCTTCGTCTGTCGTGGCGAGGCCCTTGAACACTTTGTAGCGTAGCCATAGCTGCTCGGGCGTTGGGAATTCTTCGAGCGGCAGTTCACGCTCGATTGCACCCGCTTGCATCGTGCGGTCGTGAAAAAGAAAGCCATCGCCATTGCTGCTGAATACACAGGGGATGTCCAGCATCTCGGCATATCGAAGGCCCTGTTGCATGCCCGCGCCCAGCGGATGGTGATTGTCTTTGGCTTCGATGATGGCTACCGGGATGCCGGGCTTGTAAAACAGGATGTAATCGGCCCGCTTTTGCTCTCCACGGGCGGTGAGCTTACCTTTTACATAGATGCGCCCGTGGGTAAAGGCGAATTCCTCCAGCACCTGAAGCTGGATATCCCACCCGCTGCGCTCCAGCGCGGGCGTGATAAACTTGGTGCAGATGTCGCGTTCAGTAAGGTCTTTTTTGGAATAAACTGGCATACCCTTCCCCACCTTCCCAATTTACAACGCCAGTCCATACGCCAGACACGGAGGGGCGGATTTTTTTTCGGTGTTCTAGGTATGGTATTGTGAACTATGGAGGACTCGGTAGGCTCGTCCCGAAACCAGACGCAAAAGCCACTACCGGCCGAGGCCCAGGCCGCGCTCACGGCCGCGGGTTTGCTCTTCGTCTGGGTCGTCCCAGGCATTGGGGGATTGGTCCCACCCTGCCGGTGGCCCTGCTCCTCGCCTGCGGGCAAGTTCCTCGGGGCGCGGCTGACTACCGGGGGCACTGGCGAGTTGGTCGCGAGCTCGTTGTTGGCGTTGTATATCTTGCTCGTAGAGACGCCTCTTTTCTTCCAACTCTTTCTCTTGGCGCTCGCGTTCCTCAATGGCCAATTGTACCTGCAGGTTGATCAGCCGCATGAAATCTTCATTCAACTCGCGTTTCAGATTCCGGGGTTTGAATTCCATTCCGCTATTCTCATGTCGTATGACAGACTTTTCACCATTGATAGTCAAAATAAGCCCCTCCGTCCGGAGCTGGTCTTTTAATGCTTTGAAATTCCCGGCTCCTAGCCATTTGTTGAGTACTCGGTTCGTATCATATAGCGCATCCTGTCGATTTAGCATTTTTATCTGTTCCCGGTGCTGATCGTGCTGTTCCTTTGTTGGCAGGCGAAGTTTTTGGGTGAGTTCATAGGCATCAGAGGGATATAAATCGTTGATGCCGATTGACATAGACTTGTCGCTGATCCGCAATTCCTCGCCTTGCCCGGTCAGACTTATACCTGCCTCACGAAACTCATCCAGAAGGTGGCCAAGATGGTCATACTGCTCCGCCAATATTACGGATACCGTGTTGCGCAGGTTGTCTCGCTTGCTTTTTGCGTTTCGATCAAGTTCAGCTGCGAGTTGTGGAACCATGTACTCACTCCCCAATTTGGAACCCCGAACAACAAATTTCTCACTTTTCGTATTCAGGCTATACGAAATCCCGATAGGCGTCCCTCCATTCATACGGAACTGGGCATCGACACCCTCAGCCCGACAAAACTCTCTATACTGTTCGAACGTGTCGGGTGCCCTGGCCATCACGCGATCAAGTCTGCGCTGAAGATCTTTAAAATGGGTGGGGTATTTATTGATTTCAGAATGCTCGATTTTATGATTGGTCTTCCGGCCATTCTCAACGGACGTATTTTGTAGAAGGCCGAACTCCTTTTCAATCTTTCGGCAGGCTTCCTTGCTGCGGTAAAAATCATGCCGGCTGTCAACAAGCGCTCCGTCCGTGTCGGCACGGGTGGTCACGATGTGAATGTGGGGGTGCGGTTTGTCAAAATGCCGAAATGCCAAATAGGGACAGTACTGATACCCCATCTCTTCGAGGTAGCGGTGCATCACATCTCTCATCATGTCATCCTCGAGATTCTCCCGGTGTGGAAAAGAGAGTGAAAAGTGCATGAAAGGCTTACGAACGCGCAGGTCGGGCGCCATGGAGCCAATCAACTTCATCATGACGATCTTCTGCCTATTGGCCATTTCATTGCCGAACGAATCGTCCAAGAGCCTTGACTTCGAGTCGTCTCCTTCCTTCCGCAGGTAGCGTACCGTATCGGCAACATTTAGGGATTTATGAATTTTTCCGACCATAGCTCAATTTCCTTCACCACCGTATCCGCCCTTTCCCAAAAAAACGCGGAATCACCATCCCGGGCTATTCGATTCGCACGCCTTAAGTCGCCTTTAAAATCTCGAATTAATTTCCGAATTCGTATCAGCTCCTCTAATTGCAGAGTCGCTCCTCTCTCCTGGTATAAACGATCGTACCTCAGTACACCACACGTCACATGCCGAACAAAATGCGAAAGGCGTCTATAGCCCGCCTCGCGGGCTAATGACTCGAGCTGTTGCAGCTCACCTCCATCAATGCGGAACGAAATCACTCTAGCTCCCATGGGGTTTTACAGATTCGTGAACAACCGACAATACTGCCGGAGCAACGCGAATGACCAAAATCATCACTGTTGCTACGCCTATGACAACAGCTGCCTCGATCGGGAGGCGGCCGGAACTATAGTTGAAAGCAATAGCAGCAGTTACTACCAAACCCTGGAGCCCTCCGAGAACCAATCGAACCAATGGCGGATGATCTCCCTTTAGCAGGAAGGTAACAAGAACGAGTGTGTAGGCGATCCACCCGTATTGTATGACGGTGAAGAGAAAATACAGCACAAAATTCAGCGCTGCTGCCGTTACGATGTTGTTCCAACTCTGACTTAAATAATTTCCGACTTTTTTCATGGCTCATTATTTTGTTCCAAAACCGAACTTATAATTTTTGTCTAGGCCGCATTACGTGGAAGGGGGTTCTCACGCAATTGTCTCTCAAGCTCGACCACCGAAACAAACAAGCGACTTCGTTTCTCGCTTAAACAACGTCTAAGCGTTATCGCACCCGCCCGATGATAGTTGCGCAAAGTTGACGCAGCTATGCCGTAGCGCTTGATCGCCTCGCTCAAAGAAATAAATTCCTGTCCCACAAAAAGAGGGTTGTTCCTAACAACGCTCTCAACCACACGCGGCAACAACTCATTAAGTTGCTTGGTGATCATCTCCCGCAGAAAAACTTCCGTTTTTTCCATCACATTGTTTTTGTTCGCTGCTAATGTGATTCAAATTCTCTGATGAATCCAAGAGTCTGAAAAAAAAAAAATTAGCGATTAATTGAACTGCCTCGAACAGTAAAATAGGGTTAACTCTCTGACTCCTAATGCGATGGACACAGGTTTTGAGAACACTTTGCTCGTGACTTTTCTGAGTGCAAAAACCACTTCAAT
>DHLV01000216.1:0-339 GCA_002405445.1 Flammeovirgaceae bacterium UBA4659 | reverse complement strand
CAAAAACCACTTCAAGAGGAAAAACGGTCGTTCTTATCGCCAAATCTACCTTAGCGGAAGCATCAACCAGCCTACTACATTTCATAGGAATACCCCTATCGAAAGAAGCGGAACTTACCTTTTTACCCAATGGAAATCCAATCTGGTTTTCGATTGAAATACTTCGAATCGCATTCAGAACATCTTGAAAAAAAATGATTGCAAGTCTGCTTTTGTAAAACTTTGGTTACGCAAAGGAATGCTTTTACTTGTTTGTTAGAAGTAGTTGCAATTCTTTGCTCACATATCAAAACGGAAAGAACAGCCGAGTTTGACTTTGTACCAATTTTTGTACCAGTG
>DHLV01000099.1:2252-2969 GCA_002405445.1 Flammeovirgaceae bacterium UBA4659 | reverse complement strand
CCGTACCCCTGCGAGGCGCAGGGGCACCAGGCCCTGCGCATCCCGGCCGCGGAGGGGCCAACCAACGCTGAAAGAGTAACACGAGCCACCGTGTGCTCGTCCTTGGAATTCTTTTTGAGCAAAAGGCCTTCCCACCAACATCAACGGCACATGCGCACACCAGGCGGGCGCAATTGCCAACACAAAAGACTTACGGAATCAATAAACACGCTACATCTACTGTTTACCTCGTTCGCCAGCCAATAAACGATCGAGAATCAATTCAAATTCCTTCCCATCACCCATTTTTGGTTTATGCTGTCCGTCTACCACATAAGGAACACCATCTTCAACTTTATACACGTGACCATTTTTGTCCAAAAAAACATTTTTCGGAAACGCCTTTACGTGTAATTCTTCGGTGATAAATTTTTCATTGACCACATGAACAAAGTTAAACGTGCGCTTCGCCAGAAAATTTCGAACCTTCTCCTGGCTGTCAGCGGCCAGGGCAATAAAATTGACCGATTCACCATACTTTTCTTTCAATTTGTTGAGCACGGGCATTTCGGCAACGCAGGGTGCACACGTGGTGAACCAAAAATTGATCAGGGTAGGTTTTCCTTTGAGTTTCTCCATACTCACAATTTGGCCCAGAAGAGATGGTAATTCAGGGAGCGGGAAAGCGCACCCTTCCCAAACCTCAGGCTGGATATCGCGCGCAGCTTCCGGGGTTTC
>DHLV01000099.1:0-2019 GCA_002405445.1 Flammeovirgaceae bacterium UBA4659 | reverse complement strand
GGTTTTGCCGGATGATTTCCAGGCGATCGGTAATAACCACCGGTTTGGCAAAGACTTCAAATTTGGCCTTTTCTTTCTCTTTATTCGCCAGGTACGTTAGGGAGTCTTCGATAACTGGGCCATTCTTGAAATAGGACTTTTGTCCGTATACAGAGGTGGGTATTACCTCAACAATAAGCACCAGCAGGCTGAAAAATAATTTCATACGTGCATGCATTGGCGGTAGTGTAAAAAAACCAAAAAACGATCGTTGTCGTGTTGTAAAGATAAACTCCAGACCGCACTCATACAAGAAGTATAACCTATAAACCACCTCCTTACATGTACATTGACCCTGCATGGTCGATCATTACACAATGATTGTTTACAAACGCCTGCCAACAGTTTTTCAGCTATCCTTTTTTGTTGTCGGGAAATCCCGGACCAAATATGGGAAACTCGGCTTAGCCAGTTTCTCCGATCTCGTGGTTGATTGCCTTGTAGATGAATTTCAATGCCTTTTCGATGCGGTGCCAGGTGTCGTCCTTCGTCAGGTCGAGGTCGGCATATTTTTTTCGTTTGTCTTCCGCCAGCGCCAGGTAAACAATGCCAGCCGAAAGAATAGCCGTAATCGCAGCGGTATCAATTTCCTTTCGGGTTGCCGAGGCCGCGATCATCTTACTCAATTGCTCATTTCGGGTTTTGGTGAAACGGGTTAACAGGTCATTGTTGGCTGATAACTCCCACACCAACATCGCTTTCATCGCTTTCTTTTGTCTCAGCTCGCGGGCAACGCCCGCGAGCCGCCTGGCCCAGATTTCGCCCCGGTCCTCAGACTTCATGCTCACTAACTCGGCCAGTCGCTCGGGCTTAAAAATGGTGTTTAGCCGGCCGCTCAGAACAAATGCCGCAATCAGGCCATCAAAACCCTTAAAATAGCGGTAGATCAACATTTTAGATACCCCGGCTTTTTCGGCAATTGCGTTTACCCCAAGAGCTGCAAATCCCTGACTGACAATCAGTTGCTCCACCGCATCCAGGATCTTTTCTTGTGTGGCACTTCGGCCGCGTGTAAATTTTTTTCTAACTGGCAATTAAACCTTGTTTACAGCTACCTGTCTATAACACGTTACCAAGTGGTAACAAATTCTAAATCGTAAAAAGTCGCATCTTATGAAAAGTAATCTGTTCGTGTCGCTGATCTTTTGTCTGTTCATGGTCTCCTGCTCGGAAAATCTCGATGAACCGGCTGGCCCGGCATTGCCTCCGGCACCGACTAACAAAGATTTCAGTCCTTTGACCACTATCATGCAGAACAGTTTAACCCAGTTGGGTGGAAATGCCGGGCTGGTGTTGATGTACAAAGATGGCACTATTTTGTACAAACAATATTTTGGCAGCTGGAATGACAACACCTACATACCCATCGCCTCGGGCTCCAAGTGGACCTCCATGGCTGCGGTGATGGCCATGGTTGATGATGGTCTCATCAAGTTAGACGAAAAAGTGAGTGCCTACTATCCAACAGAATTTGCCGCGGCCGACAGAAAAGATATCACGGTCAGACAATTGATGAGTCATACCTCCGGATTTGCGGGAGGCAGCAGTTGGATCAGCACAGATGCCGTCAACCTCCAGCAGGCTACGCAGGGCATTGGCAGAGGTGGTACTATTTCCGGCACAAACACCAATCCGACCGCAGTAAATTTTGGCCCCAACGGCAGCAAGTTTGCCTATGGCGGAGTTAGTATGCATGTGGCGGGCGGTATTGCCGAAAAAGTTTCCGGAAAAACCTGGGACATACTATTCAAAGAAAAAATTGGCGATAAGTGCAACATGCCCAATACTAATTATACCGGCCTCGGTCCCACGACTAATTACCGGATTGCCGGTGGGGCCGGAACCCGCATGATGGAATACACCAACTTCCTGCTCATGCTGCTCAACGAAGGAAAATTCAACGGGCAGCAGGTGTTGAGTGCGGCCGCTGTAAATGCGATGCTGAAAGACCAGACTACCAACCTGCCCATCGCGTCTACC
>DHLV01000026.1 GCA_002405445.1 Flammeovirgaceae bacterium UBA4659 | reverse complement strand
ATTTCTTAAAAGCGATTTCCCTGTATATTCCCTAAAAATTGCTCAAAAGATGAAACATTTTACACTTTTGTTGTTTTTTGCACTCAACATTCCTTTAATGGCACAAATAAAGAAAAGTATTAATCCACGCCCGGTTGGTTACAGCGATGCGGTGAGCATCTCAGGCGGGCAGACAATCTACGTTTCCGGGCAAGTGCCCGTAAACGAAAAGGGCGAGCTGGTAGGTAAAGGAGACCTAAAGGCGCAAACTATTCAAGTATTTGAAAACCTAAAGAAAGTTTTGGCGCAAGCGGGTGCAACACTAGAAGATGTGGTAAAAGTTAACATTTACATCGTGAATTGTAAGCCGGAAGACGTGGCTACTTTTAGGGCTGTACGCAAAACGTATTTTGTGAAAGATCCGCCTGCGAGTACGCTTGTGGGTGTCACCTCATTGGTCGACCCCGATTTTTTGATAGAGATCGAAGTGGTGGCAGTAAAGTAACTGTCGCATCGACTAGAAGGTAGCCACCGAATCTCTGACTGCGGCACCAGGTAGGGAACTGCATTTTGAGAATCAACCCGCCTTATCTTTATTATTTGTAGCCCCGGTAGGAATCGAACCTGCATCTTCAGAATCGCCCCGCCTAATTATTTGTAGTCCCGGTAGGAATCGAACCTACATCTTGAGAATCGGAATCTCAAATTCTATCCATTGAAATACGGGACCATTTTCTTTCAACCAAGCGGGGTGAAATACTATCCATTGTACTACGGAGCCAATGGAATTGGATGTAAAAATAACACAATACTTCAATTCTTGCTTTACTCTACACCAATCATCATAAATGCGCCCCAATAAATAGGCTCCGGGTATTCTACCCGCAGTTCCTTTTTGGCATCTACAAAACTCTGGCGCATATTGTTGGTTGTGAGCCACTTTTTGTAAAACGTCAGTATCAACTTTTGGGTGGCTTCGTCATCCACTTTAAACATACTCATGATTAACACCTTGGCTCCCGCCACCAAAAAAGCGCGCTGCAAGCCATATACACCTTCACCGTTGGAGATATCACCCAAGCCTGTTTCGCAGGCGCTCAACACAACCAAGTCTGTTTTATCCAAGTTCAAACTCATTGCTTCGTATGCAGTTAAGATACCGCTTTCTATGTTGTAATTGTATTTGGTTTTGTCGAGAAGATCGCCTGCGCCACGTAATAACAAACCGCATTTCATCAATGGGTTTTCTGCCAGTTGCGCTTCACTGCTCAGCAGCTTCTGGGCATCATCTTTTTCATCGGAAGGTGAATAAAAACCGTGGGTGGCTATGTGGAAGATAGCGGGACTTTCTTGCTCCTTGACACGCTCTTCAGTTGCTGAGTTTTCTACATAGCGCAATGTTCTCAATCCTTTTTGCTTCAACAGATCTTGTAATTCATTTGCTTCCTTTTCAGTACCGGGCAGCGCAGGAATTACATTTTCAACAGACGCAGTGTAATAAAAATTCGGATTTCCAAAAATACTGGCGGTTTTTGATGGCACGCCCCCTTTTGACTTCAGCTTGCGCAGATACAAATCTTTGGTGTTACTTACCATCACAATGTTTGTGTTGTCAATTACATATTTTCCGTCTGGCGTTGGTATTGCTTCCAGATTCAGCTGATTGTACACGCCATCCGGTGACATGTATATGGTAGTGTTGAGGCCAATAGCTTTTGCTATCGGCTCCCAAAAAATCTTGTACGAGTATTGGTCTTGCACCTTTCCGGTGATACAGTTTCGATAGTAGCGAAAGTAGCGCGTCTCCATGCGCTGCCCCTCAGGCAGCCGGACCACTTTAGGCCGAGCTCCGTCATTCTTCACATACAATGCCACATACACTACCGAGTCAGTAAAGTTGTGGTCAAAGTGGCGGTATCGCACCATTTCAATGGCCACCTCATTCTTAGCGATCGACTTTTGTACATTTTCGTAAGTGATTTTTTTATTCTCAAAGTTCTGGCCAAATAATTCCGACTTCTCGCTGAGAGTAGCTTCCAATTTGTCTACTTCATTCGTTAAAGCTGGTAAATCAATGGCATTTTGAGTCAACTGTTCGGTGCTCATGGAGAGTGCGTTTGTCAGAAACTCCTTTTTCTGTACCCAGTCGCTGTATAATTTTTTCAGATTTTCGTCTGTGCTGTTCATAATACGCTCACGTACTTTTATAGACGAACTCAGCAATAACGCCTTGGTCAGCAATTGGTAGTTATACACCTTTCCGCTCAAATCCTTGAAATCTTCGAGGTTGCCAAAAGCAAGTGTATTGTAAAATTCAAAGTCATTTTTAATGGTGTTCCAGTATTTGGTTTTCTCACGCTCACTCAGTGCCGGAAAGAATTTTTTTATAAACTCTTCATAGTTGCCCAGCGCCTCTTCAATATTCTTCTTGGCTTTTTTAAACTCATGCTGCATAAAGTAGACTTTCGCCTGCTTCGACAGAATCTTCACATACTCAGGATGTTTTCTGCTAAAATATTTTTCATATATGTCACGTGCCTGATTGTAGAAATTCTCTGCCTTATCATATGTTTTGATTTGATAGAATACATCAGCCGTGAGCGTAAAGATGGCAGCTGCATTGATATTGTTCTTTGAACCTGTTTTTGACCGCCAGATATTCTCTGCTTGGGTGAGCGAGACAAAGGCGTTGGTGTATTTTTTTGCCGCAATGTTAATGACTGCCACATTTTTCAATATGTCGGCATACTGCGGGTTATCCCGGCCGAGGCGCTCGCCCATAATTTTCTGTGCCTCCAGCATCATTTTTTCTACAGGGACAAAGTCTTCGCCTTTATAGAACTTGATCAATGCGAGCTCGGACATCGACTTGGCTACTTCAATATGGTTTCGCCCAAACTGCCGCTCCTGGCTCGCCAGTGCTTTCTGAATATTCTCCTCCGCCTTCTCATAATCGCCAATGGCATAGTCTATGTCAGCCAACAGCTTTTGGGTTACTGCGGTCTTCGAAGACTTGTCGCCATACACTTTCAAAGCAATCTTGTTGGCCTCCTGTGCCACCTTGTCTGCCTCTGTATAGTCGCCATTCGCAAGAATGATACGACCCTTATTCACCAAAGGATCAATCAGACGATATGAATTACTGCCATATAATTTTTGGTATTCGGGTATCAACTTGGCCAATTGTTCATTAGCCCTTTTGTAGTCGCCCAGCAATATCAACAGCGCTGTCAACTGCCTGGCTGTAGCAAGCTCATCAATACCCACCACATTTTCCAACTTGTTGAGCATCTTTCCGGTTTGAACCAATGTTTCCTCTGCCTCGTCAAACAACCCGCGAATACCCTGCAAAGTTGCGCGGGTATTCAGCGCTTCAATCAAACGCAATTCCCGGTTGTTACCGCGGGAATCTTTATCCTTTAAGATTTTAATGGCTTCGTCTATTCGCTTGCCCGCTTTGTCATATTCGCCCAATTTGATCTGAATTGTTGCCACGTTGGTGAGTTGAGTTGCATACGCAACATCGGTGTCATCGTACTTGGCTTTAGCAATATTGATTGACTTTTCTAACACTGAATCGGCTTTCGCGTACTTGTCCAACAGTTCGTAGAGACTACCGATGTGATTTACAATCTCGAGTATGTCCTGATGCTGACTGGCAATTTGCGGAGCAACAATGTTGGTGAAACTCTCCTCGTAAATTTTTTGGGCCTCTTGTATTTTATTGGTGTAATCGAGGTAGTAGTTGGCCAGTTTTAATTTAGCCAAATGTGTTTCAGGCGTCTCTTCACCGAAGAGGTTACTCTTTATCTCGATAATTGATTTGAGATAATTCTCTGCATTCGAGTACCTGTGCTGATACAACGCCAAACCAGTTAAAAACTCCAGTACATTGATGGTTACCAGATTGTTTCGCGGTAACTCCTTGGTATTTGATAGCAGTGCATTTGCATCGCTTTCAAGGTTTTTTGTTTTATCATTGCTGAGTTTCGAGTTGAACTCTACCGCCTGTAAGCGAACCGGGAAAAAACTTCCTTCTTTAAAACTGCTCTTGATCATTTTTTCGTACTCGAGCTTGGTGTTCAGGTACTTTGGCCCGCCCTCTTTCATCAGGTCTTTTAGTTATTCTTCAAAAATCTCTACTGCCAGAAAATGCGAGGGCTTATGCTTGCTCTTCAGGTTATTCAACATTCTGCCGAGATCCAGGTCTTTCGGCAATGTCTCGTTTCCATTTTCTTTGAGCATTTTGGCGTTATAGAATTGATTGCGCACATAAGGTAAGCTCGTTTGTCCTAAATTCCTATTTGCCCACGAGGTAACAAACCCAAACGCAGAGTCTGCGCTTCTCAATTTCCCCTGCCGACCGTAGCAGCGGCCCAAAGAGGTGAGCGCGCGGCAATAGTCATCATAACGTTTAGCCAGTTCTTCATCAGGCAGTCTCCTGCTTTTTAAATTTCCCTTATCGTCAACGTACGTTTCTTGTTTTACTGCCCGCCCGGCAAAATAGCCGGAATTCGCCAACAACAACTCTGAAGCCTGCCGGTAAAAACCCTGGCCTGTCAACATCTCGGCTTGTGCTACCTCCCAACGTGCCTTTGTATCTTCACCAAAAAAACCTCCTTTGGTGAAGATCACCTTTGCGTCTGTCAGGTACTGCATGGCAATCTTACACGAACCATTTCGCGTGTACAGTTCACCCGCTTCCAACAGCACCAAGCCATGGCTCTTGCTGTTTTCAGTGTTTACCGCAATGCTGGTGCTGATGGCGGTTTTGAGGTTCGCCTCAAACTCCTTAAACATGCCCGAGGCAAGATCGCACTTGGCAATCATCATGTAATAGCGGGTCAGATAGGGGTTATTGTTGCCTAATTTCTTAAAGGATTTCTTTTTAAATTTCTCTAAAGCAGAGAACGCCTTTTTGTAATCACCGATTTGGTAGGTAGCCTCAATTAAAGCCCAGTTTTTATCATACTTGGTTTGTGCCGAAGCGGAAAAATACACCGCTGCAAGCAGCAGCAAAAAAAGAATTTTCTTCATACACCTGAATTTGGGAAAATAAATGTAGCGATTTTCGCCAACACCCATCAACTTACAATTCGAAACGTATTTTTTGACACTTTCTTCCATCGCGAAAACCGTTTGCTTACCGTTCAATCTTCCTTACCCGCTCAGTTAAAGATTCTACCATTTTACTCAGCTTATTTACTTCATTTTGGATATGTTCCAGTTCATTGTAGTTTTTGGCCAAACTAGTAGCATTGGGCTTGTATAATAAATCAGCTTGGTTTATTAATTGTGATGCGTTTAGGCCGAAGACGTTGGCAATCGCTTCAATCCGAGAAATACTAATGTCACTCTCTCCGCGCTCAATTTTGGCAAATGCCGAAGCGGTGATTTTTATTTCGCTTGCGACATTTGACTGCGTCAGCCCCTTCGCAGCTCTCAAAATCCTTATCTGTGTTCCTAAATTCTTCAAAAATGTCTTCATACTACAAATTTAGATAACTAAGGTGCAATTTCTGTTCTTAATACGACAGAACACACAAGAAGAAACTTCGTTGATCGAAAAGGTAAATAAAATATAGCTGAGCGATAAGCAACAGACTTAATAAAAACTGGAGTACAAGGGTGGTTATAGCTAAGTAAATCAATTGATGAAACAGTTACCATTCTTTGTTTGCCTTGTACTTGCCGCGCACGGGCGGGCACAAGAGCCCAATCAGCAGCAAATCCAAGAAATCAGAAAGAGTATCACCTTTTACGGTATTGTGCCCAGCTTTCAATTTTCGCAAAGCAGTGGCTTGAATCAAACTCTGGCCGGCACGGGCTACCCTTCCATTCCAAACTCCCAGTTTTTCTGGGGGTTTGGTTTTACTTACACTGCCAAACGATTTTTTTTTGGTTGCGATTTGTCGCTCAACTTACAGACCAGATCAAATGACGCTTTCAGTTTAAAACGGCAATCGAACCTGACTACCTTGCAATTCGGTTACCGGGTATTTGAATGGGGAAACACTTCTTTGGCACCGTATGTTGGAATAGGTCTTACCGATAACCGAGTCATCTTGTCGCGCAATACCACCTCAAATACCCTGAGTAATTTTTTGACCCAAGGGGGCAATGCCACCGACATTAGCCACACACAAGAAGGACTGGTTTTCGGCTGGAGTTTAGATATTAATCGCCTTTACAAACATGAAAGTTCATTATTCGGCTCCTTCCGTGCAGGGTACATGTGGGCTATGTATCCGTATGAATGGCGAACACCATTTGGCCAATTGCAAAATGCTCCTGTTGACCAGCTAGGTCATTTTTTCATCCAAATGAGAATTGGAGCGATGCTGAACTGGGACGATTGGGAGTAGAACGTTCAGGTACTGCCATTGCTATTTTTCAAAATTATAAAAGAAGTTTTTCCAGTATCTCTTTCGCTGCTTGTGTTACGGGCGTGCCTGGTCCAAAAATGCCACTCACACCACACTGAACTAAAAAATCGTAGTCTTTTTCGGGAATAACCCCACCTGCCACTACTAAAATATCGGGCCGGCCAATTTCTTTTAGGGCAGCAATCAATTCGGGCACTAATGTTTTATGCCCTGCGGCCAAGCTGCTGGCACCCACCACGTGCACATCATTTTCGGCCGCTTGTTTGGCTACTTCTTCGGGGGTTTGAAACAACGGACCGATGTCTACATCAAACCCTAAGTCGGCAAATCCGGTCGCAATTACTTTGGCGCCACGGTCGTGGCCATCTTGCCCCATCTTGGCCACCAAAATGCGTGGCCTGCGTCCATCTAGTGCTGCAAATTTGTCGGACAGTGCACGTACTTCCTCTACTGCATCGTTTTTCATCTCGCTAGAATATACACCCGAAATTGATTGGATAGTTGCTTTGTAACGTCCAAAAGATTTTTCCATCGCCATTGAAATTTCGCCCAACGTGGCCCGTGCGCGTGCCGCCACTACCGCCAATTCCAACAAATTGCCCTTGCCAGTGGCCGCGGCATGTTCGATGGCGGCCAGTGCCTGGCTCACGGCTTCTGTGTTGCGCTCTTTCTTCAACTGCTGTAAGCGTGCAATTTGCTCTTCGCGCACGGCAGTATTGTCGATGTCCAAAATATCAAAATCGGGTTTTTCGTTGGTGGTATAGCGATTGACACCTACAATCACATCTTTGCCCGAGTCAATACGAGCCTGTTTGGCTGCTGCGGCTTCTTCAATGCGCAACTTTGGCAAACCGCTTTCAATGGCTTTGGCAATGCCGCCCATATTTTCAACTTCTTCTATCAGCGCCCACGCTTTTTCTATCAATTGCTCGGTTAAGTACTCCACATAATAGGAGCCGCCCAAGGGGTCCACCACGTGCGTGATACCCGTTTCTTTCTGCAAATAGATTTGCGTGTTGCGGGCAATGCGTGCCGAAAAATCGGTAGGCAAGGCAATGGCTTCATCCAATGAGTTGGTGTGCAGCGATTGCGTGCCCCCCAACGCTGCGGCCAATGCTTCTATACACGTGCGGGTTACGTTGTTGTAAGGGTCTTGTTCCGTTAAGCTCCACCCGGAAGTTTGGCAATGGGTGCGCAAGGCCATCGACTTAGGATTTTGGGGGTTGAAGGATTGCACCATCTTTGCCCACAACATGCGGCCTGCGCGCATCTTGGCTACTTCCATAAAAAAATTCATGCCAATGCCCCAAAAAAAGGAAAGGCGTGGTGCAAAGTCATCGATGGCAATACCCGCCTTAACGCCCGCACGGATGTATTCTAACCCATCTGCCAATGTATATGCAAGTTCTATATGTGCAGGTGCGCCCGCTTCGTGCATGTGGTAGCCACTGATGCTGATGCTGTTGAACTTGGGCATATACTTGGAGCAATATTCAAAAATATCGGCTACGATGCGCATGGAGTGGGCCGGGGGATAGATGTAGGTATTGCGCACCATAAACTCCTTGAGAATATCGTTTTGGATGGTGCCACTGAGTTGCTGCGGTGCAACTCCCTGCTCTTCGGCCGCCACAATGTAAAATGCCATAATGGGTATCACCGCTCCGTTCATCGTCATGGATACAGACATTTTATCCAACGGAATTTGGTCGAAGAGAATTTTCATATCGAGCACCGAATCGATGGCAACTCCGGCTTTGCCCACATCGCCCTTCACACGCGGATGATCGGAATCATACCCGCGGTGTGTGGCCAGGTCAAATGCCACAGATAATCCTTTTTGTCCGGCCGCAAGATTTCTTCTGTAAAATGCGTTGGAATCTCTAGCAGTTGAGAATCCGGCATACTGGCGAATCGTCCATGGTCGCACTGTATACATGGTGGCGTACGGTCCACGCAAAAAGGGTGGCACACCCGCCTGGTAATCGTTTGCCAATGCATGCACAATGTCCACTGGCGAAAACTGTGTTTTCACATCAATTTTTTCTGCGGTGAGCCAATTGTGTGCAGGTGATGGTTGGTTGTCAGACATCGATTGGTCGATCCTATCGCCCGCTGCGGTGGCCATTTGAGCCACCAGTGCATCGACAAGATAAGATCCCGCCAGTGGATCAGCCACTTTATTAAGGAAAGACTCCTCTCGCAAGATGGAGGACACATTGCGTGCCATGCTTTGCATGGTTGATTGAGCAGGATCTTCTGGCACGATGGTCAAGCTGTCGCAGCCCCCCAATACCGCACCGATGGCAGCATAAGTGGAGTAAATCAAATTGCCATGGGGTTGATACCTGTCATTTACAAATCGTTGGCTGCTGGCGTGAATGCGGGTTGACGGACTGGTTGCGCGCAGTGTTTTGAGCTTGGCAATAGAAACAAAAAGGTTGGCCTGAGTAGAAACTGAAAAAGCAATCCGCTGCTTTGCATCGCTTTCGCAAACACCAACTTCCACCAGGCTACCGATTGTTTTTTTTGCAACTGTAACCGCATTGCGCACTTCTTCGACCACGTTTTCATTCGGCTCAACAATTATACCGCACGCGCGAAAATCAGGCCACGCAATTTTGGCGGCTACAGAAATATCGATGCGATCCTTCCAAAAAACGCTGCCAAAAATTGTTGAAACATCAAACTGCGCTGATGCAAATTCGCTGAAGAGTTGCAAAAAACCAGCGGCACTTTGCGGTAACCGGAAGCTGATCTCGCAAAAATTGAGCTCAATGCCCTGTAACAGAATATGCGGTGGCACGGCGGCATCCTGTATATCAAATAAAACCCCATCTGCACCGTGCTGCAGGTGGTAGAGGGCATCCGAATTTGCTTTTTTGGCATCCTTCACTACCACCTCGGGCAGGTTATGCCAACTACGTGCACCCAAAAACGATTTTTGCGCGGTGGGCAGCACTGGAAAAATAGCCTTTAGAATATCGTCTTTGGTGTAGTACGGTTTGATCGACAAACCACCGATTGATTGGGTCAATTGTTCAAAAGGCTGGCTGCCATTCAGCTCCTGCCGGGCGGCCTCAATCCATTTTTCGAGCGTTTGCGGAGCGAAAACATCCCGCCATCCGGGTTGACTGAGCATAGTATACTGTTTCGAAGTGGCGCTAAAGATGGAATTTATGGACGAACTTTCAAATCATTACTGCCGGTGTGCGCACCGTTCACCTGGATTTGATTTTTTAGCCGGCTTCATTCGCATTTTTCCCTGTTTGGATCGATTTATCATCTAAAAAACGTACCCAATCTTTTTTTCAAAAAGTCAAGCTAAAAAAAATTTTTCTTCTCTTTTGATATCCGATTTTTTTTTCACCTTTGTCTCCCCGCGAAAAAAATCAAATAAAAAATCCGAATCCCTTGAACTCCGTTGCATCAGTAGACTCCACCACCATTTGGAATGACTGTTTGGCGATTATCAAGCCTGAGGTGGATGAACACAGTTTTGAAACGTGGGTTAAACGGATCATTCCTTTACGTGCCGATGGTGAAGTGCTGACAATACAAGTGCCCTCTCAGTTTTTTTACGAGTGGCTGGAAGAACACTATGTACCGGTGTTGAAAAAAGCCGTTCACCACGTGCTGGGCAAAGGGGGAAGGTTGGAATACTCTGTAGTGGTTGACAGCGGCAACAAACAAAGCCCGCCCGTGATGGTAAACTACCCCAACGGCAACGGACCCAACAGAAACGGAAGCGTACAACCCGTGAACGGCAGCGATGTGTATTCCCCTTTCAGTTTCCGTGCGCTGAATCCGCAAACAGTCAATTCAAGACTCAACCCTAACTATACTTTCGACAATTTTATTGAGGGCGACTGCAATCGTCTGGCGCGATCGGCCGGACTGGCTGTGTCGAAAAAACCGGGGGTCACTTCATTCAATCCGCTGATGCTGTATGGAGGCGTAGGCGTGGGCAAAACGCACCTGGTGCAAGCCATCGGCAACGAAATCAAAAAAAGCCTACCGCACAAAATTGTGTTGTATGTAGATCAAAACGATTTTACCAGTCAATTTTTGAACGCGCTGCAGAACAACAAAATGCAGGACTTCCAAAATTTTTATTTACAGGTAGACTTATTGATTTTGGATGATGTGCAGTTTTTGGCAGGCCGCGAAAAAACGCAAGAGATTTTCTTTCACATCTTTAACCAATTGCATCAATCGGGCAAGCAGATTATCATGACAAGCGATTGCCCGCCCCGTGATATGAAGGGATTCCAGGAGCGGCTACTGTCGCGCTTCAAGTGGGGATTAACAGCTGATCTGCAAGAACCCGACTTTGAAACCAAGTTGGCCATCATCAACAAAAAAATGCAGTCAGATGGCATCGACATACCGAAAGAGGTTGCAGAATATTTGGCTTACAGTGTAGATACGAACCTGCGAGACATGGAAGGCGTGCTGAATTCGCTTCTGTTCCACGCCACATTACTGAAGAAAGAAATCGATTTAGAACTCGCCAAAGAAGTACTGAAAAATATTGTAAAAGAAATTCAGACGGATGTGAGCGTAGACTTCATTCAAAAAACTGTGGCAGACTATTTCAAAGTGGAGTTGGAGGCAATGAAGGGTAAGGTGAAAAAGCGTGAAATTGTGATACCGCGCCAAACTGCCATGTATTTCTGCAAACGCTTTACACAACTCACGCTTGCCCTTATTGGCGATAATTTTGGCGGCCGCGACCATAGCACGGTGATCCACGCCCTCGAATCGGTGGAGGATATGATGAAAACTGATGCGAATTTTAAAAACAGCATCGAGGAGCTGACAAAGAAGTTCAAGTCTAGAATTTCTGCTTAAATGCCTGCGCCCTCGTGGTGGGTTGTTCGATAGCAAAACCCTGATTGCCACGTGTGGCACGCAGCCGTAGAGCACCACAGCAATCGCCACAGGTTTATTGACTAAGTTAGCACAAAAATACATATACCGGTGGCGCGCAAACTGCAGTTGACTGAAATATGGGTTTACCCGATCAAATCGATGGGCGGCATTCGCGTTGCAGCCACAAAAGTGATGCAGAAAGGGCTTCAATACGACAGGCGTTGGATGTTGGTAGATGACGAAAATAATTTTATCACCCAACGTAGATACCCGCAAATGGCCTTGTTTCGCCTATCGTTACAACCACAGGGATTTCTGATCACACACCGCACCGATTCAATTGTGCTGCCATTCAATCACCACCTTTTACCCCAACCCATCGAATGCAAAATTTGGGATGATGCCGTTTCGGTATACCAAGCAGACGAAGCATGGAGCACCTGGTTTAGCCAACACTTGGGCATTTCGTGTCGGTTGGTTCAGTTTCCAGAAAAAAATGCCCGACCGGTAGATGCACAATACCGTGTGGGCAACGATCATGTAAGCCTGGCTGATGGTTACCCTTATTTGATCATCGGACAAAGTTCGCTGGATGATTTAAACCAGCGACTGACGGAACGCCTCCCTATGGATCGGTTTCGTCCAAATTTTGTTTTCACCGGTGGCAATCCGTATGAAGAAGACAAGTGGAGTAATTTTTCAATAGGTCAAAATCGATTCGTTGCCGTCAAACCGTGTTCGCGTTGCGTACTCACTACCATCGATCAAAACACCGGCATCGCAGGTAAGGAACCTTTGGCTACGCTGGCCTCTTATCGAAAAAATGAAAATAAAATCTACTTTGGGCAAAATGTTATTGCTGTTGACCATCATGAAATATTCGAAGGCGATGAAATTATTGTGGCATAGCATTCCAGTTGATCATCAATCGGCAAACAGCGAAAGGATTCGCCTTGTTGTTGCAATGTGTCTGAAAAGAAGTTCTAGTGTTCTGCAAAACGTGTTTACCTCCGGTAGATCACCAGTACCGTTGATAACGCAATTAACCCGGCACCTGTCTGTTTTGGCGGTAGTGGGGAGCCTCCTTCAGGGTTGCACGCCAAAACAAAAGCCGTTACCGATTTTCGGCCAGCGCGAGTTGATAGGGACCGACACGGTGTACCACACCATAGGCAATTTCACTTTTGTTGATCAGGATAGTGCTACCATCACAAACGAAACATTGAAGGATAAAATCTACGTAGCTGATTTCTTTTTTACATCGTGCAGAACCATTTGCCCCATTATGAAGACGCAAATGCTGCGGGTTTACCAAGCCACCCGCGAAATGCCCGATGTGGTCATTTTATCACATACCATCGACCCGGAATTTGACACTGTGGCGTTGCTGCGCGATTTTGCGCAAAGACTGGATGTGGAGAGCCACCGCTGGCATTTTTTGACAGGCTAAAAAGATTCGATTTACAAGATCGCCCAAACGAGATATTTTGCCACCGCCCTCGAAGACAAAACCGAACCAGATGGCTTCATCCACAGCGGGGCTTTTCTGCTCATCGACAAAAAGGGCCGTATCCGTGGAAAATATGACGGCACTGAAGAATCTGACGTGAACCGGTTGATTATAGACATAAAGAAATTAAGAAGCGGTGAGGAACAAGACTGACCACCGCCTTTCTGCCGTGCAGCATCGGTTCTTCGTGCACGCTGCCCCCTTTTTAGTATTTGGCATGTGGCTTGCCGCGTGTGGCAGCCACAGCGCCACAGATACCAAGTTTCAACAGTACTACGTGCAAGGTGAGCAACTTTATGTGAGGTATTGCAGCAACTGTCATCAAAAAAATGGCGCAGGCTTGGGTAGAGTTTATCCGCCACTCAACACCTCTGATTACATGGAAAGAAATTTGAATGAGGTGCTATGTATAATGAAATACGGAAAAAAAGGATCGATTACCGTAAACGGAGTGATGTATAATTTGGAAATGAAGGGCACCACATCGTTAACAGAGTTGGAAATTGCTGAGATTGCCACATATATTTACAACACCTGGGACCACAAACGGGGGATCGTTGATCTGACCCAGGTTCACGGTGCACTAGCAAAGTGCCAACCGAACTGATGAGGACAGCTTTACATGTCGGGCTTGCACATCAAGTGTTTTAATGTAAGAAAGGCCCCAATAAAAGTCATCTGTATCCTGATCGCGCACTCAATTCCTCTGTTGATGATGTTACGGCTTGAATAAAAAGCCCCGCAGGGCGAGGTGAAGAATTTTCAGGGTGAAGAATGGTATCTGGCAGAAACATTGGCTGCCTAGTACCCTATGAAGATCGCTTTCCGGTGGCACCGTCTGTCAGTGCCATCATATTATTTGTTGAATACCGAACTTAGTGGCAATGGGTTTCATCATCGGATAAACTGCAAGGTTTATGAATACTCCTTCGGAATACACGATGTTGGGCTTGCTCGGAACAAACCTAAATCCAAACTAGTCTTTATAATTTCCTATTGCCTAATTCAGAAATAAACCCCTCCGGTCACTGTCAGGGTTCATTGACAGAGATTAACTGTAGCGATCCAGCCGCTCAGTGTCACAAGCATCAACCGTTGCAATCCTGACGATACATTCAACATGTATCATCAGGGTTGAATCAACTTGTGAGCGGTTACTTGCTGGGAGTGGACGCTTTGCCTGATCCTGAAATAGCGTTTCGCATTTCAGTATCTGCCTGCACATTTTGCATTTTGTAATAGTCCATCACCCCGAGGTTGCCGGTAGTAAACGCCTGTGCGATCGATTTGGGTATTTCTGCTTCCGCTTCAATTACTTTCGCGCGCGCCTCTTGTGCCTTTGCCTTCATTTCCTGCTCAACGGCAACGGCCATAGCCCTACGCTCTTCTGCTTTTGCTTCTGCTACCCTCAAATCAGCAGCGGCCTGGTCGGTTTGCAGTTTTGCGCCAATATTTGCACCAACATCCACATCTGCAATGTCGATGGAAAGAATTTCAAAGGCAGTGCCTGCATCCAAGCCACGAGAAAGAACCAGTTTGGAGATTTTGTCGGGGTTCTCCAACACTTCTTTGTGTGATTTGGCCGACCCGATAGACGTAACGATACCTTCGCCCACGCGCGCCAAAATAGTTTCTTCACCTGCACCACCCACCAACTGCTGAATGCTGGCACGCACCGTTACGCGTGCAATGGCAATCAATTGAATACCATCGGCCGCAACCGCAGCTACCTTGGGTGTGTTAATTACTTTGGGGTTTACAGAAATCTGAACTGCCTCAAATACATCTCGACCGGCAAGGTCGATGGCCGTAGCCTGTTTGAAGCTCAGGTTGATATTTGCTTTGTCTGCAGATATAAGGGCACGGATCACATTGGGCACATTGCCTCCTGCCAAATAATGCGTCTCCAACTCACGCGTGGTCAATTGCAGCCCGGCTTTGGTAGCGGTAATCAGCGAGTTCACAATTACCCCGGGTGGCACTTTGCGAATGCGCATACCGATCAGTTCACCGATTGTGACCTTTACGTTGGCAAAAATGGCAGTAATCCATAAGCCAACCGGCACAAAGTACATGAACATGAAAAAGAAAACGACTCCTAAGAATACAAAAAGAAGAAAAGGCATATTTTCCATAAATTTATTTTTTATCGATTGATTGGTTCCACAATGATCTGATGCGATGAAATTTTCTTGATGCGGATTTTGCTGCCGCTATCAAGATAGGTTCCTAAAGTTCGCACTTCAAAAGTGCGATTGTTGAGTTCAGCCTTGCCAACTGGGCGCAAAGCAGAAACAGCCTTGCCTTCCATACCTTCTCTCAAATCGATGAGCTCCCCCTCGTTAACTTTGCCATCGATGGAAGACTTGAGTGAAAACCGGCTCCAAACATTGGTCGTAAAAGACAAATACAGCACTGCCCCCGAAACAACTGAAGTGATTCCCAGCGATATCCATCCCGCCTCGGTGCCGTGGTGCCTGAATGTCAGTACGATTCCGGCCATCATCAATGCAAATCCCACAATGCCGACTAATGTGGTCCCCGGCACAAAAATAATCTCAATGATCAAAAGCACGAGACCGACTAAAATCAGGGAAGCAATTGTTAACCACTCCATACGCAAAGGTAGTTAATAATATTCATCAGTATGCCCTTGCAAATACGACTCTCCGCGCAGAAGGTTTTCCGGAATACACACAAACTCCGTTCTCATCACGGGCGTCCAGCGGAATACATCGGATGGTGGCCTTTGTCTGTTCCTTCATGGCAGCTTCGGTTTCAGCAGTGCCATCCCAGTGTGCCAGCACAAATCCTCCTTTTTCATCCAAAACCTTTTTGAATTGCTCGTAGGTATCTACCGAAGTAGTCATTCGCTCGCGGAAAGCCAAGGCCTTTTGGTAGATGTTTGTTTGAATGTCATCTAACAACTTTGGAATAGCAACAGGTACTTCATCAATTTTCATGACCATTTTTTCTTTCGTATCACGCCTTGCAACCTCCACCGTTTTGTTGTCCAAATCACGCGGACCAATCGCGATGCGAACTGGCACACCTTTCAACTCGTATTCGGCAAACTTAAAGCCCGGCTTCAGCGTATCGCGATGATCGAACTTTACGGAGTAACCCAGCGCACGCAAAGAAGCCGCTATCGACTTTGCTTCCACGGAAATCCTGGAGAGCTCTTCTTCGTTTTTGAAAATCGGAACAATCACTACATGGATGGGTGCCAATTTGGGGGGAAGCACCAAACCCTCGTCATCTGAATGTGCCATGATTAAAGCGCCAATCAGCCGTGTGCTGACACCCCACGAGGTGCCCCATACTTTTTCGAGTTTCCCTTCTTTGTTGGTGAAGTTCACACCAAACGCATCGGCAAAATTCTGGCCCAAAAAGTGAGAGGTTCCAGCTTGCAGCGCCTTACCATCTTGCATCATCGCTTCGATGCAATAGGTATCTACCGCACCAGGAAAACGCTCGCCTTCTGACTTACGACCTTTGATGACCGGTACCGCCATAAACGTTTCTACAAACTCTGCATACACGTTTAGCATTTGTTCTGTCTCGGCAATCGCTTCTGCTTGTGTGGCGTGTGCAGTGTGGCCTTCCTGCCAAAGAAATTCTGCCGTGCGCAAAAACAAGCGCGTGCGCATTTCCCAACGCACCACGTTAGCCCATTGGTTAATCAGCAAAGGCAAATCACGGTACGATTGAATCCATTTTTTATACGTACTCCAAATAATTGCTTCGCTGGTTGGGCGAACAACTAGTTCCTCTTCCAATTTCGCCTCCGGGTCAACCATTAATCTACCCTTATGCGCAGGATCGTTCTTCAATCGATAGTGGGTGACAATCGCACATTCTTTGGCAAAGCCTTCGGCATTTTTTTCTTCTGCCTCAAACATGCTTTTGGGGACAAACAACGGGAAATAGGCATTCACATGCCCTGTGTCTTTGAACATCTTGTCAAGCCCTTGCTGCATCTTCTCCCAAATGCTGTATCCATAGGGTTTTATCACCATGCAGCCCCTAACGTCAGAGTTCTCTGCCAAATCGGCCTTTTTTACCAAATCGATGTACCATTGAGAATAATCCTGTGTCCGGCTTGTAATATCCTTTCCCATCTGATTTTTAAACAAGTTTTGGTGCCGGTTTGGTCACCGACCTGCAAATATAGGCCGTAATGACATTATTGACGGGCTTGGAAAGAATTAGCATGAAAATTGTGTTAAAAAACATCTAAAACCAGTAGATTTACGTTATTAACACCGAACTTAAACTGCAGAAGATATGAAAACGAAAATCGCTTTGTTGTGTTTGATGGCATCGTTGGTGACGCATGCGTGGGCACAAGAGGAAATTGACGACATGTATTTTACTGCCAAAGATCGTGCGGCTTACAACGCGACCCGGCAGGCCGAGTTTGCTTCTTTGCCTAGGCGTGCGAGTGAACCCGAAGCTGACGCTCCGGTGATTAACCCTACGGACAGTTACTCAGCACGTGGTGTAAACCCTGAATACATCTCCGGTGCAAAAATGGGCACCAACACGCCAACAGGCAATGTTTCGTATTTCAGTGCGAACTATCAACCTACATCAGTGAATCAAGCACTGAGTAGCAACAACAGCGCTTACACTAATTCCATGTACAATGGTTTTGGAAACCCTTGGGGCTACAACCGTTGGGCCATGAATCCCTATGGAATGGGTGGAATGGGCATGGGCTTTTCGCCATGGGGTTACAATAACATGAGCATGATGAACCCATATTACGATCCATGGATGATGAATGGAATGGGGATGGGTGGATTTTATCAACCCGGTCTATCCATAGGTTTTGGAACGGGTTGGGGCAATTCCTGGGGATGGGGCAGCCCTTCTTCGATGTTTTGGAACAGCTTCAACAGCCCGTGGGGAATGGGCGGTTGGGGAATGAATTCGTTTTATGGTGGATGGGGCAACCCTTGGGGATGGAATAGCTTCAACAATCCCTGGGGTTGGAATTCGTGGGGTAATCCATACTTTGGCTCGACCGTTGTGGTGGTAGACAGGCCACGGGCACAATCAGCAAGAAATCAGGAAATTGACCGCTACTACTCCACCACCAGCAATGGTGGCAGTACAACCGGTGGCCGTGTGGCTTCTGACCAATATTACAACTCGGGGTGGAGAAACGACCCCAGTTACCAAAATAGCAACAGCGCATGGCAAACCCGCACGAACCCAAGCACCAACGCATGGAACAATGGCTGGAATAACAACAACAGCAATTGGAACAACAACGGTTGGGGTAACTCGAACAGCGGTTGGGGCGGCCGCTCTTCAACCTTCTCTACCGGTGGCGGTGGTGGCGTTAGCACCGGTGGTGGTGGTGGCAGCAGCGGTGGTGGCGGGTCTCGCAGAGGGCGCGATTAACAAGTTCTTTCGCTAGTTCAGCAATTTAAACTTTTATGAAGTGTAGGATGTGGGGTTTTGCCCTCGCTGTGATGAGTGTGTTCTGCCTAAACCAAGTGATGGCACAAAATTACTTTATCGAGCAGGCTTTGTTGTTTTCCCGCCAAAATGCCGGTGGCAGTGCGCGCATTCAGGCAATGGGCGGAGCACAAGTTGCGCTCGGTGGTGATTTTAGCTCTGCACTATCAAACCCAGCAGGATTGGGCATGTACAATAGAAATGAGTTCAGCATCACACCGGCACTTACCTTCAACAATACCCGTGGTAACTACAGCACTTATGAGGTGCAACAAAACAATTTGATCACCAATTTGTCTGGTTCCTCGGCTTCATCCACCAATTTGAGTTTGCCCGGACTGAGTATTGTTTTTGGTGCCGGCAAAAATACTGACCGAGAGCCGTTTTACGGTGGAACTTTTGCCATCACATTGAATCGTGTAAATGACTTTAATGGTGCGTTACAGTACAATGCCCAAAACAACGGGAGTTCAATTATCAATTATTTTATGGAAACGGCTGAGGGTTACACCAAAGACCAGTTTGATCCAAGATTTGATCCGAATACAAACGCTGCCGGCAAGGGCGATAATGTAAACACCCCGGCTTTCTTGGGCTTTGAGAACTATCTATTTGGGCCAAAAACTTCCACCGGCACATCTTACTTCAGCGACTTGTTTGGCGGCACACCTTTGCAAAAAGAGAACATCAAAACGAGTGGCTCACAAAATCAATGGAACCTCTCTTACGGAGCAAACTTATTGGACAAATTCTTTCTTGGAGCGGGCTTGGGTATCATGTCGGTGCGTTACCAATATGACAAAACTTACTCCGAAGATTTTTCGGGGCAAACAACAGGTGAGTTTGTGGGCCAATGCGTAGGCTGCTTCAACAACATGACGTTGAACGAAAGCCGCACCACCACGGGCAGCGGAATCAACCTCTCGCTGGGTGCACTCTTTAAACCCATTGATATGCTACAGGTTGGTGTAAGTTATGTGACACCAACTTCTTATCAACTCAGCGACACCTACAACGCATCAATGAGAACATCATGGAATAATTTCGACTACTTCGGCAACCCCGCACGCCCGCTCATTCCGCCCAATTCACCAAAGCCGCCCCCGTTAAATACCGTGAGCTCAAAAACAATTGACGACCCCGTCAACTATTCGCTAACTACGCCCGGCCGATTAACATTTGGCGCAACGTTTTTTCTTCAGAAGAGGGGGTTCATCACCGCAGATATAGAGATGGTGAACTATAACAATGCAAGCACCAGCGGCTTTAGTGAACAGGCCTACAGTCTTTCCATCGATGCCGACCAAGACGTCAACCGCGTTGTGTCATCACGATTTACGTCAGCAACGAACATACGCTTGGGAGGTGAATATCGCTACAAGAATTTAAGGTTTAGGGCAGGTTACAACCTGATGGGGAATCCTTATGCCAACCGTCCGCTGAACCGAATCAATTATTCATTAACTGATCTATCTACGATTAGCGGTGGTTTGGGTTACAGAACTGCAAAGTTCTTTGTTGATCTAGCCGTGGTTAGGTCGCAAGGTAGTGGATACTACCTACCGTATGCTATCAGTAATTTCCCCTCGCCACATTACGATTACGACCAAGCCGCCACGCGCATCATGTTTACAGTTGGTGTTCCGTTTTAACTGTTGACTGCATATAGCAGGTCGTTAACGGTGAGGTTTTCACCCTTGCAGGTCTTTTTTGTTTGGCGATAAATGAGTTTACGCTGCGACCGAAGGAACTCAATTTTGTCTTTCATCTCCTCTAAATCCAGATTCAGCAAGATCGGGCGATGGGTAGATTGTTCAGAAATGCGTTTGGCAATTTCCTTGGCAGGCACATCTAAAAAAATAGTAGTTCCGGCTTGGTTCATCACTTCCATGTTATCAAAAAAACACGGAGCGCCTCCACCCGTTGCCATCACAAAATCTTCATTCAAGTTTGCCCACTGTTGCAGTTGGGTGCTCTCCGCTTTGCGAAAGTGGTCTTCACCAAATCTTTTAAAGATCAAGGCAATGCTCTCGCCTTCTGATTTTTCAATTTCAGTATCCAAGTCTACGAAACGGATGTTCAAGCGTTCTGCCAATTGCTTACCCAAGGTGGTTTTGCCAGCGCCAGGCAGACCAATGAGGAATATCTTCATGGTGATTTTAAAATTTGAAGATGAACCAATTTGAAAATCATAAATCTGTGCAATAACACTTTCAAATTTTCAACTTGAATAATTTTCAAATTACTTCGATTCAAAAGTTTAGCG
>DHLV01000293.1 GCA_002405445.1 Flammeovirgaceae bacterium UBA4659 | reverse complement strand
AACTTAAAATTATACACATGAAAGACATTACCAAAAAATACACCAATGGTGAGGTTACCATCGTTTGGAAACCCTCGATGTGCATTCATTCTGCCATTTGCTTCAATGGCTTGGGTGATGTATTTCATCCCAAAGAACTGCCTTGGATCACTCCAGAAAAATCTACGACTGATAAAATTATTGACCAAGTTAAGAAATGCCCTTCGGGAGCTTTGAGCTATTACTTAAATCGCGATGGTGCAAGTGAAGAAGTTAAAAGTAGAAGCTGAGACCATTGTAGAAACTACACCCAACGGCCCGCTGATGGTTTATGGCAACGTTACAATCAAAGACTCGAAAGGTAGCCTTACCAAAAAGAACAATGTCACTGCCTTTTGCCGCTGTGGTGCGTCGTCTAACAAACTGTTCTGTGACGGCAGTCATAAGAAAATCGGGTTTGAGGGTTAGCCTTGCACTTTTTGACTTTACTTTGCAGCAAAAACAAAGGGCTGTTAGCTCAGTTGGTTTAGAGCACTACCTCGACAAGGTAGGGGTCACTGGTTCGAGCCCAGTACAGCCCACCCCCTTTTCAACTCCTTGGCATGAAGCATCGGTTTGTTTTGGTATTGTTCGCGGGTTCGTTCCTGCTCCTATGCTCTTGCCGTGAGCCTGCACCGCAAAACAAAGGCCCATTTTCTGTTGACATTGGCGAGAGCCAAATTCCCTACATCACCATCGACACAAAAGGCACCGCTATCCTGTACGAACCTAAAATCGCTGCCACACTAAAGGTTTTCGAAAAAAAGGCGCTGGTGCAGGAACAAAAGATAGGAATCGAATTTCGCGGAAAAACATCTTACCGCCTATCAGAAAAGAAAAACTTCAACATCGAAACGGTAGACGATGCCGGTAACGACACGGAAGTTTCATTTTTTGGCATGCCTGCCGAGGAAGACTGGAGATTGATTGGCCATGTTGTGAACTTGAAGGATAAGTACATTTTTGACAAAACATTGATGTACAATTATGTTGGTTATGAACTCTCACGCACCATCGGCAAATACGCCAGTCGCACTCAATTTGTAGAACTCGAATTGAACGGTGAATACCTAGGCGTTTACGTATTGATGGAACGCCTGAAGCGTGACGGCAACCGTATCAACATCAAATCGTTGAGTGCAGGTTCGGCCAACATCACAGGTGGCTACATCATCACAATCGATAAAGCCTCATTGGGAGATGCTGCGATCGGAAAGCCCTTGTCATACTTTGATAACAACTGGGATGACGATGCCCGTTACACCGCCCAAAACAGTTTCAGAAGCAAATACGACATATTTAAAAATCTGATCACTTTTCCACCTTATGGCGCTCCCTATCATCCTCAAAAATATTTAGAAACGTATTTTTTGTACGAGTATCCGGGAGTTGATGCAATTACATCTGCCCAAAAAGATTACATCGCCAACTATGTTCACCTGTTTGAAACCGCCTTGATCGCAGATAATTTTTCTGCCGCCACGCGTACCTACACCAATTTGATTGACATCTCCAGCTTTGTTGATTACTTCATCATCAATGAATTATGCCGCAATGTAGATGCGTATCGCTTAAGTACTTATCTCCAAAAAGATCGAGACGGTAAATTAGCGATGGGGCCTGTTTGGGATATGGACATAGCCTTTGACAACGGTGACAGGGTGCCCATCGATAATTGGGTGATCAATTACAACACGTATGTGAGCAGTGATGCGTGGATGATGCCGTTTTGGTGGCCACGATTGCTGGAAGACCCTATTTTTAAAGCAGCAATAAAACAGCGCTGGGCTGCCTTGCGCACAAACCAATACAGCAACGGAAATCTTATTGAATTAGTGACTAGCACCGCTGGCTACCTGAAGAGTAACGGGGCTGTTCAGCGCAATTACACAAAATGGGACCAGGGGATCGGAGTCAATTACGATGCCGCAATCGAAAGCCTGAAAAACTTTTTGATACAGCGTGCAACGTGGATGGATGCTGCGGTAGCCCGGTTTTGATCAACATCAACGTTGTAATATCCATATCATCACTTTTCAAATTGTATCATAAATTCCGAACTGTATTCGTTTGCTTCGCTGTCCTTTACAAACAACCGGGCCTGTTGCCCCAGGCGCAGGCACGTGTACTTTTTTGCTATGTCCTCGGCCGCGTTGATGGGCTGCAAAGACGGATACCAAAGCACCCGCCCGGGTTTGGTCAATAACAACTGAGGCGTACTCCATTCAACTGCATTATCCGCCTCGCCCAAATCTCTATTCATGTTAAATGAGATATAGATGCTGCTACCCTTCCACTTTGGCTCTTCTACTTTACCCATCAACATGATCCAACACTGAAGATATTCGTTCCAGCTCACACTTGGGCCCCAGTGGTATTGGCCGGCCCTGGAGGCCGCTCCACCGCCCTGCTCAAGCGGAATTTGCAGTGACTTCACGGGTACGCCAATGCTTGTGCTCGGTCGTGAAAAAGATGTACCGCTCCATCTCCGTGCCTTACCCTGCGGTTGGTCTAGATCGGATATTTTGATGCGCGCTACACTGATGCATTGACCGCTCCATTCGGTGCTGTCTTGGTAGGCAGTTGCGGAAAAATCAACGGGGTAGCTATACTCACCGTAAAATATATAGAGGTACTCGCCTGAGGCCACAGCCGAAGGATCGCCCACTCCGCCCGCAAAGGTGAGTGAAGTGTTGACAGGCTTCAAAATCAAATTGGGCTGCGTGTCTTCCAGTATGATTCCGTTGTCTACCCAACTTCTTCCGCCATCCAACGATTTCATTACACCGATGCGGCAAACTGCAGCGGCAGACTGGGGCCCACGCAACCCTTCCGGCCAGTTTTCATGGCGGTAGCCCAGGCCGGTGAGCGAATCGTAAGGCAGTGTCTGTGGGTAGTTTTCATTGTGATAGAGGCCGTAAAGTGTCTTTCCGGAGGCATCGCGCACATCTTGATAAACGGTTTCAAACCAAACGGCACCGTGCAAACCGGGTGTGCCGGGGGCTGCATTGGAGGGCAAAGATGGGCTCACAAACTGATCTCGCGGTGTTGAAAAAACTTCATCCGCATTTTTACCGCTTGCAAATTTTAAATCACGAGCATCGCCCCAAACGGGGTCTTCGCCATACTTGCCCGGAAAAATTCGGAGTGTGTCGCCAACCCAGGCTTCGGCCATGTTGCAATCAACAAATGAGTTAAAAACAAACTTTTCGCCCGGTATCAGTTTGAATTTGGGAAGGCTGCGGTGCCCGTCACCACAGGCGCACAGAGCCACCATTGCAAGAAGTATCTTGAACAAACTTTTGAATTGCTTCACTATCATAAAAAAATTACATTTGCTCATCTGGTTTTACTTGCTCAATGTAGCAACGTTTTTTCGGAAGTCATCTCAACAATATACTTTAAGTAACCGCGTTAGCTAGGGAAGTACTAATTTGAAATACCGGGACCACGTTTTGCCCAAGGTCAACCTGATGGATACTCGCTTTTGAAATTACTGCTGAATTGGATCAAAAGTGCTGATAGTTCGTATATTTCAATTTGACAATCACATGTGGCGTTGGCTTTTGATAGGATGGTGTATTTATTGGAGCGAGGGTAACGCGCAAACATACCGCTTGCATGGGACCGTTTTGGAGTCAGCGGGCTTAAGCCTTCCGCAAGCGCACGTGCAAACGTCAGTAAAGAAGGCTGCCGTTACCGATTCGGCCGGTGGGTTTTCGATGATTGTGCCGGGCGGAAAGATCCAGCTCACGGTTTCGTATACCGGCTACAGAAAATTCTCATGCACCATGTTTGTTAAGCGAGACACCAGCCTCATCATTTTTTTGGAGAGCAAAAGTGAACAATTGGATGAAGTGGTGATAGCCGCTGACCGCACCCTGCAGTCAGACCAATTTGAAACCAACCGCATGAGTACGAATGTCTTGAGTGGAAAGGAAATCAGCAGCATACCGGTGCTTGGTGGCGAGGCTGACTTAATCAAAACGATTCAATTGTTACCGGGGGTGACCAAAGGATTGGACGGCACCACCGACTTATTTGTGCGTGGCGGGGCAGCCGATCAAAACCTGGTAATGCTCGATGGCGCCCCCGTTTACAACACCGGTCATTTATTCGGGTTTTTGTCGGTGTTCAACCCCGATATGCTGGACAAAGTAGAATCGATCAACGGTGCCTTCCCCGCAGAATATGGCGGTCGGCTGTCTTCCATCTTAGATGTTACTTCCAAATCATCGATGCCAACCAACACGAAGCTGAAAGGTAACATTGGCCTGCTGGCCAGCCGTTTGATGATAGAACAACCGTTGGTGAAAGATAAACTTGGCGTGTGGGTAACGGGCAGGCGTACCTACGTAGATCAGGTGGTGAAGTTGACAGGCGAGGAACTGCCGTATTTTTTTTATGATGTCAACGCAAAGCTGATGTATCGGCCCAACGCCCAAAACAATATTGAGTTTACGTTGTATGAAGGAAATGACGTGTTGGACTTTACCCGCGCACCACGTGCAACAATGCGAAACCGCAACATCACCAACAACTTTACACTTGGAAACAGCACGCAAACCTTGTCGTGGAAGATGAATTTCAACCGCTTCAACACTACACTGTCTCTGTACCGAACTGCCTTTTTGTATAACATTCAAAGCACATTTGCCGATAACTCATTGTTTGTGAGGTCTAGCATCGAAGATGTTGGCGGTAAATGGACGATTGCCTCCGACTCGCTTTCACGCAGATTTTCACTGAAGGCAGGAGTAGAAGCTGTTCGCCACCGTGTTGCACCCAACCGTATCAACACCACCGGAGAGATTTCAGATATTTTAAAGTCCGGTGCCACCACCCCGCAAACTGCTATCGAAACCAATCCGTTTTTTCAAGTGGATGGATCTGTTTACAGGCGCCTGCGATTTAGCGCTGGGGTGCGCGTTTCCTCGGCTTACGTTGACAAAACTTTCTACTGGAATCCCGAACCTCGCGTGGCACTCCGTTTTGCTGTTGACTCTGCCACGGCCATCAAAGCAAGCTACTCGCGCATGGCGCAGTACCTGCACCGCGTTTCAAGTTCTGCGGTGGCCTTTCCCACCGACATCTGGTATCCGGTAACTTCGCGCGTAAAGCCGCAAATGGCTGACCAAATAGCGTTAGGCATACAACGTACATTTCACCGGCAGCATTTGTTTGTAAGTGTTGAAGGCTACTACAAATGGATGCACCATTTAATTGGGTATCGGGAGGGAGCAAGCCTGTTGCTGAATACCAATTTTGAAAACCAACTGGTGCAAGGCCAAGGCTTGGCGTATGGATTAGAAGTGTTGGTGAAAAAAGAGTTGGGCAAGATGACGGGTTGGATCAGCTACACCTGGGCGAAGTCTGAGAGGCAATTTGATGCAGTGAATGACGGCAATTGGTTTTTAGCGCGATACGACCGCAGGCACAACCTGGCGGTGGTACTCAACTATCAGTTGAACAGGCGATGGTCGGTGAGTTCGGTTTTTGAGTTTATATCCGGTTCGCGTTTTACACCGATCATAGGGCAGTATGCAGTGCCTGCGCCTTCGCTGGGCGGCTTGGATCTGATACCCGTTTTTGCGCCCATCAACTCAGTGAAGCTGGCCGATACCCATCGTTTGGATGTGGGCATCAAGTACCGCACACGGTTAGACCGTAAACTTCAGGCCGAATGGTTTATAGGTGTATATAACGTTTACAATCGTGCATCGCCCATCGGAATTGTGATACGCCCCAATGGCGATGGCTCTTTCCGTTATGAACAACCGGGCTTGTTTGGGCTGTTGCCATTTGTAAGTTATGGATTTAAATTTTGAATCATGAATGCATTGGTGAAGATGTTGGTTGCAGGTATCGTTGCCGTGTTTGTAGCAGCTTGTATCCCCAAGCCGTTAGAAATTGATGACTTAGGCAAATTGCAGCCAAAGGTAACAGTGGCATCGCAGTTGTTGCCCGGAGATGCCCTTGTAGTATTGATTACAAAAAGTGTAAGCGCACTTGAGGCGGGATGGGGCTCTGACCCGGAGGATGTTTTGAACAAAGTTGCCATTGCTGATGCAGAGGTGAGTCTTACCGTGGGTGATGCGATCGTCACACTGCCAAACCTCGGAAGCGGGCTCTATGGCAATATCGCATTAGACCTGCAACCCAACCGCGATTATATGTTGCGCGTTAAAACCTTGGAGTTGGGAGAAGTATATGCCGTGGCGCAGCCAAAACCATTTATTGCCTTCCGCACTGTGGAGGCAACGTTGTTCAAATCGCAGTTTGATTCAACGGCATTTGTGCGCTACAGCCTCGAAGACCCCAAGGGTGCAAACTACTACATGGTCAACGTTCAAAAGTTTTCGCAAACCCAAAACATCACTTCGCTGCTCAATCCGCGCATTTTTACGCACCTGTTTACAGACAGTGCCTTCGATGGGAGAGTACACGAAGATCAGTTTAAGGTGCTTTTTCGCAGATACAAACAGGGCGACACCGTGGCAGTGACCATGGCCAGTGTGAGTAAAGAGTACTATGATTTTTTGAAGGCTCGCTTCGACAGGCGCTACAGTGCCGGTGCTTTTGCCACCGAGCCCTTGAACTATAAAAGCAATGTGCAAAACGGTTTGGGTTTTTTCAATCTCTTTTTGCCGGATGCGAGGGTGTTTGTGTTGCAGTGATTGATGTAAACATTTGGAAGCGTCAATTGAAAGTAATTCGCCAGCTTTGTGTATAGTCAAAATCCGATGAAAAAAATATTCGTTGCTACATGTATTGCTTTGACTGTACTGAGTTTTGCGTGTCAACAAAAGAACACCGCTGAAAGCAAAGCGGATTCAACACAAAAAACTGAAGTACTTGTTGATGACGCTGCAATCATTGCCGTGCAATCCACACCTGACAATAAAAAAGGAAGTATTAAAGCAAGAGCACAAGGGCGCATCGCAGGAGCCGACATTATGGTTTCGTACTACTCACCCGCTGTTCGCGGCAGAATCATCTGGGGCGGCCTAGTACCTTTCGGGCAGGTGTGGGTTACCGGTGCACACGCTGCCACCAGCATTGAGTTCACCAAAGACATTGTCATCGAAGGAAAAGATATTACTGCGGGCAAGTATGCTTTTTTTACGATTCCCGCCAAAGACAAGTGGGTGGTTGTCTTCAACAAAAACTGGCGCCAGCACTTGGCAGATCAATACGATGAAAAGCAGGACGTAATGCGGGTTAGTGTGAAGCCGGAAGCAGCAGAAAAACTGCAAGAGCGCCTGCGTTATGTGATTACAGCAGGCGAAAACAGCGAGGGTGTGCTCTCTTTGTATTGGGAGAAGCTGGCGATCGCTATTCGCCTAAGGGTAAAATAGTGCCATCGCTTTGCCGAATGCGTAAAGGATCACTGAATGCAGCCTGGCAGGCGTCTCTCGTTCGTCTGTTGTCAGTTGTGCGTTAAGTCAAAGACTCACCAATGCGCGCGTATTCTGCATCAATCTACGCAACTGAAAAATGATATCCCACGCCTTTGATGGTAGTAATCTGCAACTGCGAATCTTCTTTGAGATAGTCTCTCAGTTTGGAAATGTACACATCAAGATTCCGTGAGTTAAAAAACGAATCATCGCCCCAAACATACATCAGTACGTGTTTGCGGCTGACGGTTGCATTTTGGTGCGCTGCCAATACCTGAAGTAAACTTGCCTCGCGGTGTGAAAGCTTTCTTACCTGGCCGCCAAACGTTAACTCATACCGTGCCACATTGAATTGGTATCTGCCGATCTGAAAAAAATCCTGTTTTTGTGGTTTGCTATTTGGTTGCATTAACTGCAACAAATTGTTGACGCGCGCGATCAACTCTTCCAGGCTAAAGGGCTTCCGCAGATAGTCGTTACCACCCACTTCAAAAGCCTTCAGTAAATCATGTGTTTGTGTTTTGGCTGTTACGAATATGATTGGCATTGCCGGGCTTACTTTTCTGATCTCCGCAGCAATAGAGTAACCGTCCACATGCGGCAGCATCACATCAAGCACACAAATATCCGGTTGGGCTGATTGGAAAAGAGGAACCGCCTCTCGTCCATCAGTCACCATCAGCACCTCATAGTTGCGACTCTCCAAGCTTTCTTTCACAATCCTCCCTAAAAAAGGTTCGTCTTCTACGTATAATATTTTTGTCTTACCCGACATTACTTAGGTAATACGATGATAAAGTTGCTGCCGCTACCCTCTTCGCTCTGTACTTCAATTCTGCCGCCATGGGCTTTCACCACTGCCTCCACGTAGCTCAATCCCAGGCCATACCCCTTCACCGAATGAATGTCACCCGTTGGAACACGGAAGAATTTTTCAAAAATTTTCTTCCTGTACTCGGGCGCAATGCCGACACCGTTATCGCGTACCGATAATCTGATTTCCATTGCATTTTCAGACATTATAATTGTAATTCGCGCATCTTCTTTCGAATACTTCAGGGCGTTGTCCAGCAAGTTGTACACAACGTTGGTCATGTGCACATTGCCACCTCTGATGGTGAACTGCGTGCCTTCTTTCCTCACTTCTACTTCGGCCTTTGCCTTTTCAAATACCGGCTTGAGCGATTGCACGGTTTGGTCTACAATTTTCTCCAAATTGACCGTTTCAGATTCGATCTCCACTCCTCGGTTTTCAAACACAGAAGTTTTGAGGATCTTGTCTGTGAGCAGTGATAACCTGTTCACCTCGTTCTGTGCAATCGCCAAATACTCATGAGTCAGTTTCCGGTTCTCCAGCCCGTTGAAATTCCTCAATGCCTCTAATGCAACACCGACAGTGGTTACCGGTGTCTTCAACTCGTGTGTCATATTGCTGATGAAGTCATTTTTCAAGTCTGCCAGCCGCTGTTGCGATTTGACGTTTCGGTAGAGCATTAAAAATGAAAGGCCGGTAAGAAAAGTAAGAAAAACAGAAAAAAGCATTTGGGGGGCAATTCGCTTGATAATGATGCCGCTCAGATTTGAAAAATGAATCTTAAAATTGCCTGAGGATGAAAAAGCAAAACTCTCATCTTCACCCGCCATACGCCTGCGGCTGCCGAACGCGGGCCTGACTGCATCGATTTTAAAATGAACCGGCAACTGTGCAGCTTCCAATAGTTTGCCGAATTTCGTGGCCACTTCTTTTTCATTCAGCGTTTCACGCGAGAGGTTAATCGAAAAAGACTTCCTGCCCCTCAAGCCTTTCATCTTTTCAGCCAATGGCTTCAAAAAGTTCATAAGCGAATCATTGCCCTCTCGCACATACACCATTACCTGCTTGGTACCCATGCCCACCGAATCGGGTAATAAGTGCAGCCCGGTAGCTACCTTTGCGTTAGTCATCACTGTAAGAGAGTCCTTCACTTCCATGCGTGTGATGTTGCCCGATGGCAGCGCGCTGATGTTCTTATTAAAAATTGAGTCGTTCATTTCAATTACCATATCTTTGAACATCCGCGATAAATCGCGCTGAAGGCGCACGTGCTCTTGATGATAAGAACTGCGCAGCCACGCAAATTGCAACGTCACCAGCAGTAACAAACTGGCGCTAATCAATCCGATGATCAAAATGTCTTTCCTATAATGCACAGCACAAAAGTAAACGCTATTGCGGAAAGGTAAGTCAGACGTTAAC
The DNA here is from genome assembly GCA_002405445.1 of Flammeovirgaceae bacterium UBA4659. GTDB lineage: Bacteria > Bacteroidota > Bacteroidia > Cytophagales > Cyclobacteriaceae > ELB16-189. The sequence goes on along the minus strand of DHLV01000293.1, from coordinate 6,388 downwards.
GTTAATTAACATTACTTTCAGAACTATTAACCAGAGCCATCACTCAAACTCCGTAGATTTACACCAGAATTCAGATGAAAATATCCGCTACCATGAAGAAAATTATACTGCTCATCGGAGTATTGGTTTCGGTAACCGCTGCCAATGTAGTATTTGGCCAACCAAAAGACCAAGGCGTTATCACCTATGAGGTGAAAACAAACCTGCACCGCAATATTCCCCCTGATGCTGAAAGAATGAAGGCGATGATACCTGAATACCGCAGTAGTCAAATACAACTGTTCTTTCATGCAACCGCATCGATCACCAAGCCGGTGATTGAAGACGAAGAGGAAGATATCAACTCAAACACCGGTGGGGTAACCATGAAATTCAAGATGCCGGACACAGAGACCCATTTTGACGTGAATACACAGATTATCACTACCAAGCAGGAGTTCTTTGCGAAAGAATATTTAATCACCGACACACTGAAAATTCAGGCGTGGAAGTTTGGCACTGACACGAAGGTCATTGAAGGGTATGCATGTAGGCAGGCTTACTACACAGACGAATCTAACCCAAAAAGGCCCATCGCTATTACAGCCTGGTATACGGAGCAAATTCGGATCAATTTGGGCCCTGAAAAATACCTTTCTCTGCCCGGCACGGTACTGGCTGTTGACATCAACAACGGTGAACGTACCATTGTCGCCACCAATATCAGGTTTAAAGAGCTTAAAAAAAACGACATCAAATTACCGGTTGGGGGTGAAAAGATCTCATCCGCTGACTTCAAGAAGCTCATTAACGATCAGCGCAAGACCAATGGCAGAGGGATGATGTTTCGCATGAACTAGGTGTTTGTTGTTCCACGAACATCAAAATTCAATTACCCGTGTGGGTTTGGTGCATGCAGTTTCAGTTCAGAATTTTGTTTTGGGTAAGGTCGCAGATGACGGTCATCGAGATGTAAGAAGCATCAAATAAAATTTTTTTCAGGTTTTCCAAAAAAGGTCTTCAATGAAGCGTTTTCTCATCTGCACGGGGTTGGCATGCATAGCCATTGCCGGTTTTGCACAAAAGTTTAAGGTTAAGGGCACAGTGGTTGACTCGGCAGCCCAACCGCTTGCGTCTGCCACGGGCATGCTTTTGCAAAAGGCAGACTCATCTTTGGTAGGATTCCACATTTCAGGTGCAGATGGCGCTTTTACACTAAAGAATGTTAGCCGGGGAAGTTACTTTGTGAAAGTTACGTATGCTGGCCTAACACCCCGCACCAAACAAGTGAATTTTCCGGCCACAGGCGATGTGGTGGAACTTGGCACTTTTTTAATGCTCACTTACACAACCGTTTTGGAGGGCGTTACCATACAAGGAGAAAAAACACCGGTAACGCTAAAACGCGATACGATCGAATATAATGCCACCGCATTCACTGTAAAGCCCAATGCAAACGTAGAAGACTTGTTAAAAAAGATGCCGGGCATCGATGTTGAATCAGATGGTACCATCAAGGCACAAGGTGAGCAGGTGCGCAGGGTAATGGTAGACGGGCGCGAATTTTTCGGGCGCGATCCGAAAATTGCTACGCGTAACCTACCGGCCGATGCAATTGACAAAGTGCAGGTTTTTGATAAAAAGTCAGATCAGGCCGTTTTTTCGGGTATCGATGACGGCCAGCGTGAAAAGACCATCAACCTCGAGTTGAAAGACGAAAAGCGCAAGGGTGCATTTGGCAACATGATGGCCGGTGGCGGAAGCAACGACCGCTTTCAAAGCAAGCTGAGTGTTAACCGGTTTAGAAAAGGAGAACAGATCTCAGCGTTGGGCATGGGTAACAATGTAAACGAACAAGGGTTTTCAGTCGAGGACTATTTCAACTTTTCGGGTGCTGTCAGTCAAATGGGTGGCGGTGGCGGTGGCCGGATGAACATTCAAATGAATGCCGATAACAATTCGATACCGCTCAATACCGGGGGCCGGCAAAACGGTATTGTAACCAACTATGCCGGTGGGATCAACTACAACAAAGACCTCAACAAAAAAACGCAGTTAACCAGTAACTATTTCTACAATCGGGTCGATCAGGATGTAATCAAAGAAACTGAACGTGTTAATTTTTTGCCGCAGAATAGAAGTTATAATTTCAATCAGGACAGCCGGCAGCGCAGCATCAGCGACACACACCGTGGCAACTTTAGTTTAGATCACAAATTAGATAGTGCCAACTCCATCAAATGGACTACTATGGCCAGTTATGGCACCAGTAGTCAGAACATCATCAGCCAAAGCCAGACTTTTGACTTGAATAACCAACTGCAAAACCAAAATACGCGCAGCACATTTTCGCAGGGAACTGCCGCCAATATTAACACCAGTGTGTTGTTTCGGCATCGTTTCAAAAAGAAAGGCCGCACATTTTCGGGCAACATGGGCTATGTGTACGGAAATACAAAATCCGATGGCGACCTCAATTCCGTGGCTGAATTTTTTACCGGCCAGGCGGAGCAGCGTTTATTGCAAACCAACAACCAATCGAACATCAACAGCACATACCTGGCCACATTAAGCTATACGGAGCCATTGGGCAATCGAAGATATCTGGAGATCAACTATGCGGTACGCACCAACCAAAACGATGTGATACGCAGCGTGATTGATGTGGCTACGCAAACGCAAAACGATGCGCTCTCGAATGGCTTCAACAGCAACTATCTCTATCAACGGCCCGGGTTCAATTTCAGGGTTAACCGGCAGAAGTATAACCTCGGTATTGGTGCCACCTACCAGGTCACAACGCTGGATGGGGCAACAAGCCAGATCAGCGGTGGCGTATTGCAGCGCTTGCCAGTGACCCGCACGTTTGAAAATTTTTTGCCTTCGGTGCGCGTCAACTACGACTTCAGCTCCAACAAGCACCTGCGCTTTGATTATGAAACATCTATGTTGGAGCCTACCATCCAACAACTGCAACCGGTAATTAACGTCAGCGATCCACTCAATATTTCGGTGGGCAATCCAACACTGAAACCGGCCTACGTGCACACCGCTACTGCAAACTACACCGGATTTGACCCCGCCCGCATGACCAACCTATTTGCCATCGTAACAGGTACCTACATGAAGAATGCCATCACCTTTGCACAAGTTGTAGACCCCACAACGTTGATCCGAAACACGAGGCCGGAAAATACCGACTATTCTTTCACCTTCACTTCTAACATCAACTTGGGTTTCCGCTTCCGCGAACTGAACAGCAGGATCAACATCGGCCCGACTTTACGCTTCGATCAAAGCATTAATTTACTCAACAATCTGCCTAACAAAATCACGCAGCGTACCTTGGGCGGCACGATTCGGTACAACTACACACTCAAGGAAATTTTGATCGTTGATTTGCGCACCAATTTGAGTAATCAACAAACAGACTATGAAAACGGAGCGCAGCAGGGGCAAAACTTTTTTAACAGAACCTTTGCAGCCGAACTGAGCGGCAGATTCCTAAAGCACTACCACTTCAATCCGGATTTCGAATACCTCGTGTACGATAGCCGATCAACCAACTTTAGCCAGAGTATTCCGCTGTTATCAATGTATGTGTCGCGTTCGATACTAAAAAACAATGCCGGTGAACTCAAATTTGGCGTGAGTAACTTGTTGGATCGTAATGTCAGTATTGTTCAAACTGCCAACTCAAACTTCTTCCAGCGTGAAGTGAACAACAATTTGGGGAGGTATTTTATGTTGAGTTTCACCTACCTGCTCAACAAGCAATTAAATCCTATGGGCGGTGGCGGTGGTGGCCGAAGAGCCATGAGGATGATCATCAACAACTGATGTGCTGCGGTTGGTCGTTGTACAATAGCATTGGCCGTAAAGGAAAGATTTTTCAGATGATGTCGGTTTGATATCCGCGCGAAGCCGGTTCTTAAGACGGGCTACTCAAGAGCAGTTTCCAAAATCACCCTTGCCGGGAAAGGGTTCACAACAGACGTTTTGTTAACTTTGCATCATGCAAAAATTGGTAGTCTTCTGTTCGCTCTTCACAATGGCATCGCAATCTCTTTCTCAAGTCTATCTACCCAAGTTTGATGTGCAAGGCCACCGCGGGGCCCGTGGGCTGAAACCGGAGAATACGGTCTCAGCTTTTTTGACTGCCCTCGATTATGGTGTCACCACGTTAGAACTGGATGTGGTGATCACCAAAGATAAGCAGGTGGTGGTTTCTCACGAGCCGTGGATGCACCATGCGATATGTCTGATGCCCGATGGAAAGCCCATTCCTCAACGAGATGAAAAGAAACACAATATTTACCAACTGACCTACGACCAAGTCCGGCAGTACGATTGTGGCACCATCGGTAATCCAAAGTTTCCTGAGCAAGAAAAAGCAAAAGCCAGCAAGCCGCTGCTGAGTGATGTAATTGTTGCTGCCGAAACGCACATCAAAAGTTTTACACGCTATGAGGTTGATTACAACATCGAGATCAAGTCAGAAGAAGAACTTGACAGGGCATTTCAACCATCGCCTGAAGAGTTTTCTGATTTGGTGTATACCCTTATTGACCAGTACCTGCCACTCGACCGTGTGGTGATTCAATCATTTGACTTTCGCGTGTTGCGGTATTTTCATGAAAAATACCCACACGTGCGCCTGGCCGCTTTGGTAGAAAACACAAAAAGTGCAGAAGAAAATCTGAAAGAATTGGGTTTCATCCCTTCCGTCTATAGCCCGTACTTCAAATTGCTAACCAACAGTATTGTTAAGGAGCTTCGAACCAAAATCGTAACAACAAGCGATAAAAAACGGGTTACAATGCGCGTGATTCCATGGACCGTCAATGAAGAAAAAGACATGCTCGTGCTCAAAGGGATGGGCGTAGACGGTTTTATTACCGATTATCCCGATCGCGCAGCCAAGTATAAACTAACGTTGAAAATACCTGCCGATAAAAAATAACTTAACAGTTAAAAAAGTAGAAGAGAAACCACAGGCTACCAACTTCTATCTCCTAAATCCCTCGTTCTTTTTGCACAAATTTTCCTATCTTCACGCCAAACCTTAAATTAGAAGCCATCTCAAAAATCAACTTATAACTGACGGCCTGAGCCTGCCAGGCAGGCTTGTCGAAGGCTATTCGGTACTGAAACCCGGTTTCGACAGGCTGAACCTGACATGGTGATGTGTTTTTGAGATGGGGCTTCTGGTCATTAGAAATCTGTAATTTAAAATGAAGAATCATGTACGATGTGTACGCTATTGGCAATGCGATTGTTGATATTGTTACCGAAGTTGAGCACGACTTCTTTGAAAAAAATGGAGTGGAAAAAGGTGTGATGACGTTGGTCGATGAAAAGCGTCAAAAGCACTTGATGACCGCCATCGACATGAAGAGGAGCAAACTTACCGGTGGAGGGTCAGCGGGCAATACCATTACTGCCTTGAGCCAGTTTGGCGGCAAGGGGTTCTACTCTTGTTTGGTCGCCAAAGATGAACTTGGGAAATTCTTCATCGAAGACCTCAACAGCAACGGAATTGCCACCAACCTGCAATATGAAGATCTGCCACACGACCACACCGGCCGGTGCCTGGTAATGACGAGCCCCGATGCCGAACGCACCATGAATACCTTTTTGGGCGCGAGCTCATTTTTCTCACGGGAGCATCTGGACGAAAACGCCATCAGAAACTCAAAGTACTTGTATATGGAGGGATACCTGGTGGCAAGCCCCAAGGGATTGGAAGCCATGAAGGAAGCCAAAAAACTGGCAGAACACCACAAGGCATTGGTGACATTGACGTTTTCAGACCCGAGCATGGTAAAATATTTTTCTGCTCAAATGCAAGAGATAGTCGGTGCCAGTGTAGATCTGTTGTTTTGCAACGAAGAAGAGGCGATGATCTACACAGGCACCAATGATATTTTGGAGGCGCGCGAAAAACTGAAAGACATCGCCAAACGCTTTGTGATGACGCTGGGCAAAAATGGCGCGTTGGTGTTTGATGGCGATACGTTCATTCAAATTGAGCCATATCAAGTAAACGCAATAGACTCAAACGGGGCAGGCGATATGTTTGCCGGGGCATTTATGTATGCCATTACCCATGGCCACAGCTATGCCGAGGCGGGCAAGCTGGCATCGCTGGCGAGCAGCAAAGTAGTGGAGCAGTTTGGCCCGCGCCTGACTACCGCACAGGTAAAAAAGGTGTTGGAGCATTTGACGGCTTGATCCGTCTTTTGGGATGACCACCAAGATTTTCAACGACTTGTATAATCCGCATTTCCTAGCCATATTTGCAGCCCTTTTGTTACAAAAATGGGGATTTTGAGCAAATTTTGAAACATCAGTGATTTATGAAACGCACGTACCAGCCTTCCAAAAGAAAAAGAAAGAATAAGCACGG
>DHLV01000081.1 GCA_002405445.1 Flammeovirgaceae bacterium UBA4659 | reverse complement strand
TAAGCCCCGAAAAAGGCTACGGCAAAAAGAATAATCAGCTCGTGCAAAAAGTGCCTGTGGCTGCCTTTGGTGGCCAAGAGGTGAAAGTAGGCATGCAATTTCAGACCAACCAAGGTTCGGTGGTAACCGTTACACATGTGGGTTTGGGCGAGATCACTGTAGATGGAAACCATCCGCTGGCGGGCGTTGAACTGAACTTTGCCGTAGAAGTGATGGACATTCGCCTGGCTACAGATGATGAAATTGCCCACGGCCACGTGCATGGTCCGGGTGGACATCATCATTAAGGAGCATTTGTAATTCTGAGCGCAGCGAAGAATCCGTTGACTCACTTAAGTATTAGGTTCGCTGCCTCTATCAAATTCATCACTTTAAATTCAGCTTCGTTTTCGGGCTCTATTTCGTGCCCGATTTGAATCGTTTTAATTCCCAACGCACGCGCAGGAATAATGTCGCGACCACGGTCACCAATCATCCATGACTGAGTGAAGTCAATATTGAATTTTGCCTGTGCTTTTTCAAACATCAAACTACTAGGTTTGCGCGAGAGCGATGCCGTTACGGTGGGGTGATAAGGACAAAAATAGAAATGGTCGATGAGGTTACCCGATTGCGCCTGAAAATATTGGTGGCATGCTTCCATTTGTTGTTGAGTATACAAACCCTGCGCAATACCCGATTGGTTGGTAACCACCACCAAAAGATATCCGGCTCGTTTCAGTTGATTTAAACCTTCCACAACACCGGGCAAAATCTTAAACTTTTCTACCAAAAAAGTATAGTTGGGATTGTCTTCATTTAGCACCCCATCGCGATCTAGAAATACACATTTATTCATGGCCCAAAGCTATCGTGTGTGGAGGCAACCTCCAATTTTCAAAACTGGAAACTTAGATATTAATGTTTAGTTTTGTTGCGCACCCAAAAAAAGGCACTTGAGCAACGCGTTAGTCATTATTCCCACCTATAATGAGAAAGAAAATATTCATGACATGATTCATGAAGTGTTTTCGCTGCCGAAGAGTTTTCATCTACTAATTGTGGACGATGGCTCGCCAGATGGCACCGCTCAAGTGGTAAAAGAGCTTCAAAAGAAATTCAATACCAGCGAAGTAAAACTGCACTTGATTGAGCGCTCGAGCAAGTTGGGATTGGGTACCGCCTATATCACCGGGTTTCGATTTGCTTTTGATAAACACTACGAATATGTGCTTGAAATGGATTGTGATTTTTCGCACAATCCAAAAGATTTAATTCGGCTGTTGGCTGCCTGTGAAGAAGGTGGTTACGACCTGGCGGTGGGTTCGCGCTATTCGAATGGTGTGAATGTGGTGAATTGGCCTATGAGCCGCGTGTTGATGTCATATTTCGCGAGTAAATATGTGCGCTTCATTACGCGTATGCCCATCCACGATACAACGGCTGGATTTGTATGTTACCGCAAAACAGTGTTGCAGAGCATCCATTTAGAGAACATCAAGTTTATCGGCTACGCCTTTCAAATAGAAATGAAGTTTTTGGCGTGGAAATACAAATTCAAAATCACCGAAGTCCCCATCATCTTCACCGATCGCACGCGCGGCCAATCAAAAATGTCAGCTGGTATTTTTAAGGAAGCCGTGCTGGGTGTGTTGTTGATGACAATCCACAGTTGGTTTAAAAATTATGCGAAGGCTTAACTAAAAGATCTCTTTTTGAAGAAAATCTTTTAAAGGCTGTAGATGCGGGCTGTCTAAATCCCAGATGTCTTTGTTCAAATACTCTCTCTCAGAACCTTTTGCCCGTCCTGAATTTTTGAATGAACCATGATAAATGTAAATCTTTTCTTTCTCGTCAATATGGTTTTGATTTTTAATCCCAATCTTATTTCGACATTTTACGTAATCGTCAATACAGTCGAATAATTGTTCGTTCCCCGCTGCGACAGATTTCTTTAGTAGTGTTTCAAGATTTCCGTTTTCTTGATTATTTGGAAAAAGAAAAATTGAATCAAATTTCAAAGCAAGTTCTTTGCTTTTGGTGTTGATGTTGTTTAGCGTTGAATCATAGCCAAGATCATCTGCATCAAAGACTACGATGTTCAGTTTATTCACCGAGCTTTTTTGAATATCAACTTTAACTTTATGCAACGATTCGCTTTTACCGCCAACTTCAATAAAATGAGCGCGATTAACATTGTAATCGAAATGGTAAAAGATAAAGTCTTCAAGAAATCTTATATCCTCCTTACCTTCAACAATTAATGAAAAATCAGATCTCATTACGCCCTCACTTCGTTCCCAACATTGATGGCATGTTCAAATTGCTCAAAATCATAGGTATGAGCCGTTACGTTCTTAGAGACCGCGTTCTCAACTAATGTAATGTTTCGAACATCCTTTTTTAATTCAGGTAAATCCTGCTCTATCACCTCTTTAAAATACCTGATGCACTCCTCATTGTGGGTAGTCATAAACAATTGAACATCAAATTCCTTAGCCGTCTGTAAGACAACTTTCCAAAACTGCCGAAACCTCCCAAAGTAAATGCCCGTATCGATTTCATCAATCATTAGTCGATTTCCCCTATTCAAAACAATTTCTGCAAGTAGTCTGAATAACTTTAAAGTTCCATCACCAAACATCGCCAACGGCAGTGATGAATCAATATGGCTTTGGTATACGATCAAGTTAGGTCGCGAGTCTGGATAGGGACTCGATAGCTCAATATCTTCCAAATCCGGAACAATTGTTTTCAGGCTCTTTAAAAAGCTCTTTTTTAGTGATTTATTGTCTTGAAGGCGAGAGTAAAAATTTGTGAGATCAGCGTCATGCCCTTTATAAAACGGGATGAATGGGGTATTCATGATGGAATTAACTCCCAAATTGTCATAAAATGAATATTCTGAAGAATCATTAGGGAAACCCTTTACTCTTATCTTATTGCGATTATCAAACTCAAGCCCAAATTCTTCGTGCACTGCATTTTTAAAATCCAGAGTAAACCGAATTGAATAAACCTTGTCCCTAACCACCGCATTGCGATTTGAATAAAATTCTAGGTCACCGAAACGAATATATTCTTTCAGCTTTCTAAAATGAATAGCAACAAAAAGTCGGTTAATAAAAACCCTAGATTCTTCGTTTATCAACAATGCTTCCAGTACGCTTGTTTTACCAACATTGTTGTCCCCTAAGATCAAGTTAAACTGACCTAAGTCTTTCAT
>DHLV01000282.1:80962-87994 GCA_002405445.1 Flammeovirgaceae bacterium UBA4659 | reverse complement strand
AACATATTGCGTAAAATCGGGCATCATTCATCGTACAATTGCTATTGGTCGCACAGTAAATCTATGTTTTGAAAGTGACAAAGAAGACACTGAATATATAGATTTTAATAAATAAACTGACGCTAAAAAAAGCAGCACATAACAGCACATTTGCAATAAGCGTTGTAAGCCTGTGTTGACCTGAGGCTTCGATATTTTCCCTCCATGGAATTTTAATTGAGGTGAGTGGGGGTTTGTAGCGTTATGGTTTGCTCAATCGAGAAGCCCGCCCCACTGGCGTGCGCTGGCGAAGGGAGGCTCTCGCACCACTTTATGTAGATTCTGCTTCTAAAAAACATTTGAGGTAAAATGGAAACACCGCTACGAAGTTAGCCACATCGCAGATCTGCAAACCGTTACAATTCTACCCGGCCTAAAACTACTTTCCAAACACTTGGTTCAAAATACCTGCCAGGCGGATGCCCGCCTGCAAAAGCCGGTGCTCAACAATGGCCAGATTTTTAAACGAGTATTGATACCCCAGATTTCCATTGCCTATGGCATACACCTGCTTGCGATAACCCATCGACTCGTTGGCCCAATCACGCACACTCGATTTTTGCCATGCCGCAACAGTAGCCTTGTCGGGTTGGCCCAGTGCATCGGCCAGTTCGGTGTAACTCAGTTTGGTCTCGTCAATCATGTTGCTGTCCCACACGCTGTGCAGGTTTGTGTCGCTGCGCGCCCACTTTACACGCACGCTGTTGCCCCCGCGGTCGTCACAACAACCTACATGCAAAGGTTGGTGAATGTCACCCACCAAGTGCACGATCATCTTCAGGTATTCAGCTTGCTTTTCTTTGTCCAGCTTGCCCAACTGCAGTTCGCGGATCAAACGCTCGAGCGTCATGATCACATCGCCATTCGGGTTTTTGGGCGACTCATCATAAGTCTTGCCGGTTTCAATGGTTACCCAGTGCCAATCAGCGGTGTAATGGTACGTAGAATCAGAACGGATCTCATCCATCCACGTGCTCACCATCGCCAACGATCGTTGCCCCAGCAACTGTTTGATCTTCTTTTTTGCCTTGCTGTTTAAATAACGCTCGGCTATCAGGCCGGTGGCACGGTGGCCGGTTACACCCCAGCCATCACACGACATAGAAACTAAAAAAAAGAAAAGGGCGAGGGACAGGTGCTTCATACCACAATAAAGGTTATTGCACAAAGATGGGCATTGGGCTGTCTGCATCAAACAGCGATACCAAATTAAATCCTTAAATTTGAATGCATCACCATGGAAAAAACAGTAAAACTCTCAGCCATTTTAGTAGCCAACCAACTCGATATCAAAGGCCTGAAAGCTTTTTTTGACATCAAGCCGGCCTACGATTCTTCAACCGAGCTGATGTTCAGTTTTGGAAACGACCGCTATCAGTATTTTTTTAACTACGGGGTCATCGTTTTTTCAGGGCACTCTGAAGAAGAGATCAAAATTGCCGTGAAGTCAACGCAACCCTATTTGAAAGACCCTAACAGCAGTTGGCTGCGTGATGATCACGAGATCAGCATACAGCCGGGTGACATGGAATTTGACTTTGACCAACTGATTGTAGCCCACCTAGACACGAAAGTGATGCGAATCGCGATGTTTAACCTGGCTCAATCAGTGGCGCTTGATCGGTATCATTCGGTATCTGAAAACCTATTGACCGAAATCAAGGGTTTTACCCGCGACCTGGAAGCAACCGGGAAGCTTAGCATCGGGAGACGTGAGATGATCAAATTCATCGGCAAGGCGCTGAACACCCAAAATGAAATAGCAGACAATATTTATATTTTTGACGCCCCCGAGCAAGTGTGGGATGATGAGTACCTTGACCGCCTCCATAAAGGTCTGATGAAGCACTTTGACTTGCGGGTGCGGTTCAGTGAAATTGAGTACACACTGCGCATCATTGAAGAAAATCTCAGCGTTTTCCGCGAAATTTCACATCAACGCGAGAGTAGCATTTTAGAATGGATTATTATCGCATTGATTCTGGTGGAGGTGGTGAATTTGTTTGTCGATAAAATACTAAAATGACCCGTTTGCCAACGCTGACAATAAGCTTGGATATACTGCATGGTGCGGTACTAAAAAAAATATTGACAACAATCAACGCATGACACAACCCTCGCGCATCCATTTGTTTCAAGGCTACGGCATTGAGCTTGAGTACATGATGGTGGATAAGACCACGCTCGCAGTAAAACCGATAGTAGATGAAGTGTTGAAGCACGAATTAGGCAACTACGGAAGCGATTTTGAAAACGGACTGGTAACGTGGTCAAATGAATTGGTGCTGCATGTAATTGAATTAAAGTCAACAACACCAGAAGTCAATTTCAATGTGTTGGAGCATGCTTTTGCCGATGATGTAAAACGGATCAATGGAATTTTAGAGCAATGGAATGCCATGCTACTGCCAACCGCAGCACACCCTTTGATGAATCCGCTCACCGACACCAAACTCTGGCCGCACGATCATAACGAAGTGTACCGATTGTATGACACGATTTTCAATGCGAAGGGTCATGGGTGGTCAAATTTGCAAAGCACGCATTTGAACCTGCCTTTTTATGACGATGAAGAGTTCGCTAAGTTGCATGCAGCGGTGCGATTGGTGTTACCGCTGTTGCCTGCATTGTGTGCCAGCTCGCCCATTTTAGACGGCAAATTGACGGGGCATTTGGACACACGCCTCTCCTACTATCAAACAAATCAAGCTAAAATACCTTCGATTACAGGCAAGGTGATTCCCGAAAGAATATTTTCGAAGCGCAACTACCTGCAAAAGGTTTACGACAAGATAAAGACAGACATCGCTCCATACGATGCATCTGGTGTGCTGAATCCCATTTGGGTCAACTCGCGTGGTGCGATACCCCGATTTGATCGTGGGTCGATTGAAATCCGCATCATGGATATCCAAGAGTGCCCTACCGCTGACATGGCGATTATTGAGTTGGTGATTGAAACACTGAAGGGACTGGTACATGGTAAGTTCATCCATCACGAAAAGCAAATGGAATACAAAACCGATGGCCTTGTAGCGATATATGAAAAAGTACTGGCCGATGGGCAGCGTGCCACCATTGACGATGTTGACTATTTGCGCGCATTTGGGTTAAGTTCTCCCTGCAGCCCGCGCGAACTCTGGCAGAAGGTTATTGAAAAGATCACCGGCAGTGGCAATACGGCTTTGGAAAAATGGAAGCCAGAGCTATCTGTTATTCTCACTGAAGGAACGCTTTCTGAGCGCATCATCAGGGCAATGAACGGAGACGTATCTACGGAATCCATCGTGCGCATCTATCGGCAACTGGCAGGTTGCCTGGCGCAGAATAAGATGTTTATTCCATAAAACGGCAGAAACCGGATTTTATCAAAGCTGTCATTTCACATGGTCACCTGAAAATGACCTCCGTTCCGTTACAGCAATTCCTCAAAATGATTGGTTCATTGCCTGGGGTGCTGGACAACACACACCTCGAAAATCCACGGCTACTTCGCAGATTATGAAATTGCGCTGTGACCTATGCGGTAGAAATGTCAATATACAAGCGGCAGCAGGTAAACGGAAGCCAGGTAAATCATCAGCACCGAAATCATATTCAGCCACACACCGGCCTTCATCATGTGTTGCATGCGCATGTGACCACTGGAGAATACAATCGCGTTGGGCGGAGTGGCTACCGGAAACATAAATGCCATGCTGGCACCTATTGTTACAGGCATCCCCAGCAAAATGGGGTTCACACCTAAATTTGTCGCTATCCCAAAAACAACAGGCAAAAAAATCTGTACCAATGCCACATTGCTCATCAGTTCTGTAATGAAAACGGCAGCTGCAATCAACCCAAATAATAACCAATTAGTAGAGGGACTGTTGTCTGCAATTTTGGCACCTACAGCTTGAATGATGCCTGCGTTGGAAAGCCCTTGTGCCAAACACAGACCTCCGCCAAATAAAATCAAAATGCCCCAAGCCATTTTCTCGGTATCGCTCCACTTCAACAGAAAGTTCATCTGCTTCCAGTCAACCGGCAAAATAAACATGAGCACACCGCCCAGCATCGCTACGTTGGTATCGTTCAGCATTTCTTTCTTTAATAGGATATTAATGGGCTGCTGAAATATCCAAAGCAGACAAGTGGTAGCAAAAATGACCATCACTAGTTTTTCTTCTTTGCGCAGCGCACCCAGCTCCTTCAACTTTGATTTGATCAATTCATCGCTACCCTTCACGTTGGCAATTCCATTCTTGAACAAGATTGACGTAATGATAAAGTACATGCCCATCAACAACAATGTCATCAGCGGTACGCCTACCAACATCCACTTGCCAAAGTCTAGCTTTTGATGGTAGAACTGGTCGAGCAAGCCCGCAAACACCACATTAGGAGGCGTGCCTATGATGGTGCCTATGCCGCCAATGCTGGAAGCGTAGCCGATGGTGAGCAGCAAGCCGATGGCAAAATTCCTTTCGCCTTTTGGCAAGGCTTCGTTTGGCACTGATGCATCGCTCTTCAATAGGTTGATGACTGAAAGTGCGATGGGCAACATCATCATGGCAGTGGCCGTGTTGCTGATCCACATACTGATGAAAGCAGTTGAAATCATAAATCCTAAAATAATTCCATTGCCCGATGTACCGGTTATTTTGATGAGGTTCAGTGCAATGCGTTCATGCAGGCGGTGTTTCTCGAGGCCCAGCGCGATCATGAAGCCACCCATGAACAAAAACACGATGGGGTTGGCATAAGGCGCTGCTGCCTCGCTCATTTTCATTACGCCCATCAACGGAAACAACACCAATGGCAGCAGGGCAGTAATGGCAATAGGCACGGCCTCTGTCATCCACCACACCATGATCCACCCCGCGAGTGCCAACACCTTTCCGGCTGATGGAGAAATGAACGAACTGCTGATGGAAGTAATCAATACAAAGAAGACAATCGGGCCGGCAAGAAATGCGATCAATTTTGGCCAGTCTGCCGGAAGTTGTGTAGAACTCATCTCAAAAACAGTTTTTCAAAGAATTTTCAAGCGCTTGAGCGTTGTCCCATTCGGTTTTTGAAACCCATAGCCGGAGGGAAGCAAAACCGAAAATCATGCCCGGCAGAACGGCCAAAGACACTGGCAATTCCTTTAAGGTATTGGTGGGGTGAAGTCTACTCATGTGACTGGGAAAGTTATGCCATAAAATTACGCGGCCAATGTTGATTTTCTCGAAAGATGGAAATTTGAAAATTTAAACGTTCCAAAAGTCGTAAGCTTTTCAATCATTTTCAACATCGGCATTTGATCAAACCTTGCTCACCGCCACAGGCGAATTTTTCCCTGCCTGAAGAACTATTTAACCAATGGCAACAAATTGGAGATAAAAAAAGCGAAGGCTGCCCTTCGCTTTGACCTTAAGACCTGTTTGGGTACCAACTATTGGCCTCCGCCTGCTTCGCCTTTGGGGTTGGCCGGCTTCACCACAATGGTGCGGCCATCCAATTCCGTTTCATTCAGGGCGGCAATGGCAGCCTGTGCTTCTGCATCATTGGCCATCTCCACAAAGCCAAACCCCTTTGACCGGCCTGTGTCGCGGTCTTTAACAATTTTGGCAGACGTAACTTGCCCAAATTTGGCGAAGGCAGCTTCCAGGTCTTCGCGTCTGGTCTTGAAATTCAAGCGAGCAACAAAAATGTTCATAGTGCTGAAATAGGGTGAATTAATGATTTTAGGTTCAACAACCATCACAAATTAGTATATTATTCTCTACAATTTCAAGCACCTTCCGCATGCAGCGCCCATCCATCAGAAATGCGGTATCGGGCGGGTATTCTACAATCCCGCAACCCCACCCGGCTGTTGCGTTTGAGGCCTGCTGTTGAATACCTTGCAGCACAGCAGGTAATGATGTGTATTGCACGCCATTGGTGTTTTCTAAGCCCTTTCGCAGGCTTACAAAAAACATTTGGAACCATTTTACCCTCTGATAAAAGGTAGCGTACATTTGAGTATGGAAAAAATTGAACACATCGGCATTGCCGTAAAAAATTTGGAGCAGGCCAATGCCCTTTTTGCAAAGCTTCTGGGCAAGGCTCACTACAAAATTGAAGAAGTGGCAAGCGAGGGCGTACGCACATCATTCTTTGATGTGGGCGGCATCAAAATCGAATTGCTCGAAGCCACGCACCCCGACTCGCCCATAGCCAGGTTTATTGACAAGAAAGGTGAAGGCATCCACCACCTTGCGTTTGGCGTACGTGACATTGACCGACACATAGCCGCAGCCAACCAAAACGGATTTCAAACTTTAGCCCCGCACGCGAAAGACGGTGCCGACAACAAGCGTATTGTATTCCTGCATCCCAAACATACCAACGGTGTGCTGGTAGAAATGTGCGAAGATAAAGAATAACAACCCCGTATTATTTCGGAACAGCGTTAACGGCTTTCCCCCGAACCTACTCCGGTGCCATCGATAAAAAAAGAAGGCCAACTTGCTGGAGTGGCCTTCTGATTGGTGAAATCACTTACTCCAAATCCGAAAAATCAAATGAAGTCTCCAAAAACTTAGTGGTGAATTTGCCCGATCTGAAAGCGGCATTATCCATTAATTTCAGATGAAATGGAATGGTTGTTTTAATACCTTCGATGACAAACTCACTCAATGCCCGTTTCATGCGCGTGATCACTTCCTCGCGTGATTGGCCGCTCACAATTAACTTGGCGATCATAGAGTCATAATTTGGCGGGATGGTGTAGCCTGAGTACACGTGGCTATCCACGCGCACGCCATGGCCGCCCGGCATGTGCAGGTTGGTAATCTTCCCTGGCGATGGCCTGAATCCGTTGGCCGGATCTTCGGCATTGATGCGACACTCCATCGCATACAGATTCGGAAAGTAATTGCGGCCCGAGATGGGCACACCTGCCGCTACTTTAATTTGCTCTTTGATCAAATCATAGTCAGTTACTTCTTCGGTAATCGGGTGCTCCACCTGGATGCGGGT
>DHLV01000282.1:32240-80850 GCA_002405445.1 Flammeovirgaceae bacterium UBA4659 | reverse complement strand
GGTGTTCATCTCCATGAAGTAGAATTCACCATGCTTGTCAACCAAAAACTCGATGGTGCCCACGCCTTCATAGTTGATGGCCTTGGCGCCTTGAATGGCGGCTTCGCCCATGCGCTCGCGTAGTTCTTGTGATACGATGGGTGACGGTGTTTCTTCCACCAACTTTTGGTGCCGTCTTTGAATGGAGCAATCGCGCTCAGATAAATGACAAACCTTGCCGTATTGATCGCCCACCACCTGAATTTCGATGTGGCGGGGTTCTTCTACAAATTTTTCCAAATACAAGCCATCGTTGCCAAAAGCAGCGCCTGCTTCGCGCTTGGCATCGTCCCAGGCTTTTCTAAACTCGTCTTCATTGTTGATAATGCGCATCCCCTTGCCGCCACCGCCTGCGGTTGCCTTCACAATTACGGGGAACTTGATTTTTTTTGATAGTTCAATGCCCTGTTCTACTGACTCCAATAAACCTTCGGAACCGGGTATGCACGGCACGCCTGCTTTGATCATCGTCTCTTTGGCGGTGATCTTATCGCCCATGGCGCGGATCATCGCGGGCGATGGCCCGATAAATTTGATACCATATTCGTGGCACACTGCCGAGAACTCTGCGTTCTCGGACAAAAACCCATAGCCCGGGTGGATGGCATCCGCATTGGTGATTTCCGCAGCTGAAATGATGCGCGGAATGTTGAGGTATGACTCTTTACTCGGTGCCGACCCAATGCAAACAGCCTCATCGGCAAACCGTACATGCAAGCTCTCGCGGTCGGCAGTAGAGTACACTGCCACGGTTTTGATATCCATTTCTTTGCAGGTGCGGATCACGCGCAAAGCGATCTCACCGCGGTTAGCTATCAATATTTTTTTAAACATGACATTACATTAAGATGTGAGACACGAGAAGTGAGACATGAGGGAGCACCGCAAGACGGTCTCAATTCTCACATCTCAAATCTCAATTCTTACTTTATCTGGTTCTACTACAAACAGCACCTGGTCGTATTCAACCGGTGAGGCATTTTCTACCATTACCTTTACAATCGTGCCCGACACTTCCGATTCAATTTCATTGAACAGTTTCATGGCTTCAATGATGCATACTGTTTGCCCTTTGCTCACTTTATCGCCCACGGATACCATCGGAGGAGAGTCGGGGTTAGAGGCGCGATAAAATGTGCCAATCATCGGAGATTTGATATCAACAGTCTTGGCAGAAGCGGCTGCAGGTTTTTCCGCTTTTGGCGCAGCAGGCGGGTTTGCAGGAGCTGCAACCACGGGTACTTGCATGGGAGGCGCAGCCACCACGGGAGCGGCCATCACCGGTGCGGCAGACTTCATCACTTTTTGATCCGGCTCACGCTTGACGTGCAGCTTCAATTCCTTGGTCTCAATATCCACTTCATTCAATCCCGATTGGGCGATGAAATCGATCAGGTCGCGGATTTCGGTTGTCTTCATGTCAGATGGGTTTAGAGTTGTAGGTTTTTTGCCGGGTGCCCTGGTCTCCTTTTCTTTCTTAGCTGCCATTATGTTATTCCTTTACGCGTTCAACGTATTCGCCTGTGCTGGTTTTGATCTTGATTTTGTCACCGGTGTTCACAAACAAAGGCACTTTGATCTCCGCACCGGTTTCCAGTGTGGCGGGTTTCAGTGTGCGCGTGGCGGTATCGCCCTGCACACCTGGTTCCGTGTAGGTTACTTCCATTACCACGTGAGCGGGAGCCTCTGCAGTGATGGGGTTTGTGCCGTTTTCAAAGGCGATCAGCAGCGTGACGCCTTCTTTGATGAAGTTCACGGCATCGCCCAGCAATGCTTTGTCTAAATAGATCTGTTCAAAGGTGTCGTTATCCATGCATACCAGGCTTTCACCATCTTGATACAGGTATTGATACTCTTTTGTCTCTACCCGCAACTGGTCGATTGAATCGCCCGGGCGAAACCGATTTTCAACAATTTTTCCTGTGCGTACGCTGCGCATTTTAATTTGGTAAAAAGCCCTGAGGTTACCGGGCGTACGGTGTTGCAGTTCTTCAATTTGTACCACTTCACCGTTGTAGCGCACGTAATTTCCCTTGCTCAAATCAGATACAGAAGCCATTTTGGAATATTTGGTTTATGATTGATGATCCATTATTTACTGTCGTATGCCCATTTCACATATACTGCCCCCCAGGTAAACCCACCGCCAAATGCGGCCAGCAGCAGATTGTCACCTTTCTTCAATTTCTTTTCATAGTCCCACAAAAGCAATGGAATTGTCCCTGCGGTGGTGTTGCCATATCGCTCGATGTTCATCATCACCTTGTCTTCGCTGATGCCCACCCGCGATGCAGTAGCATCGATGATGCGTTTGTTTGCTTGGTGCGGCACCAGCCACGCGATATTCTCTTTGGTGAGATGGTTGCGCTCAGCTACCTGTGCAGATACTTCGGCCATGTTGGTAACGGCAAATTTGTAAACCGATGAGCCCTCTTGGTAAACATAGTGTTGCCGCTTATCAACAGTATCGTGTGTGGCGGGCATACGACTGCCACCCGCCTTCATGTGCAGGAAATTTTCACCTGCCCCATCGCTCTTCAAAATGTAATCCATTACCCCTACGTCTTCGGTGGTAGGTTCCAGCAACACACAACCCGCACCATCTCCAAAAATGATACAGGTTGTCCGATCGGTATAATCCAAAATGGCCGACATTTTGTCGCCACCAATCACGATCACTTTTTTATAGCGGCCGGCCTCAATAAAACTGGCACCTGTTGTAAGGCCATACAAAAAACCGGAGCACGCTGCGCCCATATCGTAACTGAAAGCGTTGACTGCCCCCACCGCAGTGGCAACAATATTGGCTGCAGCGGGAAACGTCATATCGGGTGTGATGGTCGCGAAGATGATGAGGTCGATTTCATCTGGATTTGTTTTGGTTTTGGCCAACATGTCCTTCACAGCCGCGATGGCCATCACTGAAACACCCTGATTTTCGCCTTTCAGGATTCTGCGTTCTTTGATGCCGGTGCGCGAGGTGATCCACTCATCGGTAGTGTCAACTATCGTTTCCAACTCTTTGTTGGTGAGCACATAGTCGGGCACGTAACCACCTACTCCAGTAATTGCCGCTCTTACTTTGTTCATTCGGTTTATTTAAAAAAAGAAAATGCCCAGTATTATGTGAACCGGGCATTTTTGATATACACAATTAGCTGGCTATGCACTTCAATGCAATCTCCGATTTAAGACAACTGGTTGAAAACAAAAAAAATCTCATGGCGAATCAGGCCACTTCTTTTTCCATTACCACGTTGCCTTTGTAGTACAGTTTACCTTCGTGCCAATGGGCACGGTGCGGCAAATGCGGCTCGCCCGTGGTGGCGTCAGTGATAAAATTCTTTGCCACCGCTTTATAATGGGTTCTTCTTTTATCTCTGCGCGTTTTGGAGGTTTTTCGTTTTGGATTTGGCATAACCTTTTAGTTTAATCGTACGGTTTATTCTTTTACTTCAATTTTTTCAGTTGTTCCCAACGCGGGTCGATGGGTACATCTTCAGACTTGGTTTGGTACACCATGCTTCCCTCGTTGTCATCTTCTTCATCTTCGTCATTTTGAAATCTTGGATGGATTTTTTTGATAGGCACCTCCAGCACGATAAACTCATACATCAACTGGCCTACATCGAGCGACTCTTGCTCTTGTTTGATCACCACTATTTCGTCAGTAACCTCACCGGGGTTGTCACCATACTTGAATCGCACCGTACGGTGCAGGTTCATGATTTGGTCAAATGGCTCCAGACTGCGGTCGCAGACCAATGCTGCTTTGCCCCTGATTTCAAAATGCGCTTCAATGAACGTCTCTCTTTTGTCCAAAATAACCTTGGCATCAAAATCACCTTTGGCCACCGTTTGGCTGCCATACTGGTTGAAAAACGCTTCGCCAAGTTGGAACTCAAACGAATGCTGTTTTTTTGCCAGCCCGATGATATTGACTACAAAATCATTCAACCCAAAAGGGGTTTTAAAATGAGGGGCAAATTTATCAGTATTTATTGAATTTTCGACCGTTCGGGCGGGTTTTTTGCCCCCGGGGCATCAATGACAGCCCCAATGGCGCTACAGGTATTCGGCCAAAAGCCTTGATTTTATCAGTTCTAGGGGCATTTTCTCAAAGTTTTCGATAAAAAAGTCAACTGCATTTTTCTTAAAACCCAGCTTGATGGCGATGCTGGTGCAGAACAGCAGTTCGCTGTCAAAAAGGTTGTGGTCTACATGAATCAGCGCGATGCATGCATGGAGGTATTCAAATTTTTTATCGTTCGAAAGTGCACCCAGTGTATCAATCGGTTCGGGCTCAATAATCAGTTTTTTCACCTCTTCTTCAGAGAAATTCCGCTCTTTGGCGATGCGAAAGATCATGTCGCGTTCAGCCTTGGCAAAGTGTTTGTCTACCTGGGCCAACTGTATCAGTATGTTGAGCTGCTTTTTGGTAACAATGTCCATATCCAACGTAATTATAACTTTTGTTTGGAAAAGATGTTTCTCACCGGTCTTTTTGACTAAAGTAAACCCCTTGCCTCACTTTTCTACCTGCTGCTGGCGGTTTCGCACAATATCGCATGCCATAAAAATCGCTTGGCGCAACGATGACTCATCGGCCAGGTTCTTGCCCGCAATGTTGTAGGCCGTGCCATGGTCGGGCGAAGTACGCACTACCGGAAGACCCGCAGTAAAGTTTACCCCATTGTCAAACGCCAAGGTCTTAAATGCCACCAGCCCCTGATCGTGGTACATTGCAAGCACTGCATCGTATTTGGTGTGTTGGCCTGCTGCAAAAAAGCCGTCTGCCGGAAAAGGGCCAAAAATCAACTTGCCCTTGGATTTCAGGTCGGTGATCACCGGCTTGATGATGTTGTTTTCTTCACTGCCGAGCAGGCCCTCGTCACCTGCATGCGGGTTCAGCCCCAACACAGCAATTTTCGGCTTCTGCGTTTGAAAATCCTTCTTCAGAGATAATTCCAGCAAGCGTATCTTCAACTCCACGCGCTCTTTTGTAATGTGGCTGGCAATGTCTTTCACCGGCAGGTGTTCGGTCACCAATCCCACTTTCAGATTATTGCCCACCATCAGCATCAGACTTTCAGTTGCGTCAAATTCTTTGGTGAGATATTCCGTATGGCCACGGTAGGGAAAGTCATCGCCATGGATTGTATTTTTATCGATCGGCCCGGTCACAAATCCATCGATGAGCCCTTCTCGCGCCTCTTCCACCACTTTCTTCAGCGAGAGTAGTGCGGCCTTG
The DNA here is from genome assembly GCA_002405445.1 of Flammeovirgaceae bacterium UBA4659. Taxonomy (GTDB): domain Bacteria; phylum Bacteroidota; class Bacteroidia; order Cytophagales; family Cyclobacteriaceae; genus ELB16-189. Next base: position 75,560 of record DHLV01000282.1, on the reverse strand, counting down.
CCGCTTTGGCGCGAAGGTAGCCCGGGCGTAATCTCGACAACGTCTTCCCAACAGTTGACAACGTTGATTGACTTTGGAAAAAACTGGCCTTTCATTTTCACCTGGCTATAGTTGAATTCCTCCAGGTTCATCAGCTTGCGGTAGTATGAAAGCGCACGCGTAGATCCGTACACCACCGGCACAATCATACTCAGAATGCGATGGTCAGCCAGGGCTTTGATGACCACCTCCGGCCCAATGCCATTGAGGTCACCCATCGTGATGCCAATGCGGGGTTTATCGTTAGGGATTTGAGACATGCCAATAATAGGTTTCAACATGCAAGTTAACAGAGTATTTAAGATTTTTGACGATCGGCTTGGCGATTGTTAATGCTCAACCCAAAAGGGTGCCACCGGCAAGGTAAACGTTGGGGCGCCCTTTCTCACTCGGTATTCTACCCCCTGCGCAAAATGCCGGATTGTCAAAAAACCCTGATACCTTGCCGCTTGATAATTCACAACAGATGGTGCGTCCTAAAAAATCTCTCGGCCAGCATTTTTTGAAAGACCAACACATTGCACAAAAGATTGTGGATGGTTTGGTATTGCCGCACAGCCCCTCGCAGGTAGTTGAGGTAGGGCCTGGCACGGGCGTGCTTACCCGCTACCTTTTGGCCAAGCCGAACATTTCACTGACCCTTTTCGAAATCGACCGTGAGTCTGTGGCATTTCTCAAGACACATTTCCCCACACTGGCCGGCCGAATTGTGGAGGGTGATTTTCTGGAAATGAATTTACAGGAACGAGTACCGGGTGACTTCCACTTGATCGGTAACTTCCCCTACAATATTTCATCACAGATATTTTTCAAAATATTGGACAATCGGCAGCAGGTAAAGCAAGTGGTTTGCATGTTGCAAAAAGAGGTTGCCGATCGCATCGCTGAAAAAGAGGGGAGCAAAACCTACGGGATTTTAAGTGTGCTGTTGCAAGCCTATTACAATATCGAATACCTGTTTAAAGTACCTCCCGGTGTTTTTTTTCCACCTCCAAAGGTGATGTCTGCAGTCGTTCGCCTTACGCGCAACAATCGGGTTACGCTGGGTTGTGATGAAGCATTATTCAGGAAAGTGGTGAAGCAATCGTTCCAAAACAGGAGAAAGACCTTGCGAAACGCACTCAAACCTTTAAATTTGAACGCCACAATTTTGGCCTTGCCCCTGATGGACAAACGAGCCGAGCAATTGTCGGTTGAACAGTTTATTTCACTCACCCAGTTGATAGAGCAAGGGTAATGCAGTATGTTGAGTTTGAGTTGACCACTGAGTTCCGCGATCGCTTCCAGCAAGCGCTGGACGAGCATGATGCCAACTTCATCAGAGAAACCCTTGAGGATATCAACCCAGCAGACATTACCACGCTGCTTTACGAGTTCAACAGCAAAGAATCCAAATACGTGCTGGAACTGCTCTCCCTTGAGGTGAGATCAAAAATCATTAACGACCTTGACACCGACACCAGAAAAAAATTTCTCGCCATCTATGACCCCACCGAAATCGGGGCAATTGTCAATCAACTCGATTCAGATGACGCAGCCGATATATTAAATGAGCTACCCATCAAGACCAGCGAAGAGATTATTGTGCTGCTCGATCCGCTGCTGCGCTCGCAGGTAATTGACCTGCTGCGTTACGATGCCAATGTAGCGGGGGGTTTGATGGCCAAGGAATTGATCAAAGCACGCAATCATTGGACTGTTGTGCAATGTGTGGAAGAAATCCGTAAGCAGGCCGAAAACGTAACCAAGTTCTATGCGGTATATGTGGTGGATGACAATGATAAATTGCTGGGTCGGGTGGCGTTACAAAAGTTGATCCTGACAGATCCAAAAACGATTGTGCAAGACATCTACGATGATGATGTGGTCGCAGTTGAAACATATATGGAAGACCGGGAAGTAGCCGAAATCATGAAAAAGTATGACATGGAATCGGTGCCGGTCGTGAATTCACAAGGGCAACTGGTGGGCCGCATCACCATAGACGATGTGGTAGACGTGATCACTGAGCAGGCTGAGGAAGAGCGGCAGATTATGTCGGGTATTTCAGAGGATGTAGAAGAAGACGACACCGTTTGGAAGAATACGCGCGCACGCTTGCCGTGGCTGCTGATCGGAATCTTTGGCGGTATGCTGAGCGCACGGTTTATGGGATTTTTTGAGCAGGAAATGGCGAGAATCACAGCCATCGCATTTTTTGTTCCCCTCATTCAGGCCACGGGTGGAAATGTGGGCATTCAATCTTCTTCGTTGGTGGTGCAGAGTTTGGTAAACCCGAATTTTGTAGATGAAGGACTGTACAAAAGGCTCAGCAAGGTTTTTAGTGTGGCGATGCTCAACGGATTCTTTTTGTCACTCATTGTGCTGGCAGCCACGTTACTGCTGTTCGACAACCAACGTTTGTCGTTGATTGTTTCACTGGCCCTTTTTGGAGTGGTTTTGTTTTCTTCATTTGTGGGCACCCTCACCCCACTGATTTTGAGCAGAATGGGGCTCAACCCCGCACTCGCTTCGGGGCCATTTATCACCACCACCAGCGACTTACTGGGCCTCACCATCTATTTTCTAACCCTCCATTTACTGTTGTAGGCTCCGGTGCATTTAATATTTGAGAGCCCCGACCAATGGCGAACGAAAGCGATTATATTTGTCTGCATCTTACCGCAAACGGCAAACAATGGCAAAACCGAAGAACTTGAAGGAGCGATTCGTAGAGAAGTTTGACGAGATAGTGGAAAAACCACTGCTGACCAGTGCCATTGTTTTGGGAATTGTGTTTGCATTGGTCATTGGCTTGAGCCTGCCGTACTACCTGAGCGATTTCAGTAATTTTTGGGCACAGATTTTGGCGGAAGCACACGGAATGATATTCGATATTGCCGTCATCGGCATATTGTTGTATTGGCTCAACCAAAATGGCGAAATAAGGCAGCGCATACGCACTTACAAAGATGAGATTGACGACTTTCGGTTATGGGAATCGGAAGAAGCTGCCTTCCGTACTGTGGGTAATATCAAGCGTTTAAACCGCCACAAGATTCACGAAATCAATTTGGTAAACTGTCACTTGGTGCGCACCAACCTGAATTATGTAAACCTGCACAGTTCTAATCTCAACTCCACAAACTTGCAAAGCGCTTCACTAATTGAAACAAATCTAGAAAACACAAGGTTGAACCAAACCAATCTTGAAAATGCCAACCTCAATCAGGCAAATTTAAAGGGCGCCTATGCCAGTGGCGCCAATTTTAAAGATGCGTTTTTGATCAAGGCGCAATTTGAAAATGCTTTCCTGATCAAATCAAATTTTAAGAATGCGTGTTTGATGGAGGCGAATTTACAAAACAGTTATGTGATGGGCGCAGACTTTGAAAACGCGAGCTTATACAAAGCTGACCTGCGCGGTGCAAAAGGCCTTACCATTGAGCAACTGGCCAAAGCAAAAACCCTTTACCTAGCCAGGTTTGACGATGAATTGCTGGCGCAGATCAAAACCACGCTACCCGAGCTGGTGGGAGGCTAGCGGTTTGGAATAGCACGCAAAAATTTTACCTTTGTACACGCAACGGCCTCATGGCCGTTGTTTGTTTTTTTGGTGAGTCAATCAAAACAGAATATGGCAAAGCAGGTATCATATTATACTAAAGAAGGGTTGGAGAAATTAACACGCGAGTTGAACGAGCTGAAAACAAAAGGCCGTGCAGAGATTGCCCGGCAGATAGCCGAAGCGCGAGACAAAGGCGACCTGAGCGAGAATGCCGAGTATGATGCAGCCAAAGATGCACAAGGGCACCTCGAAGCAAAAATAGCGAAGCTCGAAGAGATTGTTGGCAATGCCCGTTTAATTGATGAAACAAAAATCGACACCTCTACCGTTTCGATACTTTCGAAAGTGACCATCAAAAACAAAAAAAATGGTGCAACGGTTACCTACACATTGGTGGCCGAAGAGGAGGCTGACCTGAAAGCCGGAAAGATTTCGACACAGTCGCCCATTGGCAAAGGGCTGCTGGGGAAAAAGAAGGGCGACAGCGCCAAAATCAAAACGCCCGCAGGTGAAATGGAATTTGAAGTAGTGACAATCGAAGCATAACCAATGGCATCGGTCTTCACCAGAATCATCCACCGCGCAATTCCGGCATACATTGTGGCCGAGGATGAACGGCACATCGCGTTCTTAGACATCAATCCGCTGATGCGAGGGCATACATTGGTGATTCCCAAACGAGAACAAGATTATTTGTTTGATTTGACGAGTGAAGAAATCGCACAACTGATGATGTTTGCACAACGTGTAGCGGCCGCGATTAAAGCCGTTGTGCCATGCCACCGAATTGGCGTGAGTGTTATTGGCTTAGAGGTGCCCCATGCACATATTCATTTGGTGCCCATCAACGCCACCAGCGATATCAATTTTTCCAACCCAAAACTTGCACTGAGCAAAGAGGAATTTTTGGCAATTGCCGAAAAAATAAAAGCTAAATTCAAATAGCGTTTAGCGCCAGCGTTCGACTTGCAGTTCACTTTTTTGTGGGGCGATCATCAGCAAATCTATTTCACTAACTTTGCATTTATGAATAGCAAAGAAATATTTTCAGTTACACTTATCCTTTTTTCGGTGATTGACATCTTGGGATCAATCCCGTTCATCATCCTCATCAAAAAGAGAGAAGGAAGAATTTACGCAGAAACGGCCACCCTAATTGCTGCAGTGCTTATGATTTTGTTTTTGTACTTGGGGCAATCCATACTTAAATTGTTCGGGTTAGATGTGGGCTCTTTTGCCGTGGCTGGTTCGATTGTGATGTTTATAATCGCCATGGAAATGATTTTGGGCATCACCCTGATCAAAGATGACCCGGATGCAAAAGGCACGGGCTCCATCGTACCGCTTGCCTTTCCGCTAATTGCAGGAGCTGGAACGCTGACTACCATACTATCCTTGCGCGCGGTGTACCATGAAGTGAGCATTTTGGTGGGCATCATATTCAATCTTGTAATCGTGTATGCAGTGTTGCGTTCAAGTTCATGGCTCGAACAAAAAATTGGCAAGTCAGGATTTGCAGTGTTACGCAGGGTGTTTGGAGTTATTCTGCTTTCGATAGCGGTAAAGATCTTTAAAAGCAATGTCCTTTGAATTACTCGTAATTGCTTAACTTTATCTTATGAAAAAAATCACGCTAGAATTGCCCGATTCTCTTGAACTCAATGAGTTCGATTTGAAAATGATTCTGGCCTGCCAACTCTATCAACAGGGCAAACTTTCTTCAGGGCAAGCTGGAGGGTTAGTAGGAATATCAAAAAGGGAATTCATTGAAAAAATGGGTTCGTTCGGATACTCCGTGTTTAGCGAGTCTTTAGAAGACTTGAGAAGAGACGTAGCCAATGCCTAAAATTATTGTTTCAGACACGAGTTGCTTAATCGTGCTTGACAAGATTGGTAGGCTATCCCTACTTCATGAAATTTATAATGAAATCACGACTACACCTGAAGTTCAACGGGAGTTTGGTAAAGATTTGCCGAATTGGATTACAATAGTAGCTGCCCGCGATCAATTGTTTCAAAACCGTCTAAATCAAAAACTCGACCTTAGAGAATCTTCAGCTATCACCCTTGCACTCGAATTCAAAGGTTCATTGCTTTTACTTGATGATTTGAAGTCAAGAAAAATCGCGACAGAATTAAAGTTGGATTTTACCGGGACACTTGGGGTGTTGGTAAAAGCAAAACAACTTGGCATTATTTCTTCGTTGCGAGAGACTATTGCTGAATTGCATCGCTGTGGATTTCATTTCTCCAACAAGTTAGAGCAAGACATTTTAAAGCAGTCCAACGAATGATTAAGATATACACCGATGGCGCAGCACAAGGCAACCCCGGCCCAGGTGGTTATGGAACCATTTTGAAATACGGAAAGCACGAAAAAGAATTATCGGAGGGATTTCGATTAACGACCAATAACAGAATGGAACTCTTGGCCGTTATCGTTGGGTTGGAAGAAATCAAAAAAGAAGGTCTGCCGATCACTATCTATTCTGACTCCAAATATGTAGTTGACTCGGTAGAAAAAGGATGGATTTGGAATTGGCAAAAGAAACCTGACTTTGCAAAAAAAGCAAACCCGGATTTGTGGCAACGTTATATTCCGTTGCATTTAAAGTTTAAGCCAAAATTCGTTTGGATCAAAGGCCACGCGGGGCATCCTGAAAACGAACGGTGTGACCAGTTGGCGGTGGCAGCGGCAGAAGGAAGAGAATTGAAGATTGATAAAGTGTATGAAGACAGTAAGTAACTATTCAGGTTTGGCAGGCAGTGAGCCAGCATCAAATATCCAGCATCCAGTAACGTCTATTTCGCCCAGCCCAATGTTCGCTGAACAGCCTTTTGCCAATTGGCATACAGTTTACTTCTCATGGAATCATCCATGGCTGGCGTAAATCGTTTTTGAACCTTTCTGTTTTCGACTATGTCTTGCTTCTTCCAAAGCCCTACGTGAATGCCTGCCAAGTACGCTGCTCCTTTTGCTGTGGATTCTATCACCTCGGGCCGTTCTACCTCTGCGCCCAATATGTCGGCCTGAAATTGCATCAAGATATTATTCGCACATGCCCCACCATCTACTTTTAATACTGCTAGCTTGATGCGTGTATCCTCTTGCATGGCATTCAAGATGTCTTTTGTCTGGTAGGCCAATGATTCTAACGTAGCCTTAATGATATGGTCTTTGCCCGTATCGCGCGTTAACCCGAAAATGGCACCACGTGCGTACATGTCCCAATAAGGTGCGCCCAAACCCGCGAACGCGGGCACCACAAATACTTCGTTTGATCCCAATGCTTTGGCAGCAAAATATTCGGAGTCTTTGGATTGATCTATGAGATGAACACTATCTCGTAACCACTGAATGGCAGCGCCAGCAATAAACACGCTTCCTTCCAGTGCGTATTCTACTTTTCCGTCCAGCCCCCACGCGATGGTGGTAATCAGGCCATTTCGGGATGAGAAGATTTTTGAGCCCGTGTTCATCAACATGAAACAGCCGGTGCCGTAGGTATTTTTGGCCATCCCGGGTTCAAAACATGCTTGACCAAATAAAGCCGCTTGCTGGTCGCCAGCCACCCCGGCAACAGGGATATGGGAGCCGTTGAATGACCAATCACCAAAGTGATGGGCAGATGGCTTTACTGACGGGAGCATACTGGCGGGTATATTCAATTCATTGAGTAACTTTTTGTCCCAATCCAGCGCACGGATGTTAAAAAGCATGGTGCGCGATGCATTGGAATAATCCGTGACATGGCTCTTTCCATTGGTAAGCTTCCAGATCAACCAAGTATCAACTGTACCGAAAAGCAATTCGCCATTTTCGGCTTTTGCACGTGCGTTGGGTACGTTGTCCAAAATCCATTTCACTTTGGTTCCACTGAAATAAGAGTCGATCACTAAACCGGTGTTATCACGAACATACCCGCTCAATCCCTTTGACTTCAGTTCTTCACAAATCGGTGCGGTGCGCTTGTCCTGCCAAACAATGGCATGGTACACAGGCTTGCCGGTCGCTTTCTCCCACACCACAGTGGTTTCACGTTGATTGGTAATGCCAATGGCGACAATATCAGACGCAGGTATGTTATTATCTGCGATCACTTTTTTCAACACATCCCGCTGTGTAACCCAAATCTCCTCGGGGTCATGCTCTACCCAACCTGGCTTTGGGAAAATCTGCGTGAATTCTTGCTGTGCGATGGCAACCAACGCACCTGCATCATTGAATAAAACTGCACGCGAACTGGTAGTGCCTTGGTCGAGTGCGATAATGTACTTCGTCATGTTGCAAAAGAATACCTGATTGAACAAATAGAATTGAGCGGCCTGCGGTTCAAGTACAAAAGTTTAAAAGATAGCCTTGAACACCAGTACGCCCAGCACCCCTCCTAATATCGGCCCCACAACGGGTATCCATGCGTAGCCCCAATCGGAATGTCCCTTTCCGTGAATGGGTAAGATAAAGTGCGCAATGCGTGGACCTAAGTCGCGTGCCGGGTTGATGGCGAAACCCGTAGTGCCTCCCAAACTCAGCCCGATGGATACGATGAGCAAACCAACTACCATCGGCTTCAGCCCTTGGGTAAATTCATGCTCACCAAAGAACAACAGCGCAAGCACGAGCACGGCCGTTGCGGTTATTTCGCTCATCAGGTTTGAAAATATATTTCGTATTGCAGGTGCATTGCAAAACACACCCAGTTTCACTGCGGCATCATTGGTGCGGCTCCAGTGCGGAAGAAAGTGCACCCACACCAACGCAGCCCCTGCTATCGCACCGGCAAACTGTGCCAGTATGTAACCCAACACCTGATGGGAAGGAAAATCGCCACTGATCGCAAACGCCACAGTAACGGCAGGGTTCAAATGAGCACCACTGATATTGCCAACGGCATAAATCGCCAGTGTAACGGCAAGGCCCCACCCAAGCACAATGGTGAGCCACCCGGCATTTTCTGATTTGGAGTCTTTCAAAAGCACCGATGCTACTACGCCATCACCCAGGAGGATAAGCAACATGGTACCAAAGAATTCTGCTGTATATGCATTCATCTTAATAAGAATTAATGTGACGAATTCGAAGTAAGCTCAACATTGTCCGTTGGCTTTGTCTTAATGAGCAATGTTGCTGCCGCTGCAATCAACAACAGTACACCTGCAAACATCACAGCGTTAGATGAGTTATTGCCCAGATAATTTTTTAGGATATAGCCGAAGGTGGCCGTTTGCAACAACATCGGTATCACAATCATCATATTGATGATGCCCATGTATACTCCATATCGCTCTTTTGGGATTTCTCCCACTACCAGCAGATAAGGAATACCCATCATGCTCGCCCAACCAATGCCAAAACCCGTGATCGCTGGAAACAGCAAGTACTTATTTTCAATCAGCGAAAAAGCGATGAAGCCAACACCCGCCAGCACGAGACAACTAAAGTGCACTATTTTTGGAGAAGATTTCTTCACCAGCCACACCAACGCAAACGCTGTTAAAAAAGTAACGATGTTGTACCAACCATTCACCAGACCTGTCCAACTCACAGCTTCCTCGTATAATGTTGGATTCTCAGCGGGGTTTGTTTTCCAAACCGACAAGGCAATGCTCTTGGAAGAGTTTTGCCAATAGCAAAACAGTGCGTACCACTGAAACATGTACACTAAGCCCAACTGCCACATCACTTTGGGCATCTCAACCATCGCATCAATGATTTCGATGTTTTGAGCAAATAAGAAATTCGAAACTCTATTTTTTTTAACAGCTATTATAAGTTTTTTTAAAAGTGGTCGATAGAAAATGGTGGGAATCAATAGCAGCAATAAAACCAGGTAGGCTAAAACCGAAGTGACAATCGACATAAAAAATTGAATGATCAAGTGCGGTTGGCCTTGGTTTTTATTTTTAATTTCTTGAAGTTCATCATCTGACGGTACAATCTCTGGTGTACTACGCATGCTCCACCATATAGTGCCGATGGAACAAACCGAACCCAGAAAAAAAGATGCAAAAACCCAATTAGGTATGGCGCCCGTCTTTCCAATGATGATTAAGGGAAAAACAAAAAGCGAAAGATTGGCGAGTGTTTGCCCCAAGCCTGTGAAAAAACTCTGCGTTTGAAAACCGGTGGCTCGCTGTTCATCGTTCAATTTATCAGCAATAAAAGCACGATAAGGTTCCATGGCCGTGTTGTTGCCAACATCCAAAATCCACAGCAACCCGGCAGCCATCCACAATGAACTACTAAACGGGTAAAAGAAAAGACAAATGCTGCACAAGATTGCACCAATAAAGAAATAAGGTTTGCGCCTGCCAAACCGCGGGCTCCAGGTTTTATCGCTCAGCGCGCCAATGATGGGTTGCACCAGCAGTCCCGTCACGGGCCCTGCGGCATTCAGCCAAGGTATCTCTTCTGGGCTGGCACCCAAAAAATCATAAATGGGATTGACAGCGCTCTGTTGTAAGCCAAAGCTGTATTGGATCCCGAAGAACCCAACGTTCATGTTGATGATTTGGGAGAATGAGAGCGTGGGTTTTTCCGCCATTGTATTGCGTTAACGAGGGAAGTTGGCGAAACCCTGTTTAAGAAACAAGTGGTTTATTGTGGCGTTCTGCGTGTCACTATCTTTTGCGAAACAAACTCACCCAACAACCTTCCTTGCCTGGCGCCCACCTCAACAGCAGGCCGGTAGTGAATACCCCCATAAATCCTGCTCACCGAAGCCTCAGCTGCAGCATCATCAAATGACTTGAAGCTGCGGGGTGGCATGCCAAATTCTGTTTCGGTGGAGTCGGTAAACGCATAGTTGTCGCCAAACAACTTGGTAAGCGCAACGGAGGCAGCATTCGAAATCACACTGTGCCCACTGGTGTATTCGGGGAAGGGTGGTGTTTGGAGCAATGGCACCCAATTTTCATCAATATGTTTATTGATGTAGGTTTCTGGGCGCACCAATTTGCTGCGGTATTTCTCGTCCCAACAACTGATGAAGCCATCTACTAAGGAAAGTGATATGCGAACATAAGCTTCTGCCACTTCTGGGAAGGATGATTTTGAAGCTTCGCATACTTGGCGTGTAATATTGATCCAGTGCCCACCAGGAGAAATTTTCTTGGTAGCGAACATCACGTGGCCGCGCACATTCATCGCAAAGGGGTTGCAATCCCAAAAACTGGCAATGGCGCGTTGCTCTTCAGTCAACTCTTTTCCGATCGTAAATACTTCGTACGCATCCTTATAAAACTGAGATGACTTGTCGGTGGAGAACGGTGTGGGTGGCACCGGCTTAAATTGCGCTGAAGAGTCCATCACAAAGGTGCGGATGGTTCTCCAATGCGGTTCTACGGCATCCATGTAGCCCGGGGGGGTCGGTTGCCAGGTGGCGGGGTTGCTCTCGATCGTGTATTTAGGAAAAGAACGTGATTGCTTATAGTTATCTTTTGATGACCACGCCAACACGCGTGCAGCTACCAAATCGCCATATTCAACAGAGCGCTCAAAGACATCGCTGGGCATGCCGGTATCTCTGAATTCCTGCATGATTTGCTCAATAAAAACATCAAGGTCGCTTTCGGAGAAAATCAGGGTTCGGCCAACTTTGAGCAGCGCTTGCGTAGAAGCCAATTCAAAACAATACTCTTTAGCTGGATCAGGCTGTGGAATGGAATCTAGCCCCCGTAATTGGCCGGCCAGGCTTTTATAACTCGTATCACCAGGGAGGATGGCCTCATAGGCAGCAACACTACAGTAAGTGTAAATACGGCTTGCCACAGGGGGCGAGAAGATGTCATGAACAATGCGGTCTGTAATGGCCTTCATTGATCGGTGTAAAAACCCGGCATCCTGAGCCTTTGCCTTGTACTCGGTGTTGTTGCCGGAAGTGCAGGACAACAATGCCAACACAATCGCACACGCGCCTACAAATTGTCTCATAAAATCAATTTGCTGCAAAGAAAACGAAATTACTTGACCGAAAAACTGACTTTCGTCACGCCCACGCCTTTTACTTCCAGAGACTTCCAAGTTTTTGGCAGTTTGGTTTTAACTTGGGTAATGCCCGCATCAGAAATTGTCAATCCCCCAAAGCCATTCATCACTGCCTGCAAGAAACCGCCTGCACCTGTTGCAAAATAAGGATTGGTGCCGCCTGCTGTTTCTGCCAGCACACCAAATGGTGGAACCTCGTTGGGCTTATAGCTCTTTGCAAAAAGCTCGGTTGCCTTTTCTAAATTCCCCAAGCGCGCATAAGTTGCGGCCAGCGCAGAAAAGCCCATCGCGGGCCCTTCAGGCGAATAGCGCGGCTCGTAATATTTCAGGTCTTTTTCAATTTGATTTTTGTCAGTAATAAAATCCAGTGGAAATGCCAGCAAATTGACATCGCCTTGTTTGATGATCTCACCATTGTAAGTCGCATTCTCCTTGGTGGTTCCATCAGGGAACTTCAATATCGGAATATTTTGGGCCACCAACTCCCATTCAGGGTCGGCTGGTAGTGCAAGTTCTTTGGCGGCCTGGGTAGCGTAGCGCAATACGGTAATCGCCATGGCATTGGTGAAGGCGTTGTTATCAATATTCTCTTGCCACTCATTGGCGCCAATCACATTGTTGATTTCAAATTTACCCGGCCCTTTGCGTTCTACTCTACTGGTCCAAAAATCAGCCACTTCTTTGAGTATGGGATAGCCACGATCGCGCAACCATAATTTATCTTTAGTTACTTGATAGTATTTCCAGAAGGCCCAACCAACGCAACTCGAAATGTGCTGTTGAAAAGGCCCCGTCAGTGCCCAAACCGGTGTGTCTTCGGTACCTTCAGCTGAAGACTCCCACGGGAACATCGCACCTTTATAACCGTGCGAAAATGCATTCTGCTTGGCGGCAGCCAATCGGTTGAAACGATATTCAAGCACGGACTTGGCAATTTGAGGTTGCAAAATCAACAAGGGCGGATACATCCATAACTCTGTATCCCAAAACACGTGGCCATTATACCCTAAACCCGACAAGCCCATGGGAGACAAACTGTAACCCGTGCCTTCACGAACAAATGAGTACAAATGATAGAGAGCAAAGCGAACATCTTTCTGCACCTGCACATCACCTTCAATCACAATATCGCTCTTCCATAATTTTTCCCACTCGGCTAAGTGACGCTGCAACAAACGATCTGTGCCCTCGAGTCGGGCGAAGATCGTCAAACGCTCTGCTTCATTGAGCGGATCTTGATAATGTTCGGTTGAGGTGGCTGAAGAAACAACGCTAAACGAATAAGTTTCACCCGCCTTTAATGCTTTGTTGAATTTGACCAGGTGCATGTTGTAGTCCCAGTCTTCATGTATGAGCATCGGCTCTTGCCCATGTGGTTCAGAAAATATAATGCTGTTGCTCGCAGCCAATGTATGCTTGCCGGATGGGCTCTTTCCTACTGATGACAAGAGCGGAAGTTTTACATGTGGCCGGTCGATTTCGCTGTAAGTATTGCGAACGTCAACCAAATGATTTGGAGCCTCGATGACACTCATGGGCGTAATCTTCACATCTTTCTTTGCCTTTATTTCAACCATTGACATGGCAGTGTATGGCAAATGGCGAAGCGACATCATGGAGTGTTTTACAGAAATTTTATCGCCCACATCAAATGTGGTGACGAGAACTGCTTTCTTCATGTCCAGCGATTGCTGGTAGTTGGAGATGTCTCTGATGCCGATGCGCCTTCCATCTACGTCTAAATTCAGATTCACATGATTAAACGTTTTCAAAATATTTGAAACGCGGCCGCGCTGGTAGTAGTCATACACTCCATTCAAAACCACATCACGCACTTTCATGGGCTCGGGAGAAGATACCAAGCCGACCATTCCATTGGCCACCGTCACGCCAAAGTAGTTGTTCGGGTCAATAGGTTTTGCTTCGATGAGCCAGTCAGGTTGCGCCATTGCTCCAATTTGGCAAAGCAGCAGCAATAAGATACTTGTTATTTTTCTCATTCGTGTCTTTTTAAAGCAAAAAACTCAACAGCGTCATTGTTTCGAACTACAGCATAGCAAGATACGGCACCTACTTTCAAAGGCAAAATGTGGCGAACTTCACCTTTCACTGCGAAACCAGATTTTGACCCAGGTATGCTGCGAAAGCTGCCATTCCCAGTTCCCACCAACAATTGGCCGTGGCTTGCATCGTATCTGCCCATTTGAATATTTGACCTGAAAAAATTACCTCCAACTAAAACATCGAGGTGTCCATCTTTATTAAAATCATCCACTAAAAATGCATTCGCAGTAGATAACTGAACGGATCTTGGTAAAGCTGTTAACTTGAATTCAAACCCACCTTTGTTCTCTATGTAAACGCTCTCAAATGAAGTCGCCTGATACATCTTGGAAGCTTGAACCACTTGACTTGGAAAAAAATCTTTGAAGGGGGCATTTGAGAATTTTTGATACGATAGAAATTTCTTTTTCAAAGAAGGCATCTGCTTTGTCAATTCGTCTCGGGTGTTAAATGGGTACTCTACGCCATCGATTACGCTGGTTAAAATTGTCTCAAGACTTCCGTTCTTGTCAAAATCGTTGACATACATTCTCAATGGGCGCTCCGCGCTTGCTTTTAACTTGCTATTCAACCCTAAATTGCCCGCCAGCATATCCAAGTCACCATCCCTATCAAAATCAGCGGCTGTAACCGTATTCCACCAACCCGAAAAACCCTCTAAACCTTTTGTTTTCCGCAAACTAAGTTTGCCATTTTTGTTCTCAAATATTTCAATGGGTCTCCATTCTGAAGCCACTACCAAATCCTGATCTTGGTCATTATCCACATCCATCCAAATTGCATCATTTACAAATCCAAAACTGTTTAACTCGGCAGCAACTTGAGATGTTTCGTTGGTAAATTTGCCATCGCCATTATTTATCAAAACGTAGCTATCGGCTTGCACCCCATACCTCCAAGGTACCGCTCGGCCACCCAAAAACAAATCAAGGTCACCGTCACCGCCCAAATCTGCGAGCGCAGCACAAGATCCTGTGGTATTTATCTCCGGAAAGTCAGAGCGTTTTTCAAATATGCCCTTACCATTGTTGAGATAAAGACGAGGATTTAAGTATTCTGATTTGCCGCTGAACTCGTTTCCACCGCTTACAACCAATAGGTCTATATCTTTATCGTTGTCCGCATCAAAAACAACTGATGCCACGTCCTCAAACAAACTGTCACTATCTAGAAGTGGCTGCTTTGATAGTGTAAACCCAGTGGAATTTTGAATAAACACTTTACCTGCTTGCCACTTTCCTCCTCCGAGAAAAAAATCATCCAACCCGTCATTGTTAAAGTCAGCCACTGAAGCTGCCGGCCCGTCAGCAGACGCCATGAAGGGCATCAGGATTTCTCTGTCAAATTCGATATAATCATTTTCGCGATGCACGAACGCGGGCTTTATCTGTTCGCTGATTTGGGTCAGCATTTGTGCAGTATCAAAAAATCTGGTGTAGTTAAACTTGCCGCGTGCGTTTGTTTGTTTCAGTACGATACTTTGATTCCCAGTTACCGAGGTCAGCTTCTGGTATGAGTCATCAGGCCAAACTACAATCAATGAATCTGCCGATGGCGACTGTGCTAATCCAAAAGAAAGTCTAGTATCAACAGAACTTTGAAAGCCTCGAGTTGCCATGCACTCTTGCATCTGCAATTTTCCGTTTGCGTATACAAAAACTTTTCCGCCCAATCCACGCGTGTTGGGAGAACTACCAAGCAACTCCACTTGCAAAAAAGTTGATGCCGGAATACTTTCTGACTGGTTTATTGTCTGATTAACATATAAAAATGCTTCATCGTTAACATTGTTGAGCAAGAGGTCAAGGTCACCATCATTGTCCAAATCTGCATAAACTGCGCCATTTGAATACGCAACATCCTCCAAGCCCCATTCTTTTGCACGATTAGCAAAAGTAGAATCGCCATTATTCAGAAATAAGAACTTGTTGATTTTTACTTGTGGCATTTTCTGTATGTACTGTAATTCTGCCTCACTCAACTTGTCCTCCATGCGTTTCTGAATGGCTGGGTCAGAAATAAAGTTGATGTAGTCTAAGTCATTGGAACGCCTTAGAATTCCGTTTGAAACAAAGATGTCTTTGTTGCCGTCCAGGTCAAAATCTGCAAAAAGAGTAGACCAGCTCCAATCGGTAGCCGACACTCCGGCAAAAAGGCCAATCTCACTGAAGGTTCCGTTGCGATTGTTGATTTGCAGCACGTTTCTAGTATACTGCTCGTTATAGCCGAATTCTTTCTTGAACTTATATGTATCGTATGGATCTTCTGCCGCGGACGCCTTCTGCCGTTGATAATCACTGGGCAGCATATCCATCGCAATCAGATCAGGAAAAGCATCATTATTGAAGTCGGCAAAATCAACACCCATCGTGTACCTGCCAGTGTGATCCATGGATTGCTCAAGCTTTTCAGAAAATGTGCCGTCTTGTTGGTTGATGTACAAATAGTCATTTTCGTGAAAATCATTTCCAACATAAATATCCGGCCAGCCATCTAAGTTCACATCACTCACTACCACCCCCAGGCCGTACCCCAAAGCACTGCTATAAATGCCTGATTCTTTGGTTACGTCCACAAACTTTCCATTGTCATTTCGCAAAAGTTTATCTCCTGCAGTAGGATGCGTTTCTTGCCGGAGCGAGTTAGCTTTTCCGTAGGTGCCATTCTTATGAAGGGAATGATTAAGCATAAACATGTCGAGGTCCCCGTCCTTATCATAATCAAAAAAAGAAGCCTGGGTAGAATAGCCCTTTAGATCCAAACCAAACTCGCTGGCCCTATCTTTGAAATGAGGAATCCCTTTATTATCAACTCCTTCGTTAATCAACAACTGGTTTTTTCCTTTTACAAATGGATCAGCCCCTACAAAACAAACATAAATATCCAACCTAGAGTCACCGTTAACATCTGCCATCGTAACCCCCGTTGCCCAACCGTTGTTATTTTCTCCGATTCCAGATGCAGCAGTGATGTCAATAAATTTCAAATTGCCTTGATTAAGGAATAAACGATTTACAGACTGGTTGGCAGTAAAAAAAACATCCAACAGGTTGTCACCGTTAACGTCACCAACCGCCAAACCCGCTCCGTTATAAAAATACATATAGTTGAAGATGTTAAAATCCACCGTCTCCACTAATGTATTGGTAAAGGTCAATCCCGATTCAGCCGCAGGCACACGCACAAATTTATCGTGCTCATTATCTTGACACGCGAAACACATCAAGGCTAGGGATAGCGATAAGAATATTTCCTTAATGAAACGTACCATGTTAGACCAGTGCCGCGCCCGTCATTTTAGTATTCTTTGTCATTCGTTAGGGGAAGATAAATTTCTGCCTTCCAATTTCGCTCGTTCATGCCAAGATTGGGGTTATCATGAAAGTACTCAATAGGCTTCCCAGAAGTTTTATACCCGTTCATTTCTGCATATCGGAGCAGTGCATACCAAGCCCTATCAGATGTAATATAGTTTCCGCGATACTCAGCCTTTAATGCCCTTGTACCACGAAACTTCTTGAAAGTAACTGTTTCGGCAGGAGGGAGCACATCAACCGGATGTATCTGAAAACAAAAATCAAACACCAACGTGGCGTTCTCGTGATCCCATTCTTCTATTCATACTATTGGCTCATCTTTTACTTTCAAGTTGTGCGCATCGACAAATGAAATCAACAGTGGATATTCATTCATCATTCCGTTTGCCTTTGAAACCTGATCTGTTTTCAACGACCTGCACACACACAGTGTCGAGTCAAGACTGGATTCTCCGATGATCTTTACACGTGTGATATCCAAATGAGTCTTTAATACATCAAAAAAAGCCTTTGAAATCGCAGCAGCGTCCACTTCAATTTTTGGATTACCAAAAGGCACCAGTATTTTATTGGTTAGGCGGTTTTCTGGCTCAGAAATTCGAATAACGATTTTTGTCAACGAATCATGAATTGCTTCAAATTTCCAAACAAAGTGATATTTACTGCCCTCCCAAAAAATCTGTTGTGAAAGTTCATCAAAGCCCACCACCTGCTCAATTTTAGATTGTTGGAGAGATCGATTCCAAATTCTAATAGTTTCAATGACGTCTCCTGGAAGCGTTTTTGTGCTAAACCTCACTTTAAACTCGTACGGCACTACAAGAATGTAATAAGCAACTCCGGCCACGAGGGCCACCACCACAATGGCGACAATTTTCTTCATAACTAACGCGATAATCTATACACCTGCGGTTTCCCGTTATTCATCGTAATCAATAGATACCTTTGACCCTCTACACCGATGGTGTTGATGTGGCGAACAGATTGATTGATCAAATGCAGCCCTATCTCAATACCTAAAAGAATCTCACTTTCGCTTTTTATTAATGCGCCACCAAAAGAACCGAAACGACCTTGCAATGGCTGAACTCCAAAATAATTACCTGCTACAAGTAATTCATCGCGCGCGTCTCCATCAAAATCATAAATATGTTGAGCCATGATGGGTGCCACCTGAAGTTCATCTGCAAATTCAACGAACGTATAACCTTGTTGCTCGCTTCTCAAATAACCCGAAGCCAGCTGATCTACTTCGTACACCTTCATCTTGGAGAGCTCTCGTGGGGTGAATAACTCCTCAATTGTTCTCCCAGCCATATCGCGGTATGCCGTATATTTCTTCTGCAACGATGGGATTTGAGCAATTAGGTTATCATAACCTTCTAACGGGTAATAATTGCCATTCTTCTCAACTGCTATGATGGTTTCAGCTATGTCGTTTCCATCAATATCTCCATAATACATACGCATCGGATTTCTCTCCGTTGCTTTAAACTTCGAGTTAAGGCCCCAATTGCCCAATACTAAATCCCGGTCTCCATCATGGTCTATATCAAATGCTGAAATTGATTGCCATAAACCATTCAGTTTTTTACCTAAACGTGTCACCTTCGTGAATTTACCCGATTGATTTCGTAAGAATACCGGCTCCATCCACTCGCCCACTACAATCAAATCCAACTGTCCATCCCGATCAAAATCTTCCCATGTGGCATCAGTAACCATGCCGAGTGACGCGAAAATTTCGTTTTGCACCGTTATAAGTTTCCCACCTTCATTGTGAAGCAACATGGATCGAGGCATCGCTCCAAAATCATTTGATACCGACTCGTTGCCAACAAAAAGATCAACATATCCGTCTCCATCAAAGTCAGCTTTCTTTGTGCAAGCGGCATTTTCATAAAATCCCGAAATGGGCATTGCCAAAAAACCGGAATCTGTTGAAAGATAGTAGGTATCAAGCAAGGGCGTTGATTTGTTATAAAAATCAGCACCACCAGTGGCTATCAATAAATCCGTTTTACCATTCTTATCAAAATCTTCCATCACGGCCTCCACATCTTCATTTAAGGAATCGCGTAAAATATCTGGGATTAATACACGCTTAAAAGTCTTGTTGGCTTGGAGAAAGAACTGACCTGGAATGTGTTTTGAACCGCCCAAATACAGATCTACCTTCCCATCGTTATCAACATCGCCAAGAGCTGTGGCCGGCCCTCTATCGCTTTGTTGATAGGGAAGTAATTTCAGTCGGTGAAAATCTGTGTAATTGTCCTCGGCATGCTGATAGGTGATGCCCATATCAGCAGGATTGACTTGAAAGAACATTGGCTCCTTTTTTTCAGCTCTCTTTGACCTGAATGATGAGGCATTTGCGTGAGAAAGTATCAACGTCTGATCAGCAGAAATATTTTTTAGAAACTGGCTATTGCCATCAGGCCATATCACACGAATTGAATCAATGTTAGTGTGGGTTCCGTACCCAAAATGTATCACTGGCTCTGAAGAGGACTGAAATCCTCTAACTGTAAACATTTCCTTATATTGAAAAATTCCTTTATGGTACGAATAGACCTTGGCACCTATGCCGAAGCGGTTGCCGTTTTGTTCCTCTAGTTTTATCTTCAAGTAGTGAGCGGACTTATTTGATTGATTGATATAGAAACTTGGCGCGCCATTCACGTTGTTTGTCACGATGTCTAAGTCACCGTCATTGTCTAAATCGCCCCAAGCTGCAGCCGTTGAACATGTTTTTTCCTTTGGAAGCCAACGGGCTGATTTATCTTCAAAACGGTATCTTCCAGAACCCCTAAAGATGAAATTCTGGGTAGCTCCATCGGGCATTAGCGCAAGCGCTTTCTCATCGGCCAACTTAGTGTTACCGATTACGTTTACAACTTGTTCGCTCGAGACATACTTGATATAATCCAAGTCATTTGGCCTGTGGGGAATTCCATTGGACACAAATAAATCCTGATTTGTATCTTGATCAAAATCTGCCAACAGCGCACTCCAACTCCAATCTGTGGCCGCCACACCGCTCATCAAAGCAGTTTCCGCAAATTGGCCATTTCCAAGATTAATTTGCAGTGCGTTTCTTGGGTATTGGTAGTTGTAGCCGTATTGTTGCGTTCTCATTCTCAAAATATCAACATTCTCTTCATCTACGGACTTTTTTAAAGTCGCCTCGTCTGCTGGCAGCATATCGAGGCTAATTAAATCCGGAAGACCATCGTGATTAACATCGGAAATGTCGTTTCCCATTGAGAACTTGCTGGTACAAGTGAATGCCTTCTTGCCTGATTCAGTGAAAGTTCCATTTCCATTGTTTATGTAGAGGTAATCGTCTTCATGAAAATCGTTCCCTACATAGATGTCAGGATAACCATCTAAATTAAAATCGGCCACTCCAACGCCAAGAGCGTAACCATTGATACCGCCATAAATGTTCGCCTCTGAACTGACGTCCACAAATTTCCCTCCCTCATTCCTCAATAACTTGCCGCCAGTTTCGTCTGTTCTCGTATTTCTTAAATTAGCGTGGCCAAATGATTCGGGCGTATGAACCGCATGGTTTAAAAGAAATACATCTAGGTCACCGTCCAAATCAAAATCCAAAAAAGAAGCTGATGAACTAAATGCTTCAAAATCCAACCCATACTCCTCTGACCTTTCAGAAAATGTATTATCACCATTGTTAATGAACAATTCATTATGGCCACGGAGATTCTTTAATCCGACTACTGCACAAACATAAATATCCAAGTAACCATCACCATTAACGTCACCCATTACACTTCCCGTATCCCAGGTGTTTTGTCCAGCAACACCTGCTCGGGCGGTAATGTCCTCAAACGTTAGATTACCCTTATTAAGGTATAGTTTATTATTACCTTGATTAGCGGAAAAAAAAACATCTGGCAGTCCATCGTTATTCACATCACCAATGGACACTCCTCCCCCATTATAGAAGTATACGAAGTCGATAATGTTGAAGTCCGGGGCTGAAACCACTGTATTTTGAAAAGCTATGCCTGCATGCTCGAGATCCAATTTTTCAAAAAGTTTTGCCTCCTTGTTGCAACCGCTCGCAAACAGAAACACAACCAAAGGCAACATACCGAGCATCCGCCATCCAACCATGTGCCGGTTATTTTCCATTATTCAAGGTATACAGTTTCGGTTTCTGATTGTTGATGGCCGTTACAATAAACTGTTTGCCATTTTTATCTTTAATGATTTGGATATGCCTGATCTGATCGCGAACAAAAAAGCCACTTTCCGAAAATCGTTGCCATTCAAAATCAAACTTGCCATTGCCCAACAGCACGTGACCAAAACTTGCATCCTGTCGCGAAAATTGTGGTTTAAAGTCAAAATCATTTCCACCCATCATCAAATCCTGGTGCCCATCGCCATTGATATCAAGACAGGCAATGCCGCACACGCACGACCATTGAACGCGCGCTGGTAATTTCCTAATTGAGAACTTACCACTGCCTTCGTTTACCGCAATTACTGTCTCCGAGATGTTTGATGACCGTACCAAGGATTTTGCAACGACTTGTGGTGTGAATAATTCGTCAATGCTTCTCTTTGAGTAGTCGGCTGCCTTTAAGTTTCTTTTTTTTAGGCTCGGCAGTTGCGCATTCAACTCCCTTCTCATATGCACAGGATAATCCCCATCGTCATAGCGGGTTGTCATGATCTGTTCGATTGTTCCGTTTTCGTCAAAATCATTTACCCACAACTTCATGGGACGGTTCCACGAAGCAACAAATGGAATATTCAATCCAGCATTTCCCAGTACCAAATCCTGATCGCCATCATTGTCAAAATCCGCAGCATCCAAAGTTCTCCA
Source organism: Flammeovirgaceae bacterium UBA4659 (assembly GCA_002405445.1). Classification (GTDB taxonomy): domain Bacteria; phylum Bacteroidota; class Bacteroidia; order Cytophagales; family Cyclobacteriaceae; genus ELB16-189. The sequence continues at coordinate 53,745 of DHLV01000282.1, read as the reverse complement.
CCATCCGTTCAGTGTGTCTAAGTTGGATGCCCATTTTGTCAATCGCTTGCCACCATTTTTTAAGATAGTAGGTGTCCCCCAGTCAGAGGTTGTGACCAAATCACTTTTATTATCGCCATCAATATCGATCCATTTAGCATCGGTCACCATCCCTGCCTCCTTCAAATCATAAGCATACCGATCTGTTCTGTCAACAAACAAACCTTTGCCATCATTTGTCAAGAGCAAGTGTTGGGGATTGGTGCCATAGACGCCCGGTACACTTCTACCTCCAACAAAAATGTCTATGTCACCATCTTGATCAAAGTCTAATGGGGCAATTACCGAAACATTGGCGCGAGCACTCGGAACCTCCAGTTCAGCACGTTTGAACTGGCCTTTGCCATTGTTCACATACAGCCGATTTTGAAACTTAGTCTTATCAGATGCTGTGTTTCCACCTGATCCAACCATTAGGTCAGTATCGCCATCCCCATCGGCATCAAAAAAAGCTGCAGCTGTGTCCTCAAAATTTGCATCGTCTGAGAAACAGCTATCTGATGTTCGCTTGAGTCTACCATTTCCCACATGCAAGTAAATGGCGCCTGCTTGCCCTTTTGCACCACCCACAAAAATATCCTCATTACCATCGCCATCAACATCTGCTTTGGCCACTGCCGGGCCTTCTTTAGAAAGGTATTTAGTCAACAACCCTTCTTGATCAAAGTCATCGAACTTGTCTTCGGTATGTATTTCCAGTACGCTGTTGTCCAACTCTTTTAGTAGTGTTTTAGTTGGCACCGAACTCATGGGAGTCCACTTGGTGGAAGCATCATTCTGGGAAAGTAACAACCTTTGATTGGTTTTAATATTAATAAGTGTAGTTAGCCTATTGTCTGGCCAGAGCACACTAATCGAGTCCACTGTATCTACTGCCCCAAGGCCAAAAGTCAAAGTATAATCCATGGAGGATTGAAAACCCCGGGATGGCATTAACTCTTGCGAAATGATGTTGCCCCCAACAAATAACTTCACAGAAGTGCCAATAGCAAATGGGTTTGCGCCAACACCTTTGAGTTTAAACTGCAGATATCGGTTTGTAGTCTTCAAGTTAGCGTCATTCCTATACACAAACGACTCCATGTTCACATTGCTCACCACCAAATCCAAGTCCCCATCATTATCTAAATCGCCATAGGCGCAGCCGCTGGAAAAACTAGGGGCACCCAAACCCCATTGATCAGCTACATTGCTAAAGGTTAAGTTGTGTTTGTTTCTATAAGCATAATTTGGCAGTGGTGTCACTGGCATTTTGTTGATAATCGATAGCATTTCACTCTTGTTGCCGGTTTTAATCAAATTGGTGATCACATCATTTGCCAGAAAATCCACATAGTCAATGTCCGTCAGATCATGAATCATTCCATTGGTAACATAAATATCCTTGTAGCCATCGTTATCCATGTCAAAAAGGAGGCCGGCCCAACTCCAATCGGTTTTTGCGACCCCGCTGTAGTAGGCTATTTCAGAAAAGGAATTATTTCCGTTGTTCAACTGAAGCGTATTTTGGATGTATTGCTGATAGAAATCTCTCTCTTGTTTCAATTTGAAGACATCAACATTGTCAAACTCCATTACCTTTTTTGTCCGATCAATTTTTTCGGGCATCATATCGGTAATGAAAATGTCATTCAATCCATCATTATTGATATCGGCTACGTCTACGCCCATGGCAGACAAACAAAGATGTGAAGTCCAGTCTTTTATCTGTTCTGAAAAAGTTCCGTCTTTTTGGTTGATATACAAATAGTCTCGCTCATAAAAGTCGTTCGACACATAAATATCGGTGTAGGTGTCGTTATTTATGTCGATTGCCAACACACCCAGGCCAAATGCAATGAGGCTACCGTAAATACCTGACTGCTCTGTCACATCAACAAATTTCCCGTTGTCATTTCGAAGAAGCAGGTGGCCCACACCTCGAATTTGTGGTGGGATGTTCTCCCAGTCTTGCGCTTTTTTATCTCTGTCGGATGCAAACCCAAGACTACTTACGGGGACATTACTATTGTTTAGAATATACGCATCAAGATCTCCATCTTTATCATAGTCAAAAAAAGTTGCGTGTGTAGAAAATCCGCTTTTGGCCAAGTTAAACTCGTTCGCCCTCTCGGTAAACGTCAAATCACCGTTATTAATATATAGGTCATTATCATGGTTGTTCCCTTCGTTGTTGCCGGCATTACTCACATATATATCCAAGTAGCCGTCTGCATTCACATCTACCATAACAGCGCCCGTATCCCAAGGTTTATTTCCTCCTACGCGAGCGGAGTCAGTTATCTCTTCAAACTTGAAATCCCCTTTATTTAGATACAACCGATTTTTTTGCATGTTTGCGGTGAAGAAAATATCAGGAAGTCCATCGTTGTTTATATCTCCTATCGCTACTCCTCCTCCGTTATAAAAGTTTCTGTAGCTAAAAATATTAAACTCCTTCTTGTCTTCAATCTCATTCGAAAATGATATCCCCGTGTGCGCTGCCGACATTTTTGTAAACAATGTCGTGTCAGTGTTCGTTTGCTGATGATTCTCTCGGCAGGACAATGTCAAAACAACAAGGCCAAAGAGTATAAGGTGCGACTTCTTCACTTTCCTCCTGAATATTTATGGTAGCAAATCTTACGACTCGAAAAATCCTTCTAAACAACAAAAATAATCACACAAAAAAAAAGAGGCCGAAGCCTCTTTTTCTTTAAAGAAATCAACCCGATGTTAATAGCCGGGGTTTTGCTTCAAACCTGGGTTAGACAGCAAGGCACTTGCTGGTATCGGAAACAAATCGGTGTGCCCATCACCAATTGGCTTGAATTCTTTGGCATTTTTGAATACGCCAAATCGGATCATATCATTTCTCCTCCAGCCTTCGGTATATAATTCGCGTCCGCGCTCATCCAACATGCCGGCCAAATCGATAGATGCCAGTGCAGGTGTGTTAACTCTGAGCGCACGCAACTTATTTACTTCAGTAAGTGCACTAGCAGCATTACCTTTTCTTAGGATGGCTTCTGCGCGCATCAGGTGTGCATCAGCAAAACGCGCCATTACTACACCGGAGTTGAATGCTCCATTTGCTGGAGAGTACTTCAACAATCGCGCACCGGTCGTCTCATTGTTACCAATCAAACCAGATGCAGCAAACTGCAATGTAAATACCAATGGCTTTTGGGTTCTGTCTTGCAGGGCTACAGCTGCGCCATTGCGCCAGCCGTACATTTGACCAAATTGGAAACCAAAACCAAAACCTTGGTTTGACGCATTCGTGGACGCAAGTGTGTGAGTATACCCACGTCTTTCCTCTTGTGCACCGCCAATTGCATTGGTAGCAGCAGGTCCCTGAAACTTGTTGTAAAACTCAGTCAGCGTAGAAAAACCATTCCATCCACCGCCACCGTTACCGGTGTGAGATTGATTATAGTGCAAACTGTTCCACATCCTATTGCCTGTACTTGCGTTCACAGCCCAAATTACATCTGTGTTCGAATAGTTCGGTCCTTTGAAGATGTCAAAATAATTGCCAACCAAAGCATAACCATCTGCCTCAATGGCATTCACGAGTGAAATAACGTCATCCAAATCAGTGGAGCCGTAGGCACCATTATAAATGTTTGAATTCAACTTCACCTTTGCCAGCAAGAATCTCGCGGTAGCCTTCAGCGGACGGGTCTTACTTGATGCAGTAGGTGCACTGTTGGGTAAATCAGCAATAGCTTCGTTCAAATCCTTCACAATGAAGTTATATGCTTCAGACCGTGTCAGCACAGAAGGAATCACATCCGGACCATCTGTTGGCTTGCGGAATGGAACTTGTCCCCAAAAATCCATCACAATCCACATATTGTAAGCCCGAGCAAATTTAGCTTCAGCAACTTGTTGTCTAGTAGCATTGCTCAATGGGTCGATAACCTCGGTGCATCTCAACACTGCACCGTTCTTGTCGTTCCAAACACCCACCACAAAGTTATGTGTAGGACCCCAAGTATGAACGTGCACTGTACGCCAGATACCGTTATCACCCCAGTCAGTACCTCTAGTAGGAACTAACAACTCATCAGTAGACACTTCTGTGAGCGCATAAAGGTTGGCCTGATCTTCAGTTTGACCTTGTATAGCATTATAAATGTTGTTCAATGAACCAGCAGGGTCTGCCACACCGTTAAAAACGGCAGAAGCACCCCTCGTTTTTAATGAGTCTGTTTCATTGATATCCAACGTACAAGCGTTGAATAACAGACCCAAGGTAATCGAGGACATGATCACTCGATTTCTGAATTTATTATCTTTTTTCATTTCCATTCTGAGTTTTAAGGTTTGAATTAAAACGTAGCATTTAACCCAAGCGTGAAGATGCGAGGCCGAGGATAAGCGGCATAATCAATACCTGCAGTTGGCAGTCCGTTCAACAAATCAAACGCTGCTGGGCTACTGCTAACTTCAGGATCTAGCCCCGTGTAGCTCGTAATCAAGAATACGTTTTGACCATTCAAATAGAATCTAAGTTTCTTAATAAACTTCTGCTCGCCCATTGGCACATTATAACCGATCGTAAAATTCTGCATGCGGATAAAGTCGCCTTTTTCAAGGAAACGAGTAGAAACAGCTGCTTCGGCCGATCCTGCTTCACCTGCGGTCAACACATTGCGAGTGACGTTACGTGCGTTGTTAATTGAACCTGCCGTGAAGAATGCGTTCGCAGTGTTGTTGTACACATACATTCCAAACTGACCAGTGAAGTAAGCTGCAAGGTCAAATGCCTTATACCGTGCGTTCACCGAGAAGCCCATGTTCCAAGTTGGCAAAGCACTCTTTCCTACAAAAGTTTGGTTGTCACCGATGGGCTGACCGGTTGCATCAAAGCCTTGGAACTCTCTGAGGTGGTAAGAAAACAATGGATAGCCCCCTGCCAAACGCTGAGCATAGGCCAAAGACAAACCTTGACCACGTATAGTGCCCGCATCGAGTGCACCACCGAAATCACGTAGCAGGTTGGTATTATGCGCAATGTTTCCGCTAAATGACAATGAAACATCTGTCTTTTCGATCGCAGCATAGTTCAAAGCAAATTCCCAACCTTTATTTTCCACTACAGCATTCAAATTACTAAAAATCTGTGTTGCAACGGCTGGTTGAGCAGCGTTAATTCTCAACAACAAGTCGGTGGTATTTTTTACGTAGTAATCAAAGCTACCACTCAACTTATCTCCGAAGATACCAAAGTCAATACCAGCGCTAAATTGTGAAGTTTGTTCCCATTTTAATCCGGGGTTTACCGAGCCTTGTGGAGCCGTTCCAGGCAAGACGATCTGACGGTCGTCTCCTATACCTACATCCGCAAAACGTTCGCGTCTAATGAATTCACCATACCCGAGACCATCTTGGTTACCCACGATTCCGTATCCCGTTCTAAACTTAAACGTACTAAAGAAATCAGGCATGAAATCTTCTTCATGCAACTTCCACGCAATAGCACCTGAAGGGAACACCCCGTAGCGGTTGTTGGAACCAAATCTTGAAGACCCGTCCACACGCAATGTTGCCGTGATCAAGTACTTGCCTGCAATCGTGACGTTGGTACGTCCGAAATAAGACTGCAAGTAATCCGTATTATCATAGTAGTTTGCCCCGATACCCTTTACGGTAGCAAAACGAGGTCTCGCGAAAAAGAATTGTGACAAATCACCAGTCGAACTGTTGAATGTGCTCACGAACCCTCCTGAAGTATTGGAACCTGCGTTACGCAAATCGTCTGTCACACCCCAGTTATTTATTTCGCGCCCGTTGGCAGCAAAACCAGCCGCTGCAGCACCCGCATAATAAGAATCTCGTAACTCATCACGCATTGCGCGGAAATCTACAAAATCAGTAAACCCACGTCCCGTTGCCCACATAAAATTGTTACGGAAACTCTGGAATGAATAGCCACCAACAGCTTCCACTTGCACCTTGTCAAAAGTCTTATTGTAGTTCAAGGTCAATTCGACCAAGTGGTTAACGTTTAGGTTTCTGTTCAACTGGCCCTGTCCAAATCCTGTCACTCCGTTCCCCCCATTCAATGCCTTACCTGAAGCCAAGGTATAACCTTCACCTCTTGAGTAGTCCAAACCATAAGTTGCTTTTGCTGACAACGCATCGTTGATCTTATAAGTTGCTGACAAGTTGTTCAACAAGCGGTTGGTTCCTGCATTGCTTCTGTAGTAAGCAAGCATGTTAGCCGGGCTTCTTTGACCGCCTGTATTGAAATCCGGATTAGTTGGCCAAGTAGGGTTAGCTGAGTAGGCTGCACCCAAAAGGTCACCTTGGAAACCAGCACTCGCACCGATAGGCGGGTCCTCGCGGGTAACGCCTGAAAGCGTCAGGGACAAATCCAACTTTAATTTATCATCCATTAACGACTTGGTACCATTGAGGCGACCAGTCAAACGCTGCATTGATGAGTTTTTAATGATACCCTGTTGATCTTCATATCCAAACGATGCACGGATTGACCCGGTCTTTGAACTCTTTGAATAAGACAAATTTTGCTTGTTAGAGAAAGAAGATCGTAGGATATAATCTTGCCAATCTGTCTGCGCACCAAAGTTTTGCGCTACTCTATCGCCACCAAATTGTTGCACACCATCTAAAAATTGCGAGGGTGTCAACAAGTCGTAGCGCTTTTGAGCAGATGCTAAACTCAAACTAGAGGCAAATTCAAATACACCTTTTTGACCTTTTCCACTCTTAGTTGTAATCAATACAACACCATTTGCACCACGTGAACCATAAATAGCCGTGGCTGAAGCATCCTTTAAGATGTTCATGCTCTCAATATCGCTAGGGTTCAAGAAGTTAAGCGGGTTAGTATCTTGGTTCGTACCATAACCAACGTCTGCCGCTGCAGGTGTTACGCCACCAGCCAATGGCACGCCATCAACCACAAAAAGCGGGTTGTTATTGGAACGAATTGACGAAGTACCCCTGATTCTCAAATTTACACCGGCACCGGGCGCACCACTGGTCGAGGTGATTTGCACACCGGCAGTCTTGCCTTGAATCAATTGTTCAGGTGAAGAAATGACCCCACCGTTGAAGTCCTCTGCCTTCACAGCGGCAACAGCACCCGTAGCATCGATGGCCTTAACAGTACCATATCCGATTACTACAACCTCAGACAAGGCGGTAATGTCAGATTGAAGTGCTACACTTACATCGGTTTGCGAACCCACGGCTACTTCCTGACTCGCATACCCCACAAATGAAAACACGAGGGTGGCATTCGCGCCTACTGCGATGGTATAATTACCATCACCGTCAGTCACCGTACCATTGCTGGTACCTTTCTCTAGAATGTTCACCCCGGGAATCCCCGAACCGTCATCGGCTGACGTTACCCTACCCTTAACAGTTTGCTGAGCGAAAGCCACCGAGACTCCCAGCACCAACGCAACCGTTAAATACCTGCGCATTAACAGATAAAATTTGGTCATAAATTAGAATGGTTTAAGGTTTAGTTAAATAAGCGGGAAACAACCATAGATTGTTTCCAAAGTCAATATTAGGGCATTGTTTGCCGAATTTCAATCAAAACCCGCGTTATTTCTAAAATATATTTTTCGAAAACGATGTCGCAATCGTTTTCGAAATTTGAAAACGATTGTTCGTTTTGCACAAATAGTTCGGTTTTTTAATCTAGAAATAGAAGAAGCCGACTGCCCAATTCGGCCAATACAATCGCTTGCTACGGGTGATTGACGGTGAAACCTCGCTACCTTAGTTCCAACACCAAACTGGCATTTGCCGGCAGTTGCAATACCGACAGATTGTTGAAGACCTGGCCGGAAATGGGGTTGTGGGCCGAAGATTTGCCGTGCATGATTTCATCAAAACGGTCGGTTTTCAGTTCCATCGGTTTATCGTTCGCATTTAAGATTACCATCACCGTGTCGCCCTTATCTGTGTAACGGAAATAGACGTACACGTTATCCTGCGGTATAAAGTGCATGAGTTTGCCTTCGTGAATAACGGACTTCGACCTTCGCCAGTCGAGCAGCTTCTTCATGAAATCATAAGCCTCGTTTTGATCTTTGGTTCTGCCTGCGCGTATAAAGTTGTTTTCCTTGTCTTCACGCCATCCACCGGGCACATCGCGCCTTACCGTGGGGTGTATGGAGTAGTCGCCATCCATCAATAACTCAGTGCCATAATAGAGTTGGGGGATGCCGCGCGTAGTGAGCAAGAATGTGAGCCCCATCTTGAACTTGTTCATGTCCCGGCCCACATTGTAATAGTACCGGCTCATATCGTGGTTGTCGACAAACGTGACGTTGCCGTTGGCGTTGGGATAGATAAAATCATGACTCAGCGTCATATACAATTTCGACAGGCCGGTGTCCCACGAGCCTTTTTCGTTGAGCGCGGCATTGATTGCATTCGTCAACGGAAAATCGATGACCGATGGCAGGTTGGATTGATAGCCATCGCGGTTCATGGCCCCCTGCTGCCAGTAGCTGATGATTGGCTTGGCATTCATCAGCACTTCTCCTACAATATTGAAATGCGGGTATTCGGTCATAACCTCTTTGGCCCAGCGAGCCATAAAATCTTTGTCGGGGTAAGGGTAGGTGTCCATTCGTATGCCGTCAATGCCGGCATATTCTATCCACCAAATGGTATTTTGGATCAGGTACCTCGCAAACAAGGGGTTAGATTGGTTCACATCTGGCATTGTGTTGTCAAACCATCCATCGCTCATCAGATGCAAATCGCGGGCAGAACGGTAAGGGTCTGACACCGCCTCGCTGCGGTAGTTAGATCGCGTAAATGTGGGAAACTGATGCACCCAGTCTTTTTCAGGCAGATCCTTCATCAGCCAATGTTCGCTGCCGATGTGATTGATCACCATGTCTTGAATCATCTTGATGCCCATCGAGTGACCTTTGTTGATCAACGCTACATAATCTTCATTGGTACCAAATCGTTGGTCTACCCGATACAAATCGGTGATGGCGTACCCGTGGTAGCTTTCGCGCTTCTGATTGTTTTCCAAGATGGGGTTGAGCCAGATGCCGGTAACGCCCAAGTCTTTAATATAATCCAAATGATCTGAGATGCCTTTTATATCTCCTCCATGGCGCCCAAAGGGCTGATCGCGGTGGACGCCTTGATAAAAACCAGGCAACGAGTCATTTTTCACATCGCCATTTGCGAACCGATCAGGCATGATCAGGTACAGTACGTCAGCCGCGGTAAACCCCTGAATGCGGTTATTATCTTTTGAGCGCTGTTTAAGCTGGTAAGCGTAGGAAATAGACTTTTTGCCATCTGTAAATACAATGGGTACCACGCCCGGTTGGGTGGCATTCGTCAACTGCAGGGTCAAAAATACATAGCGCGGGTTTTCTGTGCGCGTTACGCGCTTTAACCTCACCGTTTCAGATTGCACTTTGGGCTGGTAGGCAGCGAGGTTGAGATCCTTGTGATAGAACAGCACTTCTACTTCGGGATTGTTAAACCCAACCCACCAAAAGGCGGGTTCAACCCTGGTAAATTGCGTTTGGGCGTGTGCCGAAAGCAATGCAACAACTAATAATGTCGCGATGAAAGTCTTTCGCATGCTATCAGTTTGGTTAAGAATTTATTCAGGTTATTGTTTGATGATTTTCTTGCGTACCCGGCTATTCTCGGTGGTCACGTCCACAATATAAAGACCGGCCGCCAGGTGGCTGACTTCCCATGTGGTTGCATCCAGCCGGACCGGCTTTACCTCGGCACCCTGTGCGTTGAACATGGTAAGGCTTTTTACATCCTCTCCGGCTGTGCGCAGTTGCTGCGCAGTGGGGTTGGGGAATAGCGTCATCACCGTGTTTTCGTCATCAATACCAGTCACCATTTTCAACGGCACATCGGTAAACAAGTAATAATCGCCCGGCTCCAACCGCACCGAGTATGGATTGCTTGTAATGTTGAATTCCGTGCCGCGCACATAGTCGTACCATTTACCTAAATGCAAGAAGGTGATGGATACCTGTGCCGCGTTGGTATCGAAATTGGCAATTGCCTGTACATTCATTTCTTCCGGTTTAGTGGGGTTGGTCACAAACGGAACGCCCTTCAACTTTACTTCTTTCACAAACCCGTTGCCCCCTGTAACGGTAGCATCTGTGGTATTGAAAATCGGATAGGTTGTTTTCAGTTTGATGAGCGCTGACGCAAAATCAAAAAGCGCCCTGCGGTCGGGCTCCGAATAATAGTTCCATAGAATGGGCTTTGCACCCGTGCGGCCATTTTGATTGATCGATATATCGTAACCCATTGCACCAAACTGCCATAACATTTTTGGGCCGGGAATCGTGAAAAAGAGGGTTAAGGCGGCCTTCATCCGATCAAGTGCCGTGGGCAAATTGCGCGCGTTGTAAATGGTGTTTGAGGCGCCAGATTGCAGGTTTTTGAACATCAGGCGCTCTTCGTCATGGCTCTCCATGTAGCCGATCGAATGGGGCGATGTCCACCCGCGGTTCTTATACCACATGCCACCGATATCTGAACCGCTTGCATAACCCATGGTGTTTTGTGCATACGCGTAATTGAAATTACCCCACAGCATCATGCCCATTGCAGACAGCTCTGTTTCCTCTGCGTTATCCGCAAAATGCTCCAATATCACGTAAGCATCGGTGGAATACGTGCGAATCTTATCATACATACGTTTTAAAATAGCGATGCGCGAGGCATCGCGGGCCGACCATGCGCCTACGTTGCTACCTGAGTTTACCTGGGTAAAACCTTTCGACAAGTCGTAGCGATAGCCGTCCATTTTAAACTCATTGATCCAGTAGTAATTCACCGTATCCAAATATGCTTTGGTGTACGAACTCTCGTGGTTCATGTCAAAGAAAACATTGAACGGGTGCGTGGCATCTACATTGAACCACCGGTTGGTGGGGTTCGGCTTCATGGTGGTGAAGTTGAAGTCTTGCATCAGATAGGCGTTGGGCAAGTCTTGCTGGTTCATTACAATATCTAAAATTACGGCAATACCGTTTTGGTGGCATTTGTCGATAAACTCTTTCAATTTGTTTTTGGTACCATAAAATTTATCGGGTGCAAACATAAACGTGGGGTTATAACCCCAGCTATCGTTGCCGTTAAATTCGGTTATGGGCATTAGTTCAATGGCATTGATGCCAAGCCTTTTGAAATAGCTAAGGGTATCAATCAGTGTTTGATAATTCTTCTTTCCGGTGTCAAAGAAATCGCGGATATGCAATTCATAGATGACCAGTTTTTCTTTGGGTGGTTTCTGGAAATTAGTGGTTTGCCACACATAAGGTGCTTGCCCTGTTTGGATGATGGATACGCGATTGAAATACCATTTATCAGACAGCGCCTTAGTGGGAAAGGGCTTTAGGTTAGGGAAGGTGGCGGTTGGAATGAACGAATCGTCCGGATCTAAAATTTTATCGGCAAAAGGATCAGCGATGTAAACCGTTTCATCTACCAAATATTGAAATGCATACTCTACGCCTGCCGTTAAACCTGCAATCTCTAACCAAAAAAACTCGCCACTTTTTTTCATCTGATAGTTGGCGTTAATGGTCCAATCGTTGAAGTCACCCAACACGTAAACCGAATTTTTTCCGGGTGCCCACAAGCGCAAGGTTGCTTTGGTAGCATCGGCTGTGTAATTGATTCCATTTTTTATGCCCGTGGGGATGGGCGCTTGCACCGTGGCGGAGCGAATGGTGTAGGTAAAGCTCACCGACTTTGTCTCGGTGCCATTGTTGGCTTCAAACACAACAGGAATTGATCCTGAAGTCTCGGTAACGGTGTGCGTATAGGTAAGTGATGTGCCGCTGGCCACGCTTGCAACGGTAGTGCCATTGACTTTCAATGTGAGGCTAGCGGTTTGCGAAGCCGCTGCCACAATAGAGATGGGCGTGCCGGGGTTTGTTAAGAATGATCGCTGGGTCGGTTGCGAGAATTGAACAGCAAAGCCGGAGGTGAATGTGATGAACTTGTCAACATCGGTTTGGCGGTTGTCATTCCAACTATTTGTTTTGAGCTTCAACCCAATCTGTGGCATATCAGATGCCGGCCGGTTGAAAAACGTAGTTGGTGTAAAAGTAATCTGGTATACGTTGGTGCTGATGCGGGTGCACTTGGCCGGATTGGTAGCGGTGGTGTTACTCGATGCAGGATTAATGTTAGAAGGTGCATCCACAGTGGGAACTCCCGCGCGAGGCGGTATCCACGTCCAAATGAAAACCGGATTGGTGGTGGCATCATAAGCCGTAAAGTTGGCCAGTGACGTACCCGTCACATCCACCGTGATGGTAACCGGCTGATTGGCTACCGGAAAGGTAGGGTTGGTGGTAACGACTTGCGCAACGAGTGAATGGCACGATATCCATACAACTGCTAATCCTAATAATCTTCGCATCATTCTACTACAGTTTTTTTTGTCAAGGAAAAAAAATCGGAGGCATCGCTGCCCCCGACTTTTCGCTTATTTAAACTACTTCGTAAACGTGTATTCTCCCGTAAGAGAATTAAAAGTGATTTGATAGGTGCCAGCGGTGACATTCTCAATATTTGGGCCTCCGGCTGTGCCTACACCAGCAGGAAATGCCTTTTCACCCCAGTTTATACCCCAATCGTTGTTGGCCCTAAATTTTGCCTGGCCTCCAACCAGCGTCAGTTTCTTTGACCACTTGTAAGGGTTCGCAGGACTTCTGATCAAATCTGTGTCAGCACCCCAGCCACCCGGTGTAGAGTCGCCAATAATACCAATGTCTGAATATGGCGTTGATCGGTCAGCAGGCCCAAATGCATACTCACCGGTAGCTATGTCAAACACCACGAAAAAAGTGCCAGCCTTCACGGGTATGTTCGGTCCGCCTCCTACTCCCCATCCCGAAGGATATGTGGCAGCTCCCCAGTTGGTTCCCCAATCACCTGTTTTTCTAAATTTCGCTTCACCATCAGTGAACGTAACCGTACCCGAAAAAATGTTTGGGTTGGTAGTGCTTTGGGTGAGGTTTGTGTCATTTCCCCATCCGCCAGGCGTGCCCGAACCAATGATGCTCACTGATGACAGTGCCGGCACTGTCACCTGTGTAAAATTATAAGCTCCAGTGGCTACGTTAAAATCAACTTTATAATATCCGGTTGTAGAGATTGGAATGTTGGGGCCTCCGGGTGTTCCTGTGCCCGTGGGGAAAGTGTTTGCGCCCCAGTTTGTTGCCCAGTCATCGTCAGTCCTGAACTTTGCTTCTTTGCCGCCAACTAGGTAGGTGATGGTAGTCCACTCAGCGGGCTTGCTCAGATCAGCGCGATAAAGGTCGGAGTCAGTTCCCCATTCTCCGGGTGTTGCGCTGCCGATAATGCCAACCGAGTTGATGTTGATGTAAGGCGTAATGGCGACAATGGCAGTAGATGAAAAGTTCACTACACCAAATTCATTGGTCGCTCTTACGCGAAACTCCACATTGCCGGCCACTGAAGGTGCGATGCTGTAACCCAGAGCGATGTTGTTCAATTCCAGGTGCGTGAGGGATTTACTCAAACCCGTTACGTCAATTGATGTCGGAGTCGCAAAAGAAGTTCCACCCTTCGCGTGCTGCAATTGGTAAGTGATCACACCAGAAAATCCGGTGAAGGCTTTGTTCCAGCTAAACGTAGCGGCCGCTTGCCCGGGCGTAGCCGAGTTGGTGGTTACCGCTGCGGGGTTTACCGTGAGGCCAAAGCCTGCAAAAGGAGTAACTGCCACTTGCAAAACGTTAGACTCGCGCGGCTCGTTGTTGTTGAGTAGCGAGGCAACAACTTTCACATCGAGTGTGATCGGTTGGCCTGCATTGGCACCAAATCTCGTTGCCATGCCGTTCAGGTCTTTGCCCGTGAGCCCGCCCGACAAAGCATTGGTAAAATCCTTGGTGGCAACGACAGAAAAATTGGTTCCCGCCTTGGCGACTATAACCGTAAACTTGGTGTTCTTCAAACCCACCGAGAATTTTGGGTCGTTCCAGTTCAACGTGAGGGCAACCGATAAAGAGTCTTTTGCTGCCGCAGCCACCGAAGGTGCCGATGCGGTAACAGCAAACGAACCGGGTGCCGGTGCTGTAAACTCCGGAGTGGGTTCTAACTTTAGACATGCGTTGATGGTGAACGCCACCGCCAACACCAATACTGTTTTTATCAAATGTCTCATAGTGTCAATTATTCAAAAGTGTATTTGCCGGTTTTGAAGTTTACCGTGATTTTGTAAGCCCTAGAAACACCGGGCGACCTAAAGTCTTCGCCACCGGGTTTGAACGTGTCCCCAGCGGGGTTGTTTTCTTCCTTTTTGCCGGTAAAGCCATACTTATTATCCCAGTTGCCATAAACTGGAACGAATAAGAAACCGCTGTTGGCATTAATTTGTAAGCTATTGATCACAAATGTGAAGGTGTTCACTTTCGTAAACTTCTGGCTCACGTTTTCGGCATCGCCACCGCCCATCCAGCTTGCGGGGGTTGCTGCACCGGTAATATAGAGATTGGCTGGTACAGGAAACACCACATCCAGGTACGTTGCCACTTTCATCTTCAGGATGTTTGAAAACAAAGGCGAATTGTTGCCCGGCAGCACAGAACGGACACGGAACTGGAAGGTGTTGAGCGTTCCATCAGGCAGCTCTAAACCGGCAAGGGCCGTATTCAGCTCCCGAACTTTAAACGAAGCTGACAGTGCAGACTTGTACTCCAGGCCTACCACTTTTGCACCCGTAAAATCACCACCGTCTCGATCGATCTGTAACGTGTAGGTGACGTCTTGTGTGTTTACCCCGTTAGAGAACCTATAACCCGGGTTCGTCCATTGAAACTGCAAGGAGCTGAAGTTTTCCTGCGCTTTGGTGAGCGTGAGGTCTGCAGTGGATGAAATTGACAGCGTAATATCACTTGTTCCACCGATCAACTTTACCTGATCGCCTTCTTTGTCGCAGGCAGCAAACAGTACTATTGCCACCGCAACCATGAATAGTTTTTTCATCTTCATCATACTGGTTTGTTGTTAATATCCATCATTTTGTTTCAAACCTGGGTTAGCAGCCAAGTCAGCGGCAGGTATCGGGAACAGGTCTCGAAATGAAGCAGTAGATTGACCGTTCTTCGTATTCCCTTTCCATTGCCACACATACGCGCCACCGGTAAATTTGCCGTAGCGGATCAAATCCGTTCTGCGGTGGCCTTCCCAATACAATTCACGACCACGTTCGTCCAAAATAAAATCAGTAGTCAACTGCGCTTGGGTAATGGTACCCGCGCCAGCGCGCGTGCGCAATTGATTTACATAAGTAAGTGCCTGAGAAGCAGAACCGCCTGAACCTCCACGCAACACCGCTTCGGCATACATCAAGTATGCATCGGCCAAACGGAACATGGGGAAGTCAACATCCATAAATGTATTGCCGCCACCATCATAACCTACGTTGGGAGCCAAAGCACCAGTTTGCGTGCGGTTGCGGTATTTTCCAACAGCCAAGCCGTCTGTAAATAAACCAATATCGTTGATATCCAACGATTGACCTGGACGGTAGAACATATCTCGCTGGTCACCTGAGGTGAACAACGCCACTGCTTGAGGTGTGGTGCGCAACCCACTCCATCCCGAACGGCTTCCGAAATCAGAATCTTTGTTCATGGAACCGCCCAACGATGCATTGATGATGTAAGTCATGCCTCCATAGGTTTGCGTGCGCAAGCCATCAAAGGCAATGGTAAAAATCAACTCCGGGCTGGTGTGGTTGTCTGCCAAAAAGTTTTTACCGTAGGCAGTGGTGAAGGCGGTGCTGCCGGTTGCGAGCAAATATCCTCCGCCAATTACCTTGTTTACTTGCGTGATGCAATCCGTGGCGCGGCTCTGGCCGGTGTACACTTGCGCATTCAGATACAACTTGGCCAACAGCATCCACACTGCAGCTTTGTCGGCACGGCCGTATTCAAAGCGAGGGTTGCCCATCAGTCCTTTTGCATCCAAATCCAACAACTCTTTTTCAATGTAGGCGAACAGGTCGGCACGGTTAATTTGCTTAGGTAACGTTGAACCAACGGCATCTGCTTCGGTTACAAAAGGCACGTTGCCAAACAAATCCAAGGCATGCCAGTAAGCTAATGCACGTAAGAAGCGAGCCTCTTCGCGGAATTGTTGTACTTCAGTTGATTTACCTGTAGAAGCCCTGATAAATTCATTGCATAACGTTACGGTATAAATCACGCGGTAATACAATGCCTGGTTGAACACATCGCTGGATGTCCACGTATGCCAGTGATAGTCCTTGATTGTTTGGTCGTTCCAGGCAATCACAGCCTCATCGGTAGTCAACTCTTGTGCATTCCAATATGCACGCAGGTATTGGCCGAAGCCTTCATCGATACCCGAGATATCGCCTTGGCCGGCAGGGCCTTGCTGACCGCTTACCGCAAACGCGGCATACAGTTTTGCTAACCCTTGCTTGAAGTCAGCATCTGTTTTGTAAGCATTTGTTGCATTCAATAAGTTACCTCCCTGATCTTTCGGATCCAGGTCGCTGTAACAGCTGGTGAGCAGCACCACCAAGCTAAAAATCGACAACTTCAAAATCTGTTTCATATGCTAGTGGATGTTAGAAGGTTAAACTTAAATTGAGCATGAACACACGCGCACGCGGATAGATGTTGTTATCGATTCCGCCTCCCACTTCAGGATCAAGTCCTTTGTACTTGGTGATAAAAAACGCATTGCGCACGGTTAAACCTACGCGGCCACGCACCTTGCTGCCCATGATGTTTTCAAAGCTGTAACCGGCACTCATAAAATCCATTTTAAAGAACGAGGCGTTCTCGATGTAGTAGTCTGACCGGTACTGAGCGTTGGCGAATTGCGTGTTAAAGATATCCGGCATTACGTTGCCGAAAAATCCATTTGTATTGTAAATGTTGTTATAAAACGTGCGGTTAGACGCCACGTTGTTATACACGTAGTTGTTGATGCTCAAGCGACCCGAGAACGAGAAATCGAATTTCTTGTATGTCAGGTTGGAGTTGATGCCCACCAAAAACTCAGGGTTCGGGCTCTTGTAGCGGTACCAATCTTTTTCGTTGGCTTGCCCATCGCCATTGCGATCAACATATAACCCTTCCAGAGGTTTACCAGCGGCATTATAAACCTGCTGCTGTGGATAGAATGCAAAGGGAGGAAAACCAACAGAATGAATTTGGATGGTATTGCCCACGCCACCTGAAATGCCGCCCGTTAACACACCCACGTAGTTGGGGTCTTTCACTTGCAGCAGCTTGGTGATTTCGGGAATGTTTTTGGTAAAGTTCATGCCGATATCCCACACCAAGTCGTTCTTATCGATGGCCTTTGCATTTACTGTTACTTCAACACCTTTGTTGATGAGCGAGCCAACGTTTGTGGTAATAAAATTAGTGAGGTTGGTGCCTGCGGCCACCGGTATGGTATTCAACAGGTCGGTTGTTTCGCGGTAGTAGTAATCAGCGGTGAAGCTGATGCGGTCACCGAATAATCCTAAGTCAAATCCAGCATTAATGGTTGACGTAGATTCCCAACGGATGTTGGCATCGTAACCATTAGGACGTAACGTAGGGAAGAATGCATTGCCAAATTGGTATTGTGCCGTCAACGTACTTTCTGTATAGGTTGGCAAGTAAGGGTATGAAGGGCCAATGTCTTGCTGGCCTGTGATACCATAGCCTGCGCGCAATTTCAGGTTAGAAATCTGCTTAACGTCTTTGATGAACGACTCATTGCTTAAGCGCCAGGCAGCCGCCACTGAGGGAAACCAGCCCGAACGTGTGCTTTTTGAGAAACGAGATGATTGGTCGTTACGCAACGTAGCGGTGATCAGGAAGCGATCATCGAAGCTATAATTTAGACGCCCGAATAAAGACACCAATGTATTCAAGCTCTTTGGCTGAACAAATGCCACTGTATCACCCTTTTCGTTGGTGGAATAATTGGTGAAGCGCCTGCCGTCAAAGTTGCTGGTGATCGATTGCGAGGTGCGCTCAAAATTCTGGTACGAGTAACCGCCCGTTGCCTCAATTTTGTGGCGATCGATATTCTTGCGGTACGATAAATAGAAATCCAACAAAGTGCTGGTATTGTTGCCGGAGTAAGTTTCGCGCCTTCCGGGTCCGCCAGATGACCATGCTGCATTCTTTGCATTGATGTTGGAACCTACGCCCTGTTGCACGTCAAAGCCCGTATTCAAATTTGCTTTCAAGCCTTCTACAAACGGAATGGCGTAGTCTACTTGTAACGTACCAATCAGACGCTCAACGGTAGAGTTGTTGGTGGTTTGCTCAATCAACGCCACCGGGTTAGCGGGTGCAATGGTAATAGGAGTGCCATTGTTTTGCGGCCAGAAGAAGAACCCACCATAATTCGTATTTCCGTTGCGGACCGGCTGCGTAGGGTCCATGGACAACGCGGCACCCACTGCGCCTTCGTTGCCAAACTGGTTAGCTTGGATTGAGCCTTTGAACCCTGCGTTGATATTCAATGCTCCGTCTAACAAGGAAGGGTTGATGTTAGCATTTAAAGAGTAGCGCTTGAAGCCGGTATCCTTCAAAATACCTTGGTTGTCGGTGTAGCCGTAGGAAACGCGGTAGCCGATGTTGTCGAGTTTGCCCTCAGCATTCAAATTATGGTCGTGCGAGATCGCATCGCGGTAAATTTCTTTTTGCCAATCGGTGTTGGCGTTGCCCAACTTGGCAACAGCCGCTTGGTCTATACCAGAAAAACCGCGGGAAGCAAGGTCATTCACCAATGTTCTGTATTGACTTGCGTTCATCACATTCACAAATTGTGCAGCTGTGTTTACTGACACGTTACCATTATAATTAAAGGTTACTTTGTCTTGCTTACCCTTTTTAGTGGTAATGATAATCACACCGTTGGACGCACGCGACCCGTAGATGGCCGTGGCGGACGCATCTTTCAATACAGTAAAGGATTCGATATCGTTCGGGTTAATGGCCGCTAATGGGTTGGCAGAGCCTGCAATGCCGTTGTTATCGACAGGAAAACCGTCAATCACAATCAACGGGTCGTTGGTAGCGTTCAGCGAAGATCCACCGCGGATGCGGATAGTAGCACCGGCACTTGGCGCACCACCGTTCGAGATAACGGATACACCCGCCACGCGGCCGGTGATCAAGTCTTGTGGTGAAGTGAGCACACCGCGGTTGAATTCTTTGGCACCTACGGCTACGACAGAACCGGTCAAATCTTTCTTTTCCGTTTGGCCATAACCGATTACCACCACCTCTTGCAGGGCCGTTACATCGGTTTGCAATGCGATGTTGAAGTTGGTTTGGTTGTTTACGGCAACCTCTTGCGTGGCATAACCGATAAACGAAAATACCAGTGTGGCGTTGGCGCCAACCTGCATCGAAAAGGTACCATCGCTGTTGGTAGCAGTACCGTTGGTAGTGCCCTTCTCCAATACGTTTACCCCCGGAATGGGAGACCCATCGTCAGACGAAGTCACTTTGCCGGAAACCGTCTGCTGCGCAAACCCGATGTGGGCCACCAGCAGTAGCAAAGGCAAGCACTTCACTACCTTTGTACAGAATTTGGTCATAGAAATTGGTTTAAGTTTTACGTTTGATTCGTTGATTAATTTCTGATCAAGGTTCAACAAAAAGTTCGCCTCTAAAAAGCAACCGTTTTCTGAAGAAACCACACCGAAACGTTTGCAAGGTGTTGCACGAAACACCGGTGATCGCCCCACTTTAAAATAGTGGTCACACCAAATATGTAAATTATGTTTTTGAAAATCAGATAGTTAAATCAATATGTGGGAATGTGGCACGTGGCACCATGCCTGATTTTATCAATACGAGCGGCAAAACTCAGTTTTGCATGTCCCATCAGTATTCGCGCATGTTGTTGAAGAAGGTGCTGGGTGTTTGATTGGTGATCTTTTTAAATGAACGGTTAAAAGCCGTTTTTGAATTGAAGCCCACATCAAAAGCGATGCTCAATAAAGTGTAGTTTCGAAACTGTGGGTCTTCTACTCGCTTTTTGAACTCCTCAATCCGGTAAGAATTGATAAAGTCGAAGAAGTTTTTGTCGAAGCCGTTGTTGATCACCTTCGAAAGCAGGTAAGGGGGCATGTTCAGACTGTTGGCCAACTCCTCCAGCGTAAGCTTTGGATTTGTGTAGGGTTTTTTGGTTTCCATGTATTGGGCCAGCTTGCTCACTTCTGCTTCGAGGTTTTCAATGGGCAAGTCTGGGGAGTCTACCGGATTACTTTCAACTTCTACAGGCTTTGGCTCAGGCACACCAATCGGCAGCGGTATGGTAGCCAATGCTGTGGCCGGTGCGGTGGTAAACGCAGCATCGGGAACGCGGAACACGTCCGGCTCGTGAATGGCGAAATACCCCAAAAAGAAGGTGATGAAAGAAAAAACGATCCAAATCGTTTCAATAACCAGTTCAAATACGGCCAGCAAATCGTACCCCTTCCACCAGGCCACCAGTGCAATGCCCGCTGACAGTAACCAGGCCACCAGGCAAACGGCCTGGATAAACAGCACTGTGGTGAGGAACTGCAAGTTTTGCTCATACGAGTTGCTGTTTTTATAGTCCATCTTGTATTTATTGATGGCGCGCAGCGAGGCAAACCAGTAGATGCCATTCACAATCAAGGCAACCGATGCCACCACAAACCTTGTGAAATACAGATCAGACTCTTGGTTATACAACTTGCTTTCGAAGGTAGAGTCATCTAAAAACAGATACACCATGTACACAAAAAACTGCACCAACGCAGGCACAAAATGCCACTGCAGGCGCGGTGTGCCCGCTTGCCTGGTTTGGAACAGCAGCCGTTGAATGTAGAAGTAAAACAGCGGAGAATAGAGGAAGAAGATGAAATCAGAGACCAACTGCAACTTGGGGTAGGCCATGACCATGCTGGGATAGTTGGCAATTACCCGCAAAGCCAGTATGAATGACGAGAGGCCAATCAGCAACATGAGCCACCGGTTGGCCGACCGGTTATAGCCCTGTATGCTGGGGAACGTAATGATGAGCAGCAAGCCCTGGAAAAAGGAGAACAGCAGCAGCAAGTCGTACACAGCATAGAGTTTGTTGCCGCCCGGCAAATCGCTCCACCCCGCAATTTCCATCACTACGTTTGAGTTCACACGCACTTTATTGTGCACCAGCACGCGGTTGTACAAAATCCGCCCGCTGGCGCGGCTCTCCACCGACTCGGCCGTGCCGCGGGTGAATTTGAAACTCACCTTCTCAGAAGAGTTATAGATAATGACGCGGTAGGTGCCATCCACTTGTTTATTGAGCTGGTAGCTTTTGTCGCTGGGGTTCCAATTGTTGAAATCGCCCATCACATAGAGAGTGGCATCGGGCGGTGTGTTTTTCGGTATTTTCTTTACCACAATCGTGTAAGACGGCTGCTTCTCCCACCCCTCAATTT
>DHLV01000282.1:22725-32034 GCA_002405445.1 Flammeovirgaceae bacterium UBA4659 | reverse complement strand
GAGTTTGGAGTTCGGTTCAACGCTGCGGTCGTACAGGCGGTTGGGCCGCACGCTGCCCTCGCGGGTGCCCTCTACAAAAATCCAGCCGCCCTGGGTGAATTTGTATTCAAAATACTCGAGTGAATCCGGCAGGTCGAAATAGTAGACCCCGTTGGCTGCGCGGTTCATCTTATACTTGGCCTCGCCCGGGCTCCATTGATTGAACGTGCCTGAAATAAAAATACTGGAATCTTTGAGCGTGAAGGGCGGGTGCTTTACTACCTGAATGCGTATTTGTGCCATGCCGCTATGGTGCATGGCAAAGCAACCAAGCACCAACACCAACGCTCGCATCAGCAGGCCTGTATTTAACCTTGTCATCGAACCGTGCTCATTGATTTCTGCCGGCTTTTTAAACCGAAGTGCCATATTGTTTTTTCATTTCGGACTTACGAACAAATGTACGTTTTGTAATCAACTTCGTGGCGGGCTGCAATATCACTGACATTAAAGAAGAAACAAAGTACGAGATGATCGGAGAATGTTTAACTTGCGTGCCCCGTAAAAAAACGTCATTACTCATATTCAAAAGCGCAACCGATGAAATTCAATCAAGTCACCATCAAAGACATCGCCCGGGAGCTTGGCATTTCGCCTTCCACCGTGTCGCGCGCGCTGAAAGACCACCCGGACATCAGCGTGGATACCAAGAAGGCAGTGAATGAATTGGCTGATAAACTGAACTACCAGCCCAACATCGTAGCACTGAGCCTGCGGCAAAAAAAAACCAACACCATTGGGGTGATCATTCCGGAGTTGGTTCACTTTTTCTTTTCAACGGTGATCAGCGGCATCGAAGACGTAGCCCGACAGGCCGGCTATAACGTTATTTTGGCACAATCTAACGAAGCGTACGCACGCGAAGTGGCGCATGTTAAAACATTGTTCAATTCCAGGGTTGACGGCATGCTGATTTCGTTGGCACGCGAAACCACCAACTTCGACCACATCGAATCCATTATTTCCAAAGGCGTGCCTGTGGTTTTTTACGACCGAATGTACAACAGTGCCACCGCCAGCAAAGTAATTGTAGACGATTATGCCGGGGCAAAAGAAGCCGTTAAGCATTTGATTGCACAAGGGTGTAAAAAAATTGTGCACATGGTAGGCGCCCCCACCCTCAATATCAGCAAAGACCGCCTGCGCGGATACAAAGACGCACTGACCGAGAGCGGAATTGCAGTGGACGAGCGACTTATTTTGGCTTGCGATACGGGCACATTTGAAGAAGGAAAAGAAGTGGTGCGCAAACTGTTGACCTCGAACACAGCGGTGGACGCCATCTTCACCAACAACGACCCCATGGCCATGGGCGCCATGATGGCGATCAAAGAAAAAGGCTTGAAGATACCGGATGACATTGCAGTGGTTGGGTTCAGCAACTGGTTTTTTGGTGAACTGATGGAGCCATCATTGACCACCATTGACCAGCCGGGGTTTGAAATGGGCCAGGAAGCAGCACGGCTGCTGATCAGGCAAATTGAGCGCAAAGACAAAGAACAAGAAGAGTTGCCCGCAGAAACCAAGGTGTTGAAAACGCGGCTGATCATACGCAACTCATCACTCAAGCGCAGGTGATGCATCAATCCTGATTGCGCACAATAAAATCACACATTCGGCTTTCACCATTCCCCATCAAATACTGATTTTTACTCGTTGGTTAAACTTCCGTTAGGATAAACGCAAGGCTTTATTTTTCTTTCCAAAAAAAATCATTTCAATATGGCGCATTCAAGCACAGGTTTAGGTTCATTGATCTCCTACACACAACATGCACAAGGCATTGACATGGCCGCCACACAAGGACATCTCAGCATCACGCTCTATTCAGATACCATGGTGCGCGTGTGGGCCTACCAACGCCAGCAACCCGAAGACTTCTCTTATGCAGTAGTGGGCGCACCGCTGGCGACTGCCTTTGAGGTGACCGAGTCAACCGACTGGCTGGTGGTGACTACTTCCGTGCTCAGAACGGTAGTCGATAAAAAAAACCTGACCATACAATTCGAAGACCTTGGCGGCAGCATCATCAATCAGGATGATGGGCTGGGCATCCGCTGGCTGGGTGAACAGGTAAACTGTTACAAAAAGCTGCAGGAAGGCGAGCGTTTCCTCGGCCTCGGAGAAAAAACCGGTCCGCTGGACAAACGCGGGCGCGGGTATATCAACTGGAACACCGATGCCTATGGCTACGGCCCCGATAGCGACCCTCTGTACTGCGCCATACCGTTCTACATAGGCGTACATCATCAGAAACAATACGGCATCTACTTCGACAACAGTTACAGAACCCTGTTCAACTTTGGTGCATCGAATGATCGCTTCGCCAGCTTTTCGGCTGACAGTGGTGAAATGAAATATTTTTTTATCGCAGGAGAATCACTGCGCGATATCATCAAATCATATACACACCTGACAGGGCGCACACCACTGCCACCCAAGTGGAGCATTGGCTACCAGCAGTGCCGTTACAGCTACTACCCCGACACTAAGGTGGAACGCATTGCAGAAACACTGCGCGAGCGCGACCTGCCGGGCGATGCCATTGTACTCGACATCCACTACATGGATGCGTACAAAATTTTTACGTGGGACAAAAAGCATTTCCCTGAACCCAAAAAACTGGTGGCCCGCCTCAAAGAACTCGGCTTTCAAGTAGTGGTGATGTGCGACCCCGGCATCAAAGTAGAACCCGGCTATGAAGCCTATGACTCTGGCATCAAAGAAGAAGTTTTTGTCAAGTATCCGGATGGCAGCAACTACACCGGACAAGTGTGGCCGGGGTGGTGCCATTTCCCCGATTTCACCAACGAAAAAACACGCCAGTGGTGGGGCGCCAAATTCCATGAATACACAGACTTGGGTGTGGAAGGCTTTTGGAACGACATGAATGAAATTGCAACCTGGGGCAACATGCTGCCAGACCTGATGGAATTTGATTTTGATGGGCGCAAAACCACCACACGCGAAGCGCGTAACTTGTACGGCTTGCTGATGAGCCGCAGCACGTATGAGGGAACCAAAGCCCTGCTGAAGAAGCGACCATTTAACCTCACACGGTCAGGCTTTGCAGGCATACAGCGCTATGCGGCAGTTTGGACAGGAGACAATGTGAGTTACGATGCGCACATGATGGCAGGCGTTCGCCTTGTCAACAGCATGGGCCTCTCTGGCCTGGCCTTTACGGGATACGACATCGGTGGGTTTGTAGGCAATGCAGATGAGAAACTGTTTGCGCGCTGGATGAGCATCGGTGCCTTCTCGCCATTCTTCCGCACCCACACCATGATCAACTCGCGTGATTCCGAGCCATGGAGCTATGGAGAAAAGGTGGAAGAGATTTCGCGCAATTACATGAAGCTGCGTTACCGCCTGATGCCGTATTTGTATTCACTGTTTTATGATGCCGCCAAAACAGGCATGCCCATCAATCGCAGTTTGGCTTTTGACCACCCGCATGACGAGCGCGTGTATAACGGCCTTTATCAAAACCAGTACTTTTTTGGCCCTGCCATTTTGGTGGCCCCGGTAGAAAGTGCGAAAGACCTTGTGAAAGTATTTTTGCCAACTGGAAATTGGTATGATTTCTATCATGACCAACCATTTGCCGGCAACCGGGAGATGGTGGTTGATTGCCCGATAGATCGACTACCCGTTTTCGTAAAGGGTTCTTCCATTATTACGATGGCAGAACGTGCGGGCAAAAATGTAAATGACCTGAGCGACACGTTAGAGGTACATGTGTACAAAGGACAAGAGTACAATGACTTTACATTGTATGAAGACGATGGCGAAACGTTTGATTACGAAAAGGGCGAATATGTCACTCGCAAAATCAGTTACAAACCAAACGAAAATGAATTAGTTATTGACGCCCCTGTGGGATCATATGCTTCGGCTTATAAAAAAGTAAACGTGTTTTTTCATGGCTTCGATTTGCAAAGCGTTTTAGTCAATGGAAAATCATCGAGTGTAGAACGAAAAGACTATCGTTTTGTGAATCCTATCAGCAACTACGACCCCATCAATACCATGCCCGAAGGTCCAAAGGTTGTTGGGCTGCCGTTTGTGCAGTTGGGTTATAGCAAAGAACAAATTTCGATTAAGTGGTAAAAGCGAAAGGTATCAAAAGAATAAATTTTCGTCTGCTATCAGTCGTCAGACGTCTTATGGAACATCATATCAATTGTTTTCACGATGAAAAATAATCTGTTTGTATTAATATGCTTGAGTTGCGTCATCTCCTCTTGCAAAATGGACAAGCCAATAAAGTTCAACGATCAAAACCTGATGATCGGCAATGCCTCCCCTATTACGTTGCAAAACGGAAGTAACGAGATCAACTTAGAAGATTATGTCGTTGACATTTCTAAAATTGACTCGGTGAGCGCGCCCAAAGAATTAAACAAGAAAGTCGACAAAAACTTATTGACGATTGAAGGCGAATTGGCCACAAAAATATCATGTATCAAACTGTGGCACCAAGGCCAACCCTACGCCATTCCCGTGCGCAAGGCCAACAAAAAGAACATCAAATTAACATTCAGCGGTACAGCAAAAGATGTGCGCACCAAGGGTGAATTCAATGCCTGGAACGCCCAATCGTCCACCTTCACCAAGACCGATAGCGGCTTTGTGTACAACATGTCGCTGACACCCGGCAATTATCAATACCTGTTGATCGTAGATGGAAAAGAAATGCGCGACCCCAACAACCAAGACTCGGTAGACAACGGTATGGGGGGATGGAACTCCATTCTCCGCATCCCTAGGGCTGACCCGGAAAAACTTCCCATCATCGCTACAAAAAACTTTGAATTAAAAACTATTCAGCTTTCGCTAAAAAATCCGGCCAACGAAGTGATGGTATTTTGGAAAAACTTCCTCCTTGACCATCGTTCAGTCAAACTCAGCGAAAAACAAATTGACATCACCATTCCCACCGAGGCCAATCAAAACGAACGCAGTTTTATTCGGGTGTGGGCAGCCAATGCCGAAGGCATCTCCAACGATGTGTTGATTCCGTTGCAACAAGGCTCGGTGTTAAGCGATGCGAAACAAATTACCCGCCAAGACAAAGAGGCACAGGTGCTGTATTTTATGATGATCGACCGGTTCAACAATTACATAAAAGAAAATGATGAACCCGTAAACGATAAAAATATTCACCCCAAAGCAAATTATTACGGTGGCGATCTAGCGGGCGTAACGCAAAAAATAAAAGACGGCTACTTCACCAACCTGGGCATCAACACGCTGTGGCTTTCGCCCATCTCGCTCAATCCGAAAGGCGCGTTTGGCAGATACCCCGACCCCAAAACAACATTTTCGGGCTACCATGGCTATTGGCCGGTGTCGTTACAAACCATTGACCCTCGCTTTGGAACCCAAGCCGAATTTCAAGAATTGCTTTTAGAAGCGCACAACAAAAATATCAATGTCATCTTGGATTATGTGGCACACCATGTGCATCAAGAACATCCTTTGGTAAAACTAAAACCCGAGTGGTTTACCCCTTTGTATTTGCCCGATGGCACGTTGAACACCGAACGCTGGGACGACCAGCGATTGACTACTTGGTTTGATACCTTTATGCCCACTTTGGATTTGCGCAAACCAGAAGTGGTAAACCCCATGACTGATTCCGCATTATTTTGGCTAAAAAACTTTGAGCTCGATGGCTTCCGCCATGATGCCTCCAAACATATCGACTTACTTTTTTGGCGAACACTCACCAAAAAAATCAAATCACAAATCAATCGACCCATTTACCAGATTGGTGAAACGTACGGCAGCCGCGAGCTGGTGAGCAGCTATGTGAGCACGGGTATGTTAGATGGCCAGTTCGATTTTAATGTGTACGATGATGCCGTGAGTACATTTGCCCGCGATGAAGTTTCGTTTCAACGGCTGGTTTCATCGATCACAGAGAGTATCTCGTGGTTTGGCGATCATCATTTGATGGGCAACATTACCGGCAACCAAGACCGTGCGAGGTTTATCAGCTATGCCGATGGCTCCATCCGTTTTGACGAAGACGCCAAACGGGCGGGCTGGAAACGAAAAATCGAAATCAACGACACCGTGGGTTACAACAAGTTGCAGTGCCTCACAGCGTTGATGATGACGCTGCCCGGAGTGCCCGTGATCTATTATGGCGATGAAATTGGCGACCCCGGTGGGAACGACCCCGACAACCGCAGGATGATGCGGTTTGAAAACCTGAGCGCGCGTGAGATTGTCACTCGGAACGGAGCCGAAAAGCTCGGCCATTTGCGAAAGAATTCGTTGCCCCTGGTGTATGGCGATTTCACCTGGCTGAAAACAGAAGACCAAGTGTTGGCTTACCAACGTAACTACTTCGGCAAAAAGGTGATCGTTGTATTCAACAAATCTGCACAAGCAAAATCAGTAGAACTGGGCAAGGTGCCAGTTTACGCCAAAACAAATTTTAATGGGCTGCTGCAGTTTGAAAATAACGTTGCAAAACTTACCTTAAAGCCACATTCATTTGAAGTAATTGAAATAAACTGATAAACCTACGTGCATGCCTACGATTAGCGCCACCGCCAAACCTCAGCTGAGTTTCTGGCAAATTTGGAACATGAGCTTTGGCTTTCTAGGAATACAATTTGGATTTGCCTTGCAAAATGCCAACACCAGCCGAATTTTTTCCACACTGGGTGCTGAGCCAGATAACTTAGCACTGTTTTGGTCGGCTGCGCCAATTACCGGTTTAATTGTTCAACCCATTATTGGTTTCTACAGTGATCGCACATGGCACCCTACTTGGGGACGAAGACGGCCATACTTCGCACTCGGTGCAATATTGGCATCGATTGGCTTATGCATTATGCCAAATGCGTGGGCGCTTTGGATGGCCGTAGGCACGCTGTGGATCATGGATGCTTCCATCAACATCGGCATGGAACCCTTCCGCGCATTTGTGGGCGACATGCTTCCGCCCTCGCAACGCACTACGGGCTTTGCGATGCAGAGTTTTTTTATTGGCATAGGCGCGATTGTGGCATCTTTTCTACCCTACATTTTTACCAACTGGCTCAACGTAAGTAACACCGCACCCGATGGTGAAATACCAGATTCGGTGAAGTACTCATTTTACTTAGGCGCATTCATGCTTTTTACCGCAGTGATGTGGACAGTTTTTACCACCAAAGAGTATCCACCGGAATCTACCCACCAAAACCTGCGCAATCGTGAAAAAAGAAAAATTGAAAATGAAGAAGGCACTAAGTCGCTCCTTTCAAAAGTTGGGATGTTCTTGGTGATTGTGGGCACTATCCTGATTTGGGTTATCAACTATATGGAATTGGAGAAAGAGTTATACGTGTTGGGTGGCGGATTGTTAATTTTTGGAATGGTTCACTTGCTGGCGGTATTGTACATCAGGCAAGGTCGCTCGTACCTCGGCATGGTGCACATGGTAAAAGATTTGAATAGCATGCCAAAGACGATGGTCGATTTAGCATACGTTCAATTCTTTTCGTGGTTTGCGTTGTTTTCGATGTGGATCTATACAACCCCGGCAGTGACCAGCTACATTTATGGCGCCACTGGCACATCCACCACAGCCTACAATCAAGGGGCTGATTGGGTGAGTGTTTTGTTTGGGATTTACAATGGTATTGCAGCCATCGCTGCGTTGTTCTTACCAATTCTGGCGAAATACACCAGCAGAAGAGTTACTCACTTTATTGCTTTAATGTGCGGTGGCATTGGTTTGATTTCGATTTATTTTATCAAAGATCCCGATTTGCTCTTGGTGTCTATGGTGGGTGTTGGTATCGCTTGGGCCAGCATTCTTTCCATTCCTTATGCCATGCTCTCTGGCTCATTGCCAGCCGAAAAAATGGGCTATTACATGGGCGTTTTCAATTTCTTCATAGTGATTCCGCAAATCATGGCAGCTACCGTGTTGGGGTTTTTGCTCAACAAAGTTTTTGATGGTCAGACGATTTACGTATTGGTATTTGGTGGCGCTTGCATGATCATCGGGGCGTTGTTGTCGCTTCGCGTTCGCTCATCTGAAGAAGTAGTGATCAAAAATTGAGTCGTTTGGTTGTTCCATTCAGATTGCCTGAATCAATAAACCATGATGAAAAATATTTTATTGATTTTTCCGCTTTTGACAACACTGCCCAGCGTGCAGGGGCAAAACTTCACTGCTGCCGTCCGTTCACTTTACGACACCACAAAAACATCCGCCCTGTATCAGTCGCTGGCAGATGCAAGAAAAATCCCCCTGGTGGAGAATTACTCGGTAGCCTTTCTTTACAAAGGAGAAGCAAACGCGGTGGCGTGGGTGGGCGACTTCAACGGCTGGGGCTACGATGCCAGTTTCCCCAACAAAGGAAAAAAAGTACCGCATACCAACATCTGGCTGCTGAAAACTGCGTTCCCAAAAAATGCTCGCCTCGATTACAAAATTGTTTTAAATGGCGACACGTACATCCTCGACCCCGAAAACCCGCACCAGCAGTGGAGTGGTGTAGGGGGCGGCAGCCCCAACTCTGAGTTGCGCATGCCCGAGTGGAAAGAAGACGAAACCCTCACCCCGAAAAATGCACCCAAAGGACGTGTGCAAACCGATGTGCTTTTCAACAGCAAAGTGCTCGGCTATCAGGTGATGTACTCGGTTTACCTTCCTGCCGGATACGAATCGATGAGTAAGTTACCGGCAGCTTACGTAACAGACGGCTACGAATACATGCACCCGCAAATGGGCAACATGCCCACCGTGCTCGACAACCTGATCGCTGCGAAAAAAATCCCGCCCATCATCACCGTTTTTGTCGACAACCGCGAGCCCATCAATCGGCAAAATAACAGGCGCATGAAAGAGCTGGCAATGTCATCCGTTTACCTGGATTTCTTTGTAAAAGAGTTGATTCCCGAAATTGAGAAGAAATTTTCTGCTACATCAGATCCGAAAAAACGCGCGATCATCGGCACGTCAATGGGTGGCCTTACCGCCACCTACTTTGCATTTACGCGGCCGGATGTTTTTGGTTTAGCAGGCATTCAATCACCTGCATTTTGGACGAAGCCACAGATCTACCAGTTGTGCAACAATCCCGCCAACCCCACCATGAAAATTTCAATGACTACCGGCCTGATCAACGACACGAGCAAGGAAAGCCGCAAAATGAAAGACATCTTGGAAGCCAACAGCTGCCAATACCACTACCGTGAGGTGAATGAAGGCCACAGTTGGGGCAACTGGCGCAACTTAATTGATGATGTGCTGGT
>DHLV01000282.1:17245-22471 GCA_002405445.1 Flammeovirgaceae bacterium UBA4659 | reverse complement strand
GTTGAAAAGAACGAACAACCAGCAACTATTAACGAACAACAAAAAATCATTTCCGCATGACACATCCCTTCTCTAACTTCCACACTAAATTGCAGTTGCTATGAAAACCCGTTGGCTGGCTTTCGTCTTGTGGTTGACTTCACTCACCGCCATTGTTAGTGCATGTTCGTCAGGAAAGTCGGCTCTAAAGCAAGGCGACTATTACGATGCCGTTTTGAGCTCAGTAAACCGGTTGAGGGGAAGCCCTCAGCACAAAAAAGCTACCGCAGTGCTTACGCAAGCATACCCACTGGCCATTGACTTCATTGAGACCGGA
The DNA here is from genome assembly GCA_002405445.1 of Flammeovirgaceae bacterium UBA4659. Taxonomy (GTDB): domain Bacteria; phylum Bacteroidota; class Bacteroidia; order Cytophagales; family Cyclobacteriaceae; genus ELB16-189. The sequence continues at coordinate 22,155 of DHLV01000282.1, read as the reverse complement.
ATTCAAAACGGGCTTCACTCAAACGACCCACGCAAGTGGCGCGATGCTGTGGCCGGCTACTCGCGCATCAACTATCTCAACGACCAAATCAAAACTTCGCTTGGCGCGATGAAGGTGATCACAAACCCGGTCACCAGGTTTAAAGAACTGGCTGACGCCAAGCCCAAAGCGGCAGAAGAAAGCTACCAGGACGGGGTTCAGTCAATGATGAAGAATACGCGCGAAGATGCCAAGCAAGCTTACTTCGCCTTCAAAGAAGCGAATGATTACCAGCCGGGATACCGGGAAGTAATCGAAATGATGAACCAGGCAGAATTCAATGCCACCTTGCGCGTAGCGTACGAAGAAATCAATGCCTCGCGGATCAACTACGGCAGCTTTCAGCCCATCATCAATTCGCTGCAGCGCCAGTTTTTATCATTTAAACCACTCAATGCTTTTGATTCGATCAAGCCACAGCAGGTGTTGCGGTTGGTTTTCAACGGCTATTACCAGGATAACCGGGTGCAGGTTTCTTCTCGCAACGAAAACATTGAGCGCAGTATTAAGGTGGGTGAAAAGAAAATGCCGGATGGCAAAACGCAAGACATCATGGAAACTGTGAAGGCTACCCTCACGATTTTCACCAAAGTGAAGAATGCACGCAGCGAAGCATTGCTCACCATTACAGATGAGGCGACCCATGGATACTTGCAAAACAATACTGTAGATGGCAGTGCGCGATGGCAATACAATTGGGCCGTGTTTAAGGGCGACCAGCGGGCCCTCACCAACGACCAACTGAACCTGTGCAAACGGTCTGAGGCATCCCCCAACGACAACGACCTCTACAATCAAGCCATGAACCGGCTACAGGAAAATCTTTCACAACAACTACGCGGTTTTTACAACAGGTATTGACGCACACCCGACAAAACGGTAAGATTGATAAACCATTTGTCGACAGAATCGGTTTAAAGCGTATGTTAAAATCATTTTCAACCGTGCTGGCACTGGCCATCTTCGCCTACGCTGGCGCACAATCTCAACCCAAAAAAGTGGAAACAAAGAAATGGGAGGTCGCCACGTTTGGCGCAGGCTGCTTTTGGTGCACCGAAGCAGTGTTTTTGAATGTGAAGGGCGTTACCCAAGTGGTGTCTGGCTACACGGGCGGCAAAGTAAAAAACCCTACCTACCGCGAGGTGTGCACAGGGCTCACCGGCCACGCAGAGGTTACTCAAATTACTTTTGATCCCACAATAGTGACTTTCGAAGAGTTGCTGGAAGTATTTTGGAACACGCATGACCCAACAACACTCAACAAACAGGGTGCAGACGAGGGCACCCAGTATCGATCGGCAGTATTTTATGCCAACGACAATCAGAAGAATATTGCAGAAGCCTACAAACGACAACTAGAGACCTCACATGTTTACAAGAACCCCATTGTTACAGAAATTACGGCTCTGGGTGTTTTTTATTCGGCCGAAGATTACCACCAAAACTATTACGCGCTGAACCCCAACGCGGGGTATTGTCAATACGTAATTCGGCCGAAAGTGGAAAAATTCAAAAAACAATTTGCCGGGAAACTGAAAAAATAAAATTTTCGTTGGCCGAGACTGGTGCCAGCTTATTTGGGCGATATTCAAACCAAGAGTACAAAGTTGAGCATAGGCGTTTAGTGGTGATTGTCATCATCGCTGACCCAATCGGGTTGATATTACTTGCCTACGATCATACCGGGCTTACACAAAATCTGTGTGTGCATTGAGGCGTTACCTGTCAAATAATTTTTTTTACAAACACTGTAACTCACCCAACACTTCTGCGTTGTAATCAGCAACAGTAGAAGTAATTCTCTCATAGGTTTAGGTTTAGGTAACAAGAAACCCCTCAGACGGAGGGGTTTCTTGCATTTGAGGCCTATGAGTGTTCACAAAAAGCAGAATTTACTTGCAACAATTGCCGGGGAATTGACGGATCGCATCACAGCCCGCGGCCATACGTGTTGAAGGTCTCGCACCACGCTTTCCAAATATCAACCGATGACAAACCAGGCAAAAAACAACTCGGTAGCGGGTGGCCAGCACAAGCTGTTGGAAGTAAAGCGTTAGCGTGCTAGGGTAAATCAACGGCAAAAGTGCCCCGTTCGCCATTTTGTTCAATGCCCTCAATTAACACCCCACCCCGTTTCCATTGTAAAATGCCGTAAAAGTCTTCTGTGCTGTCCACCGGCACTTTGTCCAGGTGGGTAATAATAAAACCAATCGGAATGCCGGCCTTCGTCCACGGGCTGCCACCCACCGATTTGACACGAACACCTTCGTGTAGGTTGAGTCGGTTTAACTCGCTGTAGGTGAGGTCTTGCAGTTCAATGCCTTCGGGTTTGGGTGCTGCCAGGCGCACCATTTGTTGTGATCCATCGATCTTTTTCAACACCGCTTTTACGGTGCGGGTTGTGCCCGCCCTGCGATAAGTTACTTCGATGGTCTGCCCCGGCCGGTGCCGCGCCACCCACTCTTGCATTTCTGATACCCCCGCAACCGGGTGCCGGTTGACGGCCTCTATCACGTCTCCGGTTTGAATGCCTGCAACTTCGGCAGCACTCCCTTCATTTACACCGCGGATGAACACCCCCTGCACCACGTCCAGTTTTTGCTCATCAGCCAATTGAGCTGTAACATCGGCTATTTGCACCCCCAGTAGCCCGCGCTGCACTTGCCCAAACTCCAACAGATCATCGGCAATTTTCTTCACCAGACTTACCGGTATTGCAAAAGAGTAGCCCGAATAGCTGCCTGTGGCAGTAGCAATGGCTGAGTTGATCCCGATCAGCTCGCCATTCAAGTTCACCAGTGCCCCACCGCTGTTGCCCGGGTTCACTGCGGCATCGGTCTGAATGAAGGACTCTATCTGCAAATTGTTCTTATCGCGCAAGATCCCAATGTTGCGAGCGCGGGCACTAACAATGCCTGCGGTTACCGTTGAGGTCAAATCAAACGGATTGCCAATGGCCAACACCCACTCGCCCAGTGCAGTTGCGTCTGAATTGCCATACTTAACAAACGGCAGGTTCTTGGCTTTGATTTTTAACAACGCCAGGTCGGTGCTTGGGTCTTTGCCCACCACTTTTGCATAAAAGCGTTGGTTGTTGTTCATCACCACTTCAATCGAAGAAGCCTCTTCAATCACATGGTGGTTGGTAACAATGTAACCGTCATCAGTAACGATCACGCCAGAACCTGAGGACTGGGCATGGGGGTTCATGTAATTGTCGAGCGCATTGAGGCTGAAACTACCCATACCCAATACCGTGCGAATGTGCACCACTGCAGGCGTTACTAACTTGGCAGCCTTTTCAAAATTCAGTCCACCAGACACCCGATAAGTAGTATCGAAATTTGCCACCGGCAACGCCCTCACATTTTGGCGCTGCTCAATAGAATTATATGAGGGTTGATCTGTTACGTGCCTGATCGTGAGCATTGCCCCAAGGATGGCACCAATAAAGGCCGATACCACCACCAATGCAACCAACAGCCAGCGTTTCATTGGGGAAAGGTAGTAAAAAACAGTGGCAGTTTTTACGCGTTAAAAAAGCCACAGACACATACGTCACATGCAAAAACGATGATGCCTTCTATCTTTCGAAGTGTTTACATCACAAGTACCGAAAAAAAGAACCCTGACGTCTCCATCAGGGTTCACCCACTGCCCTTGCGCGCACGCAGGGGCCTACCTATACCCTAACGCGCCTCGGGGCGCCCGTCAGGGTAAACCTCAAACCAAATTCTTAGCTTACCTTAATGGTTTGCTTTAATACCTTCTTTTCGTCTTTTGGCAAAGTCAACTCCAAAATGCCGTTGTTATACTTGGCTTGTGCCTTATCGGCATTTACATTTTCGGGCAACGAAAAAGAGCGGCTGAAAGATCCATAGCTGGTTTCGATGCTGTGGAAATTTTTGTCTTTCTTCTCGTTGGTGAGTTTGCGTTCGCCACTCACGGTTAAGTAATTGTCTTTTACCTCAATGTTAAAGTCTTCTTTGTTCAATCCGGGCACGGCAAAGTGAATCTCAAACGCGTTGTCGTTTTCGATAATGTCCACTTTAGGCACGAAAGAACTTCCACCGGAACGGGCAACTGACTCATTGAAGAATCGGTCTACCAGGTTGCTGAATGTGGTGGGTACAAAATCAGCCGGGTTATAACGAATGATGCTCATATAGATTTGTTTTTTTAGTTGAACATTGATTTTTGAAACACAAGCACCCATCAGGAAAAAGTGTGCCTACATAATTATTAAGCCATAATGACATATTTTCAATCAAAAACTAAAATTGTAATGTCATTTAGTCTTATTTCAATTGAATTTTTGGCGGCTGCTCTGCAGATGCCCGCGCTCACGGGCCGGGCTATCCGTTTCAAGTCCGCGCTTACGCTCAATCCAACCCTTAGCGGGCTTTCCACTTCTATCCCTGGCCGGTTCGCCCTTCGTATTGAATTGATGACCCTCCAATTGCCAATCAACGACTTCAAGATTGCGTCAATGCAAATTCCTATTTTTGCCATCTTTTGAATTTAAGATATGTCGTTAGCAACCAAGTATAGCCCTGCGGAAGTAGAATCGAAGTGGTACCAGTATTGGATGGAGCACGGTTTTTTCCATGCCGAGCCAAAAAAGGGGAGTGAGTCATACAGCATCGTTATCCCTCCGCCCAACGTAACGGGCGTATTGCACATGGGCCACATGCTCAACAACACCATTCAAGATGTGCTCATCCGCAAAGCACGCATGGAAGGCAAAGTGGCCTGTTGGGTGCCGGGGACAGACCATGCTTCCATCGCCACAGAAGCAAAGGTTGTGGCCATGTTGCGCGAGCGCGGAATCAAAAAATCTGACCTCTCTCGCGAAGAGTTTCTAAAATATG
>DHLV01000282.1:8153-16995 GCA_002405445.1 Flammeovirgaceae bacterium UBA4659 | reverse complement strand
ACCGACTTCACCATGGACCCGGACTATTACAAGGCTGTGATTCGTGTATTCGTAGATTTATACAACAAAGGCAATATCTATCGCGGCTTGCGCATGATCAACTGGGACTGCGAAGCGAAGACCGCGCTATCAAACGAAGAAGTGTTGTATAAAGAGGACGGAGAGAAATCGATATTGTATTCCATCCGCTACAGAATCAAAGACGGCTCCCCCCTCTCCCCGGGGAGAGGGGACGGGGGTGAGGGGTTTGTTACCATTGCCACACAACGCCCCGAAACAATAATGGGCGATGTGGCCATTGCAGTGAACCCCACGGATGAGCGATACCAAAACCTCATCGGCAAAAAAGTGCTCGTGCCATTCATCAACAGAGAAATCCCCGTGATTGCCGATGACTATGTTGACAAAACATTTGGTACCGGTTGCCTGAAGGTGACACCCGCACATGATGTTAACGACTATGAAATCGGGTTGCGTCATCAACTGCCGGTGATTGACACCATCAACGATGATGGTACGCTCAATGAAAAATGTGAGTTGCCGCAATTTGTCGGCAAAGACCGCTTTGCGGTGCGCAAGCAAATCGTAAAAGATTTGCGCGAAGCCGGGCATTTGGTGAAGGAAGAAGAGTTTGTCACGCGCATTGGTCGCTCTGAACGAACCAACACGGTGGTGGAGCCCAAGCTTTCGTTGCAGTGGTTCATCAAAATGAAAGAGATTTCGGTGCGTGCCAAAGATGCCGTAGAAGATGATGAGGTAAAATTGTATCCTGCCAAATTCAAAAACACCTATCGACACTGGATGGAGAACGTGCGCGATTGGTGCATCTCGCGCCAGTTGTGGTGGGGGCACCGCATACCAGCATGGTATGACGCTGATGGAAATTTTGTTGTCGCAGAAAATGAAGAAGAAGCGAAGAGACTTTATCATTCAAAATTCAAAATTGAAAATCCAAAATTGGAACAAGACCAAGATGTGTTGGACACCTGGGCATCGTCATGGTTGTGGCCGATAGAAGTGTTTGACGGCTTCCGCGATGAGTATTTCAAAAACGGAAAAATAGACAAGCAAAAAAATGCAGACTTGGCGTTCTTCTATCCAACGCAAGTATTGGTGACCGCACCGGAGATCTTATTCTTTTGGGTGGCTCGTATGATCATTGCAGGCTATGAATACTTAGACCAGAAGCCTTTTGAAGATGTTTATCTCACAGGCATTGTGCGCGATAAGCAAGGAAGAAAAATGTCAAAGAGCTTGGGCAACTCGCCCGACCCGCTTGAGTTGATAGAAAAGTATGGTGCCGATGGCGTGCGCACGGGCATGTTGTTCAGTTCACCTGCAGGCAACGATTTGTTGTTTGATGAGAAACTATGCGAACAAGGAAGAAACTTTGCCAATAAAATATGGAACGCATTCCGGTTGGTGAAAGGCTGGGCGGTTGAGCAGATTGCGCAACCGGAAGAAAACACTGTGGCCACCGAGTGGTTTGAATCAAAACTCAACCGAGGCATTGAGGAATTGAACGACCACTACGGAAAATATCGTATGAGCGATGCGCTGATGACAATCTACAAGCTCGTGTGGGATGACTTTTGTGCCTGGTATCTGGAAATGGTCAAACCTGAATTTGGGAAGCCCATCGATCAGGCTACTTATGATAAAACAATTCAGTTCTTCGAAGCATTACTGAAACTCCTTCACCCGTTTATGCCCTTCATTACCGAAGAGCTGTGGGGCGAGTTGAAAGAAAGGCCAAACAGCGAGCGATTGATTGTGTCGGCTTGGCCTACAGCAGGCAATGCCAACAGTGCTATGTTGCAACAGGGCGAACACGCGTTTCAATGCATTACTGAGATAAGAAATTTGCGTAACAGCAAAGGTATTTCGCCAAAGGAAAGTCTCACACTTCTTCGCAAAGAAGAACAACCGTTAATGGGAGACTTTTGGCCGGTGATTACCAAACTTTCTAACTTGAAAGAAGTGAAACTGACGAGCGAAAAAGTAAATGGTGCTGCTGGTTTTATGATTAAGTCTTCAGAGTTTTTTGTGCCTATGGAAGGCAAGTTGGATGTGGCCAAAGAACGTGAGTTGATGATAAAAGAATTGGAATACCAAAAAGGCTTTCTGGCTTCAGTTGAAAAAAAGCTATCAAATGAAAAATTTGTTGCCAACGCAAAACCAGAGGTGATTGAAATTGAAAGAAAGAAGAAAGCGGATGCGGATGCTAAGATCAGGGCTTTGGAAGAGACTTTGAAGAATTTGTCATAAGATTTCGCTAGATTTGTTATGTGAAAACCGCAGTAAGAAATCAGGTCTCAAAAAACTCAAAAGGCGCAGCCATTTTTAAGAAAATTCTTAGCGACAAAAAGTTTATTCATGAGCATTTGAAAAAAGGAGGCAAACTTTCCGATCTTAAAGACAAATTCGACTTTGCCAAGCCCGTATCCTTTACAGGAAAATAGTGACTACTCTTTTGAATTTGTTACCGACCAAGCTGTAACTTATTCAGTCTATTTTCTTGATCGACACCTGGCCAGAAAGAAAGATGAAATTTGATAATTGGTTCTGCAGGTTCAATGATGGCAGTTTGATTAAAGAAGACGATTTAGCTGTCGTGGAAGGAGTCGAAATCTACAATTCGATGATTATTCATAAGGAAAATCCGAACTTGAAAGATATCATTCTTGCCTTCAAAGAACTAAACATGAGGGCGGATAACAAATAGTCGACAATGACCAAAGTCAATCATTTTTCGCAAGAAGAACGCGAGCGGTATAGCCGACATTTTGTGTTGCCTCACTTTGGTGAAAGCGCCCAGCAAAAATTATCACAATCGCGGGTGGCGGTAGTGGGCGCTGGCGGGTTGGGCTGCCCAGTGTTGCAATATTTGGTAGCGGCAGGCGTTGGTCACATTGCCATTTTTGACCATGACAACGTAAGTCTTTCAAACTTACAAAGGCAAATACTATATATTGCTGCCGACCTCAACCAACCAAAAGCACAAGTGGCGGCAGAAAAACTTCGAGCCCTCAACCAACACGTGCAGATCAACCCATTTGTAAATCAGTTAAATGCTTCAAATGCACTTGCTTTGCTCAAGGGATTCCAGTTGATCATCGATTGTACAGATAACTTCCCGACAAGGTATTTACTGAATGACGCCTCTGTGCTTTTGGATATTCCGCTCATTTATGCATCTATTTATCGTTTTGAAGGGCAAGTGGCCGTTTTTAATTACCAACGCTCTGCCAACTATCGGGATTTATATCCATTGCCCCCACGCCCAGAAGCGGTAACCAACTGCGAAGAAGGCGGTGTGCTCGGGGCGTTGGCCGGAGTTATCGGAAGTATGCAAGCAAACGAAGCAATAAAGGTATTGGCTGGCATTGGCGATCCTTTGGTAAACAGACTTCTGGTTTTTGACTCATTGACGATGGAGAGCCAAATCATTCAAATCGCTGATAAAAATGAACGAAAAAACATTTTAGGTTTGATTGATTATGATGACTTTTGTAATGCTCCAAAAAAAACAACTGACATGAAAGAAGTAACGGTACAAGAACTGAAAAACCTGAAAGATTCAAAGGCGGATTTTCAACTGATTGACGTGCGCGAGCCACATGAGTATGACATCTGTAACCTTGATGGAGAATTGATTCCACAAGGAGAAATTCCGCACAACGTAGACAAAATCGCAAAACACAAACAAGTGGTGATTCATTGCCGCAGTGGCGCCCGCAGCGGCAACATGGTCAAGTGGTTGGAATCGAATCACGGGTTGACTAATCTTTACAACCTGAAGGGCGGGATTTTAGCTTGGGCAAAAGAGATTGACACAAGCATGCCGACTTACTAATGTTCAATTGTGATAATCGCTCAACAGCATTGCAATGACATTTTTTTTATGCCATCAACTGCAACTTAAGGGCTGCAAGCACACCCACCCCGCATCAACAAGGCCCTCGTTAACAAAAAACCACTAGCCCGAAACGTATCTTTTTTCCAACAATTGCGTACAGTAGTGATGATAAAATGAGTCCCCACCACAACAAATCGTTTTAAGCATGAAAAAAATCACCACCTTCATCAGCCTGTTTGCAATAATAGCGGGCTGCAACAAACCCGAAAACAAATACCCTTCCGTGGCTGCACCTGTGGCGGCAATCAAAAAATACGAAATCACCTCCCAGCATGGTGACAAGCGTGTGGACAATTACTTTTGGTTGCGCAATCGCGAGGATACCGCTGTTGTCAACTACTTGAAAGCCGAGAACAAATATTTGGACACCATGATGGCGCACACCAAAGCGCTGCAAGCAAAACTGTTTGCCGAAATGAAAGGGCGCATCAAAGAAAAAGACGAATCAGTACCGGTAAAAATTGACGACTATTTCTATTACACACGCTTCGAAGACGGTGCCGAGTACCCCATCTATTGCCGCAAGCAGGGCTCACTTGACAGCATCGAAGAAGTAATTGCCAACGGAAATGACATGAGCAAAGGGCACGGCTACTTTAGCATGTTTACCGATGCCAGTCCGGACCACCAACTTGCAGCCATTGTACGCGACACGGTGGGCAGGCGATTTTATACCATTACCATCAAAGACCTGAAAACCGGCAAGATGCTGGCGGATCAAATCGGGGGCACAACAGGTAACATGGAATGGAGCAACGACAATAAGTATATTTACTATTCAACGCAAGACCCCAATACGCTGCGATCCCATCAAGTGTATCGGCATGCGATGGGTACACCCGCCTCGGCTGACGTGCTGATATACGAAGAAAAAGACGAGACGCTTTCGTGCTACGTTGGTAAATCACGTTCAAAAAAATATCTGTTGGTACAGTCGGGCCGCACAGACGCCTCGGTGGTTCGCTTGATGGAAATTGATAATCCAAAGAGCAAGCTGGTGGCGTTTGCCCCCATTCAAGACAATGTGGAATACAGCGTGGACCATATCCACGGAAAATTTTATATCCTCACCAACGAAAATGCCAAGAACTACCGATTGGCGGTGGTAGAAGATCAAAATCCAAAAAAAGAGCGTTGGGAAGACCTGGTGCCTCACCGGGATGATATTTTTCTGGAAGGGTTTGAATTATTCAACGATTATCTGGCAATACAAGAAACCAAAGAAGGGCTGAACAAGATCAGAGTCATCAAATGGTCTGACAATTCGGAGAAAACGATTGACTTTGGTGAACCGGCTTATGTTGCCGGCATTGCCTCCAACCCGGATCCCAAGTCTGGCCTGCTGCGCTATTATTATCAGTCGATGACTACCCCACCCTCGCAGTACGATTACAATATGGTGAGCGCAGAGAAAAAGTTGTTGAAAGAACAGGCTGTGCTGGGCGGATTTGACCGCAACAACTACCAAACAGAAAGACTATGGGCCACAGCCCGCGATGGCGTAAAAGTGCCGGTGAGCATTGTGTACCGCAAAGACAAATTTAAGAAAGACGGAGAGCACCCATGCTTTCAATATGCTTATGGATCGTATGGAATATCCATGCCTGCTTATTTTAGCTCCAGCCGATTGAGTTTGCTGGACAGAGGCTTTGTGTTTGCGTTGGCCCACATCCGCGGGGGGCAGGAAATGGGCGGCAAATGGTATGAGGATGGAAAGATGCTAAAAAAGAAAAACACCTTCAATGATTTCATCGATGTGTCAGAGTTCTTAATCAAAGAAAAACTTGCTGCCAAAGATCAGCTCTTTGCTAACGGAGGCAGTGCCGGTGGTTTGCTGATGGGCGCCATCACCAACATGCGGCCTGATTTGTATGAAGGCATCATTGCTGATGTACCTTTTGTAGACGTGATGAACACGATGGAAGATGAAACCATACCGCTCACCACTTCGGAATGGAAAGAGTGGGGCAACCCCAACGTCAAAGAAGAATATGATTACATGATGTCGTACTCACCTTACGATAATGTTGAAAAGAAAGCTTATCCACACCTTTTGGTCACTACAGGTTTGCACGACAGCCAAGTACAATATTGGGAGCCTGCGAAGTGGGTTGCAAAATTGCGAGCCCATAAAACAGATAAGAATTTACTACTGCTGAAAACCAACATGGAAGCTGGCCACGGTGGCGCCAGTGGCAGGTTTGAATCGTTGAAAGAAGAGGCGTTAATGTATGCATTCGTTTTTGATTTGGTGGGCTTGAAAGAATAAGTGGGAGTAATGTGATGATGGTATACCAATTGGCATTCTAAGAACCCAACTCGTTGCTTTTTTGTCAATCGAATTATTCTGTGCTTCTATCCATGACCCTAACGGAAGCACAACGATCGTTGCCAAAGGTCTTTACCTCCCGCGAATCTTCAAGGGACGCACTGTAGATCCTAAGGAAATCTTTTAACTTTGACTTAAAGTCTTTGTTTGATGAAAGTTTCGAGGGGCATCGTGTTACTGGCAGGTTTTTTCTCCGGTTCACTGTCTTTCGGGCAGCCCACCTGCCCCGTGGAGGGCTCCGCTGTGATTGACCCGGCCTACAATCCCATGGCCCGGATCAATGATCTGATTACCAGCCATCCCGATCAGACGTATCAGGTGGAAGGGATTGAACTGTTTAGTACGGGCGAATCGATCGTTTCGCTACGGACATTTGAGTTTGGCAGCGAGAACCAGAGTAAATCCAGGATGGTGAAGTTCAATGCCGATGGCACCATTCAGTGTTTTGTCTTCGGCTGTAGTTCGTTTATTACACCCGCCCGCAAATTCCTGATTAATTCCCAACAGCATGTTGTATTGGCTCGGGATGGAAGCGAAGGGGGCTTTCGCTTACTCATCATCGATGGCGTTGGTAACTTGATCAATGGGTTCCCGGCTATCACGGGTGCAGTGGGAAACATCGTTCATGCGATCGAGTATCAGCCGGATGGCAAGGTTGTTATTTCGTATGATTTGAAGGTACGCAGGGTAAATGTAAACGGCACTTTTGACTCCTCTTTCCCTACGCTGAATATTGAGGCCAGGGTGATTCACCAGCAGCCGGATGGCAAACTGTTGATCGGAGGGAACTTTCCGGGCGGGTTGATCCGCGTGCTCCCCAACGGTGACAATGACCCCACTTTTCAGAACAACAACGTGATGGGCATCGTCAATGACCTGGTGACGTTGCCGGATGGGAAAATTCTGATTGTAGGGGCCTTTAATGCCGTGGGAGGATTTCAGCGTAACAGCATTGCACTTCTGAACGCGGATGGCTCAACGGATTCTAGTTTTGATTCGGGTACAGGAATCGGCCTTGACAACAATCATTTCATCAAATGGGTGAAGCGCATGGCCAATGGAAAATTTTTGATCGGAGGCACTTTCGCTACCTATAATGATATTGCCCGCAGCGGGTTGGCGATGGTCAACACAGATGGAAGTCTTGACTGCTATTTTAAAGCCCCTCAACCGCTCAGTGGCCTCGTAGATGATGCTGTTGAGCAGGCCGATGGCAAGATCATCCTCACTGGCAGTTTCGTTGAGTATGGAGGCGTTACCCGCAAGGGCATGGTTCGCATTACGCCCGGTGGGCCGCTCATTCCCCCCAGTGGACTTCGGCTTTGGCTGCGGGCTGACGATCTCAATTTACCAAACAATGCTCCCGTGTCAGCCTGGAACGATGCTTCGGGTGCCGGCAATCACTTTGGTATCGGAGGCAGCGGAGCACCCGTTTATAAGGCAGCGTGCCCGGGTGTGCTGAATGGCAAGCCCTACATTACCTGGAACGGGCCGGGTGTTACGAGTTGGTTTGCGCGGAATGACGCACTGGGCATGGCGCCAAATACACCCCGCACCTACATTGCCGTGTACCGGCTCTTCAACACCAGTGCCAGATCGTTTGTATTGCAGCACGGCAACTTCAGCACCCCGGGAACCTATCACGGGATTGATGCAAATACTTTTCTTACGCAGGGTAATCGTTTTGGTGTATACTCCACCAACAGCAGTTTTGATTCTGATCGGTCTACGGACGGTCTGTTCCACATTCAATACAGGTCAGCCAGTACGATGGCAGTGAATGCCGATATTATCAACGACACCGAGTACCGCATCAACGATACCCTGCGCATACTCACGAGAAGATCGGGCAACGGTTTTTACGAGTCCTTTGCCGGGGCCAATGAATTTCGCATCGGGGGCTGGATCGAAATTGCAGAGGTGATTGTTTACGACCGCACACTTTCTGAATTGGAACGAATCGGCATCTACAATTACCTTCGAAACAAGTATGGCAACTTTCCTATCACGCCTGCACCGGCACCTCCCACCATATCGTCTTTTTCACCGGCATCGGCTGCACCGGGAGCAACGGTGACCATCAGCGGTAGTGATTTCACGGGCGTCACGAACGTTTCCTTCGGTGGGGTGCCGGCCACCTCATTCACTGTCGTTTCGGCAACCACCATCACCGCAACCGTGCCCACCGGGGCAACCTCCGGGCGGATCACCGTGAACACGGCTTGTAATGCCGCCACCTCTGACATTGATTTTGCCGTCTTGGCGGGCCCCTCGTTTCCCAGTGTCTCGTTCGCGCAGACAGCCTCGCGTGCAACCGGGCCCACGCCACGCGAAGTGCTGATGAGCGACCTGAATGGCGATGGCTTTCTGGATGTGGCCACTTCGCTCGTAGGGAGCGGCCAGCTTCAGGTTTTTAATGGAACAGGGGCAGGCTGTTTTAATGCTACCCAAAATTTTCCTACCCTTGCCGATGGTCACGGATTGGCAATTGATGATTTCAATGCTGATGGTCGGCCCGATGTTGCCGTCAGCAGTCCGAATCAAAACCAGTTGGCGGTGTTACTCAATTCCCCCACAGGGCTGCAGGCACCCAC
>DHLV01000282.1:0-7841 GCA_002405445.1 Flammeovirgaceae bacterium UBA4659 | reverse complement strand
ACCTCGCAGGGGCCGGTATATTTTGTGAGTATCGCTGATTTCAACCGAGACGGTCGACAGGACGTAGTAATGGCAAACTTTTTTTTCGGCAGTGTCAGTATTTTTATTAATGATGGAGCCGGAAGTTTTTTAACCGAACGCGTCATCACGCTCCGCAACGGTACCCATTTCGTAGTGGCCCGCGATTTGAACGGAGATGGTGCTCCTGATATCGCAGCGGCTAATGCGAGCAACAATTCGGTGAGCGTGCTCCTCAATCAGGGAGACGGCAATTTTCTTACACCTGTTCATTATGCAACGGGTGGCTATCCAACCTCAATTGCGGTAGGTGATTTGCACAACGATGGTAGCTTAGACCTAACCGTAGCTCATGCCTTTGGGGGCTCGTTCGGGGTTTTACCGGGAAATGGTTTGGGTGAATTTGGTCCGCGGCAGGATTTCTCTGTAAGTGGTCAGCCCTATAGTGTGGCGCTCGGAGATATTACCGGTGATGGTTTTCTCGATGTGGTGGCTACCGATCTGTCCGGCAATCGGTTGAATTTCTATCTGAGTTCAGCTTTCGCTGCACCTGCCGCGCCCACCGTGACGCCCGCCACCGCATGTGCCGGCACCAGTGCTACCCTCGTGGCATCGGGTGGCAGCGCGGGCCAATATCGCTGGTACACTGATGCAACAGGCCCCACGCTGGTACCAGGCGAAGTAAACAGCAATCTGGTCACCTCTCCATTATCCACGACCACCACATTTTTTGTTGCCCTCCGTATCGGAGCCTGCGAAAGCAGCCGGACTCCGGTTACCGCTACGGTGGTTGCCACGCCAGTGCCCCCGGTCGCAAACCCCGTTAGCATCTGTACCGGCACTGCGGCCACAATTACGGCCAGCGGAGGTTCTACCGGGCAATACCGCTGGTACACACAGGCCACCGGAGGCACGGCCATAGCAGGCGAAACCAACGCCACGTTCACCACGCCAACACTCACCTCCAGCGCAAACTATTATGTGGCCCTCAGGAGTGGCAACTGCGAGAGTGCGCGTACGGAAGTAGTGGTTACCCTCAATAATTGTTCTGACTTAGTATTCTACAATGCCGTATCGGCCAATGCCGATGCCTTGAACAGCTACTTTCACATTGGAAATGTTGATGCAACACCCGAAACACGAGCAAACTGGTTGAGGATTTTCAACCGCTGGGGTGATCTGGTGTTTGAGGTTCGAAATTACGACAACGTGACTAACCGGTTTGTTGGCCTTAACAACAAGGACGATGAGTTACCTACGGGCACGTATTTTTATGTTTTGGAGTTTGACTCCGGCCGACCGAAGGCGGAAGGCTTTATTTCGCTCAAGCGCTGATTATTCCCACACCACCAGCCCGGGTTCGTGATACCACTGCGGGTAACGCGCCAGGTAGAGTTTTTCAATTTCGTTCCGTTTGTTTTTCAGCGTGGGTGTCATCAGCCCATTTTCTACGGTCCAGTCGTTTTGTAAAATCACGGCCGTCTCCAGCTTTTCGTAGCTCTCCAGCGTTGCATTAACGGCCTTCAGGCTTGCACCAATGCTTTGCTCTATGTCGGTTTTTAATTTAGTCTTTCCCAGAGCCGACAGAATGATCAGTGCGATGGGTTGCGGAATGCCCATGCCGACAACACACACCTTTTCAATGTCGGGGTTGGTCAGTAACTTCATTTCGATCGGAGCGGGCGCAACGTATTTGCCTTTATCGGTTTTGAATAAGTCTTTGATGCGTCCGGTGATGGTCAGATAGCCCTGCGCATCTACGCTGCCCTGGTCACCAGTTTTCAAAAACCCATCCTCGGTGAACACCTCGCGGGTCAGTTGCGGTTCCTGATAATACCCCTGCATGGTGCCTCCGTGTCTCGTTTGCACTTCACCTTCTGCGCTCAGGCGCACCTCTACCCCTGGCCACGCCTGGCCAACCGTGCCAAACTTTACCTCGCCCAGATTACCATGGGAGATGGCACCGTTTTCCGTCATGCCATAGACCTCGCGAATGGTGATGCCGAGTTGTTGATACCATCGCAATAGAGCGACCGGCATGGGGGCCGCACCCGAT
Source organism: Flammeovirgaceae bacterium UBA4659 (assembly GCA_002405445.1). GTDB lineage: Bacteria > Bacteroidota > Bacteroidia > Cytophagales > Cyclobacteriaceae > ELB16-189. Next base: position 5,767 of record DHLV01000282.1, on the reverse strand, counting down.
ACGCTGAGTACGGCACGAGACAACCCGAGTCCTTTCTTGATTTTATTCTTCAGCAAAGTCCCGACCACCGGAATTTTCAGTAAGGTATTCAGGCGTTGGGGTGGCAGCTTTTCGAAAATTTTTTCTTGGAACTTGGCCCAGATGCGGGGCACCGCAAAAAAGATATGGGGCTGAACCGATGACAGATCGGCCGCAAAAGTGTCCAGCGACTCGACAAACGAAACCGTGCTGCCCGTCCAGAGGGAAAGAATTTCAATTACGTTACGTTCGGCAATGTGCGACAGCGGCAGAAACGAAAACAGGTGCATGGGGTGCGTGAGGCCGAAGCGTTTCATCACGAGGTCTTCGGTTTTCGCTACTTCACTGAACACCCGGTGATTGAACATGACGCCTTTCGGCACGCCTGTGGTGCCGGAGGTATACATCAAAGTAGCCAGGTCATCCGGATGGAGAGTGGAGCTGACCAAAGGCGGGTAACGTTCAACGAGTTGGCTCCACGATTCGCCCTCTTCGGGGCCATACCAGGGGAAGGAGATTTTTTTGACATCTGAGGGAATGCCCTCCTTTTGTTGGCCATACTCGTCCAGTTTGCCGATAAAAACAGCCTGCGCCCCGCTGTGCTCCAGAATTTGCCGGATGCCGTGTGCGCTGAGCGTAGCGTAGAGCGGCACCGATACCAACCCCGCCATCAGAATGGCCAGGTCGGCCATGATCCAGTGCGCACAATTTTTTGACAGAATGGCCACGCGCGCGCCTTTTTTAAGCCCCATGGCTTGCAGGGCCGCGGCCATGCTTCGAACCTCCAGGCCTGCGTTGGCATACGAAAACTCGCGCCATTGGCGTGCTACGGGCTGTCGCAGAAAAATCCGGTTGGGCGCATCCTGCTCCCAGCGGCTGAAAAATTCGGTAATCACCCGAACAAGAAACGAAACCCGGTTTGTGTTTGCAACGCTCTTTACAAAAAACGGTCGAGCAGGTAACGAATCACGTCTGTGGTGGTAACGATACCCACGAGTTTCGTTTCGTTTTCGTCATCCACTACCGGCAGGGCATGAAACTCTTCCTCCGATAAAATCTTGGCCACTGCGCGAATGTCGTCCCCCGCCCTGACTACGCGGGGCTTGTGCGACATCACCTGGCTGAGGTTGAGCATGTCCAGTACCGCTTCATCGGTATCGCCTTCGCCCTCAAACATGCCGCTGAAGGTGAGGCGGTTGAGGTCTGTTTTGCTGATGATGCCCACCAGTTTGCCTTTTTGGACTACCGGCACGTGACGCACGTTGTGTTTGCGAACAACTTCACGGGCGCTTTCCAAAGAGTCCTTGAAGTCGACCACATACACATGATGCGTCATGATTGTGCTAACCGGTTCATGCTTTTTCATGTTGATGTGTTTAGGTTGATGTTGTATCAAAGTTTGGCAGCGCAACAAGAGCGCACCATGAGGAACATCAACGGGGGAACTGATAAATGTCAACAAAAAAGGGGCTTGCGCCCCTTCCTGTTCCGTTCATAAATCGGTTACTGATTTTCTTTAAGGGCTGGCACCATAGTTTTGGCGAGCTCAGCACCCAGCAGAGACTCCAGCAAGCCCATGTTGCTCTTGCCTTCCTTCCCGCTTTCAATATACACCTGGGGCAGTTTCATGTTGGCCAAATTCTGGGCCACGCCAATGGCAATGTCGCGTTGAATCTGTGCCTTTTCCTGGGGAGTTAAACCGGCTGCTACTTTTAATCGGTTTGCTTCCGCCTGGGCGCGCTCGCGCACCAGCATCTGATCGGATTCCAGTTTTGCCGTCTGCAGGGCAATTTCAGCCAACTGCTTGCGCGTGGTTTCCTGCTTCAATTGTGTTTCAATAGCAATCAACTGTTTCACCTGCTCTTTTTCCTGGTCTACCCGCTCCTTTGCTTTGTCGCGTTCACCCTCAGCGATAATGCGCTGCTGTTCAGCTTTTGCCGTTTCAATCTTTTCCATCTCAATACGCTTCTGCGCAGAAATGTCGCGCTGCGCTTCCAGCCGTTGTTTAAAAGCCGATTCCGGATACACATCGTCCACAATCACCTGCGTAACGATGATGTTGTTTTTCGTGATTTCGTGGGGAATACGAATCAGTTTGCCGTTGGCATCCACTTTACGGATGATCTTGTAACGCGTGTTGATTTCTTTAATGGTTCGCTGATCGGTTTCCTGAATAGCGGCATAAATAGTGTCGTAGTACTCTTTTCGTTCGGTCGAGTATCCTCCGTATTTCAGCTGGTCGTCAACCGCCTGGCGAAAGTCAGTGGCGGCACCCGAAATGTAATCCTGGGCGGCAAACATGTAACCGGTGTTACTGATCTGTTCCTTGATGGTCGGGATAAGCGTATTGTAAATCAGGTTTTGTGGATTTCGGAACGACTCCGCTACCTGGCGAAAGGTTTCCGGATCTTCCGGAACTTTCATACGCACCGATACCCGCACGGCAGCACCCACACGGTCGATAAAGGTTATGCCAATACCCGGAACGACTTCCAATTTGTCTTCACCGCGCGAGTTGCGAACATTGAAAGTCACCTTATCACTGATGATACCTTCAATACCTTCTGCAGGTTCACCTTCCGCTACCACTTTAATGTCGATTTCCTTCTGCCACTCCTGAATGGTAGCAAACCAACGAAACTTGATCCCGGACGAAAACACGGTGCTCCAGCCGCCAGTCGGGTAAACGAGGTAGTACTGATGACCAAAGCGGGCGTAGAAAAACAGGTAGTTGCTCAACGCAAGGAATGCCGCAATGGAATAGAGATACAGCACCCGCCTAGGATTTTGGAAAAGAGTAAGAAAGCCCACCTGGAAGCGGTTTCTCAGCAGATATCCGGCTGTCAACGCAATCAACAGGAGAATACCCAGCACACTGATTAAAGCGAACATAGTTTATGGAGTTTAGAAATAGTTGATTATTCTAAATAAGAGAAAAGAAAACTAAAAAAGGAACAGAAGAGTTAAACAAAACGGGCTACATGCCGTGTGGGAATTTGGCCATGGATACCATGGGTGATAAAGAGGTAACCACTTGCAGCGAATTACTACCTTTGATGATTCACATGCCAGCCGAAAAAAAACTCTTCCTGCTCGATGCCTACGCGCTGATTTACCGGGCCCATTTTGCGTTTACCAAAAACCCGCGCATTAATTCCAAAGGCCGAAATACATCGGTTCCGTTTGGGTTTACCAATACGCTGATGGAGGTGCTCACCAAACAGAAGCCATCGCACATTGGGGTGGCCTTCGATACAGCCGCGCCTACGTTTCGCGATGAATTGTACGAAGAGTACAAGGCTACACGCCAGGAAACCCCCGAGGACATTCGGTACGGCCTGCCGATTGTGAAAGAGATCATACGCGGTTTCAACATCCCCATTTTTGAACTGGATGGCTACGAAGCGGATGACGTAATTGGAACCTTGGCCACGCGCGCAGCAGCCGCTGGCTTTGAGGTTTACATGATGACACCGGACAAAGACTATGGCCAGATCGTACAGGATCATGTGCTGCTCTACAAGCCGGCCTACATGGGCAACTCGGTTGATATCCTCGGGCCAAAAGAGGTGTGTGAGAAATGGGAAATTGAAAGCGTGGCTCAGGTAGCCGATATACTGGGCTTGCAGGGCGATTCATCCGACAATATTCCGGGCATCCCCGGGGTAGGCCCCAAAACCGCTGCCGATCTCATCAAGCAGTTTGGCACAGTGGAGAATGTGGTCGCCAATGCCGACAAACTCAAAGGCAAACTCAAGGAGCGCGTGGAGCAATTTGGTCAGCAGGCCATTCTCTCGAAAAAGCTGGCGATCATCGTAACCGATGTGCCGGTGGCGTTTGACGAAGAAGCGTTGCGTTTCACCGGGCCCGATCCGGAAAAACTCAAGCCCCTACTCGAAGAGCTTGAGTTTAAGACGATGATGCCACGCATCTTCAGCCTGGTGCCGGGCGCAGCACCGGTGGCGGCTCCGGCTGCGGCCAAGCCAGCCCAACTCTCCATGTTTGGTGGCGAGGAGGCGACTCCGCAAGCCGGTGAGCAGCGCATGTACTCGGCAACGGATGTGGACTATCGGGTCATCAACGCTGTCGAAGAACGCCAACAGGTAATCGAGAAGCTCCGCGGAGCTTCTGAAATTTCGCTCCAGCTTCTCATCAACGAGGAAGAACATTTTGATTTTGCGCCAACGGCTCTGGTGATCAGTGCCTCACCGACAACGGCCTGGTACTTTCCGGTTTCAGCCAACGACAACCTGAAGGATTTTGCACCCGTGCTGGCGGATTTCCGCATAGCCAAAGTGGGTCACAACCTGAAGGCCACGCTGCTGGCCCTGCGCAAACTCAACCTAACCGTCTCCGGTAAGATGTTCGATACGCTCATTGCCCATTATCTCATTGAGCCGGAAGCCTCGCACGATTTGGGCATCTTGTGCGCCCAATATGTGGGCCACACCCTGATGGCGGAAGGCGATGAGCAGAAAAAAGCATGCGAACGGGCGGACCTGGTGCTACAGTTGAAATCAAAATTAAAGGCAGAACTGGAAGTGCGCAGGTGCAGCCTGCTGATGCGCGATGTGGAGATGCCCCTGGTCAGCGTGCTTGCCAACATGGAATTCGAAGGTGTGAAGGTAGACGAGAGCACATTGAAATGGATGTCGGAGGCGCTCAAGAAAGACAGCGATAAGGTACAGAAGGAAATCTATCAACTGGCCGGCACCGAGTTTAACATCGGCTCACCCAAGCAATTGGGCGAAGTGTTGTTCGAAAAACTCAAGCTGCTCGACAAAGCCAAGAAAACCAAAACCGGGCAGTATGCAACGGGTGAAGAAGTGTTGATCAAGCTGGCGCCCGAACACGAAATCGCCAAGAAAATTCTGGAATACCGCGAGTATGAAAAGCTGCGCTCAACCTATGTGGATGCCTTACCCCGTATGATCAGCCGCTATGACGGGCGCATCCATTCCGATTTCAGACAGGCGGTGGCAGCCACCGGCCGGCTCAGTTCCAACAACCCCAACTTGCAGAACATCCCGATCCGCACGGAGAAGGGCCGGCAGATTCGCAGTGGCTTTGTGGCGCGCGGCCCCGAATACCTGTTTATGTCGGCCGACTATTCGCAAATTGAATTGCGCATTGCCGCCTCTTTTGCGCGGGATGCTACCATGATTGAAGCGTTTCGAAATCAGCGCGACATTCACGCCACTACAGCGGCCAAAGTTTTTAAGGTAGCCCTCGACAAGGTTACTCCGGATCAAAGACGAAAAGCCAAGGAAGTCAACTTTGGTATCTTGTACGGCAGCACGGCTTTTGGGCTCTCCCAGAACCTGAGTATCTCAAAAACAGAAGCCACCGAGATCATCGACTCCTATTTCCGGGAGTTCCCGGGCATTAAGCGCTATATGGATGATAGCATCAACTTCGCCCGTGAAAAGGAATACGTGGAAACCGTGCTGGGCCGCAGGCGCTATCTGCGCGATATCAATTCTCGCAACATCACCACGCGGGGCTTTGCCGAACGCAACGCCATTAATGCTCCCATCCAGGGTAGTGCCGCTGATATTATCAAGATCGCCATGGTGAACATACACCGCTGGCTGTTGCACGAACAGCTCCGTACCCGCATGATTCTTCAGGTACATGACGAATTGATCTTTGATGTGCACCGGGACGAGGTGGATATTGTAAAACCCAAAGTGGTTGAACTGATGAAACACGCGGTAGCACTCGAGGTGCCCATGGAAGTGGAAGTAGG
>DHLV01000290.1:4443-4846 GCA_002405445.1 Flammeovirgaceae bacterium UBA4659 | reverse complement strand
GAAGACCGCGACAATGGTGAAAAGATCCAAGCTTTTTTTGAGAAGCACGAAGGCTCGCACGCTTATGAACAAGGATTGCAGGAGCTGGGCAAGAAAACAATCATTTACAACGCGTGTGGATTGTACAACCTCAATCAATCTGCCAGCCTGGTCAAGCAAGCTCGGTATGTTTTTGCGCACGACACTGGGCTGATGCATATTGCGGCCGCACTCAAGAAAGAGGTTTTCAGTATTTGGGGCAGTACGATACCTTCCTTTGGTATGTACCCCTATCGCACCAAGTTCACCGTGTTAGAAAATTCAAAACTTGATTGCCGCCCGTGCTCAAAAATTGGGTTTGACAAATGCCCCAAGGGTCACTTCAAGTGCATGAACGAGATGGTTTTTGATTTTTATTTGCCGT
>DHLV01000290.1:4122-4325 GCA_002405445.1 Flammeovirgaceae bacterium UBA4659 | reverse complement strand
TGGTTTTTGATTTTTATTTGCCGTAAAAAATGTTGTATGAAGTGGGTAATTACTTCATTTTTCTTGTTACTAGTCGTTGCGAATGGCTTCGCACAAGTTCGCATGAACCGACTCGAAGGAAAATGGGTTGCTACCGCATGCGAACCAATGGGCAAAGGCTTTATTCGCAAAATCACGGGCCTCATAGTTGAGTTCAAAGGAGA
>DHLV01000290.1:0-4014 GCA_002405445.1 Flammeovirgaceae bacterium UBA4659 | reverse complement strand
CATAGTTGAGTTCAAAGGAGATTCAGTAAAGTTTTCGGGGCCAATTATTTCAAAACAGACCTCTGAACAATTCACGCTTACGGGTAGAAAATTGAAAATAAATGGAACTTTATGGGGAACGGTTCGGACTATTGATAACACAAAATTCATATTAATTTCTGATAAATCAAGACGAACTGTATTTTCAAGAATACAACAGAACAAAGATATTCTCGGTAACATCCCATTTCAATTCAACCAGTATATTTTCTATCAAAAATCTGATTCAATTAACCAACGTCTTTATTATTTCTTCAACGAGGAAAATAAGAAATATTACTATTCAAGAGAAAACGGAGAGAAGTATAATAATCAGAATATCGGGCGTTGGGATGTGGATGGATCTCTTCTTTTCTTGGAGGACGCTTCATTGACACATTTTATGGACCCAATCGTTTATGAAATGCGCGGCATGGAAAAGAGCTTGATACAATTGTATAAGCTATCTTATGAAAGCAAGGACGCAAGTGATAACATTTTTTTCTTGAAAACGGCAAGCGCACTAAAAGACACGACTCTTCACAACATGGTTACATCAAAACAATGGTTTATGTCTGAAATCATTAGTTATGGTACTTATCGAGACGAGCCGCTAATTTTCGAGGGTACAAAAACCTATTGGCCCAAACCAAATGAATCATTACCGAGTAGTTATTGCGATTCTTCAGCTCTTCCCTTGCATCGTGAAAGATTAAAGCAGTTAGTTTATCGTTTTGGGGAGGACGGAACCTTTAGGTTATCACTCGACTCAAAACTACTTGCAAACACCACCTGGAAATTCAGCCCAGATGGTCGTTTTATCATCCTAAACAAAGGCAAAAATGAAAACGACTATATTGAATTATTAAACGTTACGATTGACACAATCGAGTTTGGTAAGAAAGATTTTTTTTCGGACACCGTAGGTAACCAATGCTTTGAGTATTTTTTTAAAGCTAGACTAAAGTGACCTTTCACTGGACACCGTTCGCCCTCGTTCGCATTGCCCTGTTCTTCATTGCAGGCATTTTATTGGGCGTCTATCAACCTCAACTTTTTATGCAGTGGCACAGTGTTATGGTGGCCATAACATTCACCATTTTCTATTTCGGGGGATATTTCTTTTGGCGAGGTCGCGCATTATCAACTACAAGTGGTGTGTTGGGTTTGGCAGCTGTTTTCTTTTTCGGGTATGCGCACATTTTACTTCAAACCGATCGATTACAGCCTGACACATTTGTTAACAATACTCAACCGGTAAAATCATATATGGTAAAGGTGCGCAGCGTTCCGGAAGAGAAGGCCAATTCTTGGAAGATAGAAGCCCAAATTACATCTTATCAATCTGAAGCGTGGATGCCCACCCGCGGCAAAGTATTGCTCTACATAAGCAAAGAAACGGGAGAGCCCACTTGGAACTACGGTGATGAAATTTTGATTAAAGGTTCACCACAGTTACTTCAACCTCCTGCCAATCCGGGCGAGTTCGACTTCAAACGCTTTTTGAGTTTTAAGAATATTTATCATCAACAGTTTGTGAGAAAAAATGAAGTTGCATTTGTATCGCCCACGCGACAAAAAGGGTTCATTTACTATTCACACCAGGCGCGCAAGTGGGCAGCCGAAAAAATCAATCAGTTTATTGCAGGTAAACAAGAGCAAGCCATTGCAGCGGCCCTGATTTTAGGCGTTACCGATGGCATCGATAACGAATTGGAAAACGCCTACGCGGCCAGTGGCGCCATGCACGTACTGGCCGTTTCGGGCTTGCATGTGGGCATCATCTATGCAATTTTGCTATTTCTGTTGAAGCCTCTGCAAAAACGCAGTTGGGGCAGGTGGTGGATTGCCGGAATCAGTTTGTTTTGTTTGTGGTGCTTTGCATTTGTCACGGGACTCTCACCATCGGTGTTACGTGCCGTGGCTATGTTCTCTTTTATGGCGGTAGCCCGCCCTTTTGGCGCACGCACAAATATCTACAACACCCTATCCGCCTCTGCCTTTGTGCTGCTCATCTATAACCCTTACCTCATCATGTCAGTGGGCTTTCAACTTTCTTACTTGGCAGTATTGGGTATTGTCTATCTGCAGCGTCCCCTTTATCAATTGTGGGAAACCGAAAGCAAGTTGCTGGATTGGGTTTGGCAGATTACGTGCGTTTCCATTGCAGCACAACTCACCACATTTTCGCTCGGCTTACTTTACTTCCACCAATTTCCAGTATACTTTTTGATTTCTAACCTTTTTGTGATTCCGCTTTCTACTTTGATTTTGGTTTTGGGCATCGGGCTTTTGGCCATCAATCCATTTACATGGTTGGCAACTTGGCTGGGCAAGCTGGTAGCAGGATTGATTTGGCTTTTAAACGAAGTAGTTTTTATAACTGAAAGCTTGCCATTGAGCATCATCAACAACATCCACATCACCACATTTCAATGTTGGTTACTAATGGCCGTGCTGGCTTCGCTGTTTTTCCTTTTTCAATTCAGAAAAATCGAGTGGCTATACGTTAGCGCCTTTTCATGCTGTGTTTTTGCCGCCTTGCAATGGAAGCACTTTTTTGATTTTGTCAACCGGCACACCTTCACCGTGTATCAAATCAACAATCGGGTGGCCTTTGAGTGGATGGATGCCGGCCAATCGTATTTCTTTTGCGATTCGGTTTTGGCAAACGATGAGGAGAGAATACGGTTTCACATTCGTCCGAACAGGCTTTTGCACCAAGTAAGTCAGGTGTATACCAGTATACCGTTTCAGCGAATCGTGGTGGGTGGCGAAATCTATGTCTGGCGAGGCAAAGTTTTTGTGCATTGGAACAACAAGGATAACCCCGCGCCATTGGCTGCCGATTTTCAAATCATCAGCCACAACGCAGGCGCACCGCCCCAAGCCGGTGTTACTATTTTAGATGGAAGCAATTCCACCTATCTTTCCAAAAAAATTGCTGCCGCCCGTTCGTCATCATTTTTTTCTACAGCTCAAACGGGAGCCTTCACCATTAAAAACTGATATGAACTTTGTTGCCTACCATACCGAAAATCGCATCGGGTACATCACCCTCAACCGACCAGAAAAGCGAAATGCGCTGAGCCATGAACTGGTGAGTGAACTGAAAGCGTGTTTTACCAAAGCCGAGCAAGACGAACACGTGAAGATAATCGTCTTAAAAGCTAATGGCGAAGCCTTCTGTGCGGGGGCCGATTTAGGGTATCTACAAAAACTGCAGTCATTTTCATTTGAAGAAAACGTGGCAGACTCAAACCACTTGAAAGAACTACTGTTGCAAATCTACCTGCTCAAAAAAGTCGTAATTGCCCAAGTGCAGGGGCATGCCCTTGCAGGCGGCTGCGGTTTGGCAACGATTTGCGATTTTGTTTTTGCTGTACCCGAGGCGAAGTTCGGCTACACCGAAGTGAAAATCGGCTTCATACCTGCTTTGGTATCCGTATTTCTGATCAAGAAAATAGGTGAACAAAAAGCAAAGCGCTTATTACTCAGCGGTGAATTGGTGCAAGGGCAATCTGCCGTAGAGATGGGTTTGGTTAACTTTCTGGTTTCAAAAAATGAACTGGAAAAATCAGCAGAGGCCTTTGCACAAAAAATGATCCACAACAACTCCGGCCAATCGATGGAGTTAACCAAACGCCTGATTGCCGATGTGCAATCGATGAAATTGGAAACCGCTTTGGACCATGCCGCTCACCAAAATGCCAAAGCCCGCGCCACCAAAGACTGCCAAAAAGGAATTGCCGCATTTTTGGATAAAGTTGAGCTAAAGTGGTAATTCCGGTGGCAGATACTCAAACTCAATGACAACCGATCTTAAAAAAAGCGTTAGCTATTCAGCGAGTAGCTAAACAACGATTTCGAAGATCATTCCTAAGCTCGGTTCAACGCAATTTTCTTTTTTCAGCGAAGCTTTACTATCTTTGCTTGCAGTTGATTTAAAGTGAGACAAAAGCTACAAACCGCATTTTTTTTAATTACCCTGCTTTT
>DHLV01000138.1 GCA_002405445.1 Flammeovirgaceae bacterium UBA4659 | reverse complement strand
CGGGGTTATGTTGTATGGGGCTGCTCCTTTAGGGATTGACACAAATTTTTTGTCGTGCAACACATACGGGCCAAATCGTCCAATGTTGGCGACCACGGGCTTGTCTTCAAACACACCCAAATCACGCGGCATTTTCAATAACTCCAGTGCGTCTTCTAAGGTGATATTTTCAATGAACTGTCCCGGGCGCAAAGGTGCGTATTTTGGCTTCTCTCCCCCGCTGTCGTCTGGATTTTCACCCACTTGCACATAGGCGCCAAATTTGCCCAACTTCACATACACGTTTTTGCCTGTCTTCGGGTCTGTACCCAACTCCTTGTTTTTATTTTGCACTGACGAGCGTTCAACTTGCTCGGTCTTGGAAACGGTTTTATGAAATGGTTTGTAAAACTTGCCTATCATTTTTTGCCACTTCAGTTTACCCCGTGCGATTTCATCAAATTCTTCTTCAATCTCAGCGGTAAACGAATAGTTTGTGATATCCGGAAAGTGCTCTACTAAAAAGTCGTTCACTATCATGGCAATGTTGGTGGGAAACAACTTGTTGCTTTCGGCACCGGTGATTTCCGTTTCTGTTTTGGACACCACCTTGCCGGCTGTGAGTGCATGCAATGCGTACTTGCGTTCAACGCCTTCGCGCGATTCTTTTACCACATAGCCGCGTTTCTGTATGGTAGAGATCGTTGGCGCATAGGTAGAAGGCCGGCCGATGCCTAGTTCGTCCAGCCGCTTGACCAAACTGGGTTCGGTGTACCTTGCAGGATGGCGCGTAAAGGTTTGCGTGCCGAGCATCTCAATCAGATCCAACTCCTGCCCCACCTTCAACGGAGGCAATACTTTCTTGTCATCATCTTCGCCTTCTTCATCATCTTTGCCTTCCAGGTACACTTTTAAGAAACCTTCAAACTTCACCACCTCGCCTTGCGCGGTCAGCTTCTTGTTATTGGTGGAAATCGAAATGGTGGCAGTGGTTCTTTCCAATTCGGCATCCGCCATCTGCGAAGCGATCGCACGTTTCCAAATCAATTCATACAAGCGTTTGCCATTGCGGTCGGCATCAGGGCTCATCAACGAGAAATCCGTTGGCCGGATGGCCTCGTGCGCTTCTTGCGCATTGTCTGACTTGCTCTTGTATTGCCTGTTGTGTACAAATTCTTTTCCATAAGCAGACGTGATTTGCTTCGTTGCGCCTGTCACGGCTTCGTTCGATAGGTTCACCGAGTCGGTACGCATATAAGATATGTGGCCCGACTCGTAAAGCTTCTGTGCCACCAACATGGTTTGTGCTACTGAAAAGCCCAGCTTTCTGCCGGCTTCCTGCTGCATGGTAGAAGTAGTGAACGGTGGCGCGGGCGACTTTTTTGCTGGTTTCTTTTGTAAATCGCCAATGCTAAACTTCGCTTTCTTGCACGAATCCAAAAAAGCAAGAACGTCTTTTTCAGATTCCAACTTTTCCGGGAGTTCGGCTGTAAGTTGTTTGCCTTTGCCCAAATCAAACTGTGCCGTTACCCGGAAGGAAGACTTCGCTTCAAACTTGTCTATTTCGCGTTCGCGCTCTACGATCAACCGCACCGCTACAGATTGCACGCGCCCGGCCGATAACCCCGTTTTGATTTTCTTCCAAAGGATGGGCGAAAGCTCAAAACCCACCAGGCGATCAAGCACGCGTCTGGCTTGTTGCGCATTCACTAAGTTGATATCAATGCCACGAGGCGATTTGATCGCGTTGAGGATCGCATTCTTTGTGATTTCAGTGAATACAATCCTGCGCGTTTTCTTGTCGTTCAAATCAAGCACTTCTTTCAAATGCCACGAGATGGCCTCCCCCTCACGGTCTTCATCAGTGGCGAGGTAAACTGTTTGCGCAGTTTTCGCCAAAGTCTTTAAGTTCTTGATTACATTCTTCTTGTCTTCCGAAACTTCGTAAATGGGTTCGAAGTCGTTTTCGATGTCAATGGCACTATTTCCTTTTGCCAAATCACGGATGTGGCCCATGCTGGATGCCACTTTGTAATCTTTGCCTAAGAAACTTTCAATCTTTTTTATTTTGGAAGGCGACTCTACAATAACCAGATTCTTCGACATGCCCGTTATTTTCTTTCTTTGCGGGGTCAAATATCGCAAAAAATTAAATCCGTGAGCCTACATCATCGTTTGCAGCCCGCCTCGCACTATTTTTCCCACTTCCGCCTAATAAATCGCATCGATCGTATACTACGTGATTATCAGGCGACTATCTTCGTTGTTGCGATCATGTTCAAGGCTTTAAAACTTTTTTACTGATATGCGCAACCTATACCTGATTCGGCATGCAGAAACGGCCAATCGGCTCGTGAACCAGACCGATGCGGAACGCAGCCTCACTGCCAACGGTACAACTGAGGCGCAACTGCTTGGCCAATACTTATCGCAACACAAGATCGAAAAAATACTTTTCAGCGGGGCGGTTCGCACAGCACAAACAACACTCGCCATCAATGAGGCTCTTCAGTTACCGCCAGAGCGTTTAGTCAGATGCGATGCCATGTACTACGCAGATGTCGCTACCCTGTTGGATATTATTCAATCAATAGATGACTGCTGCACCCACGTGGCATTGGTGGCACACAATCCAGGCATCTCTGCCCTGGCATCGGTGGTGTGTTCCGTTAAGGTACCCACGTTCTCCCCCGCACAGGTAGTTGCGCTTGTATTTGAAGTGGGCGCGTGGCAACAAATCGCGCCTCATGCAGGGCAACTGCGATTTGTTTACAGGCCTGCTAAAGAATAATGGTGAAAGATCTAAGGTTTTGGCATCATAAAACATTTTGATTTACTTGTCCCATAATTTATGCCTTTGAGCCCACAGCAAGTATACGAGCAATGCACTGACTGCCAACGGATATTGGTAACAGGCCCAGCGAGAGACCAATTGGTCAACATCATGATTGAGGTGCTGATGTTCAATCAACGCAAGTTCAATTCAGTTAATGATGGCGAAGGGGTTTTGAATGGCGAGGGGCCTGTGGTCATCATTCGCGATAAAAAGACAAGTCACCTGCCCGGCTACCAACATCACATCGTTTTGCTGACCGGGCCAATCGAAAGCGCAGAGGCATCGGTTCTTGAATTTCTCATGAATGCTACCCCCAAAGGGGGCATTGTACTGTACCCTGAGGGTGATACGCTTTTAAAATCGTTAGGAAGCAAAGAACGAACAGACGTGCAAGCGATCGCATACAAAAAGGTTCCGCACGAAGAAGACGGTGGCAAGGTAACGTTGGTCACCAGCACCAACGAAAAATTTCCGATCCAACTGGCGGGCGCTCAAACGCTTGAACTACTGGGCGGTGCAAAAGAACTTTTGAAGAAGATCGGTATCTCATCGGGGCAATTTTACCGGGGTGTGGCCAGTATCCGGCCATCAACCAACAGGGTTTAACAGCCCAAATGGCAACTGCGGAAGCAAACAACGAAAACGGTCAATATCTTAAATTACTCCATTGAAACTCAACCTCAAAATTCCGCTCTGTGTATTCGATCTTGAAACCACGGGAGTCAATGTAACGCAAGACCGAATCATTGAAATTGCCGTCATCAAGTTGATGCCAAACGGAGAAATGACCCGAAAGAGCAACCGTATCAATCCCACCATTCCCATTCCCAAGGAAGCAACCGACATCACCGGTATCGGAAACGATGATGTGAAAGATATGCCAACCTTTAAAGAGGTGGCAAAAGAATACGCCAAGTTTTTTGAAGGTTGTGACATTGCCGGATTCAATGTGCTAAAGTTTGATATGCCCGTGCTGGTAGAGGAATTTTTACGTGCAGATGTTGAGTTCGAATACGGAAAAAAGAAATTGATTGATGTGCAGCGTATTTTTCATATGATGGAAAAGCGCACCCTGTCGGCAGCAGTTAGTTTTTACTTGAATAGAGAACTGGTAGATGCCCATTCTGCAATGGCCGATACACAAGCCACGCTCGAAGTCTTATTGGCGCAGGTAGAGCGTTATCAGAATCAGCCGGTGACAGACACACTGGGAAAGCAAATAGGCGTGATCAATAACTCGGCAGAATCACTCAGCCAGTTGTCTTCTTCTGACCTGGTCGATTTAGCAGGCCGTATGATCAGAAACCATAAAGGCGAAGCGATCTTCAACTTCGGAAAACACAAGGGAAAATCTGTGCTCGCGGTATTCAAAGACGAGCCCGCGTATTATGATTGGATGATGAACGGGGACTTCCCGCTCGACACCAAACGCTGGCTGACAAAGATCAAATTGAGCACCATGGGAAAGTAACCCTGCCGGGGAGCTTTTCATCCAGCGTCCATTGCTTATCTTTGCGCCTCGATATGAAAAAAGTGGCGTTTTACACATTAGGTTGCAAACTGAACTATTCAGAAACGTCTACCATTTCCAGAATTTTTGAAGCGAAAGGCTACCAAAAAGTTGATTTTACCGACACGCCCGACATTTATATTATCAACACGTGCTCGGTTACCGAAAATGCCGATAAGAAATGCCACAAAGTGGTGCGCGCGGCACGTGCCATATCACCCAACGCGTATGTGGCCATCATTGGCTGCTACGCACAGTTAAAGCCTCAAGAGATTTCAGAAATCCCCGGAGTAGACGCTGTGTTAGGTGCAGCCGAAAAGTTTCGTTTGGTAGAACTGCTCGATGGCTTTGTGCGAACGACAAAGGCCACTGTGTTGGCATCTCCGATTGAAGAAGCAACCCACTTCAATACTTCTTACTCGATGCACGATCGAACACGCACATTCTTGAAAGTACAAGATGGATGCGACTACTCATGCTCGTTTTGCACCATACCATTGGCCCGCGGAAGCAGCCGCAGCGACAGCGTTCAAAATATTGTGGCAGCATCGCACAAAATTGCAGCCTCAGGCGTGAAAGAAATTGTATTGACGGGAGTAAACACCGGTGACTTTGGAATACAGAACGGGGTGCGCAAAGAGAAATTCATCGGGCTGATTACCGCACTCGACTGCGTAGATGGAATAGACAGGTTCCGCATTTCTTCTATTGAGCCAAACTTACTCACAGACGAAATCATAGAATTTGTTGCCTCAGCAAAAAGGTTTGTACCGCATTTCCACATTCCGTTGCAGTCAGGTTCGAATAAAATACTTCGCCTCATGCGCAGGCGCTACCAGCGTGAGTTATATACAGAGCGCGTGAGCAAAATAAAAGCATTGATGCCGCATTGCTGCATTGGCGTAGATGTGATTGTAGGGTTTCCGGGCGAGACCAAGTCGGATTTTCTGGAAACCTATCAGTTTCTGAATGAATTAGACATTTCCTATTTACACGTGTTCACCTACTCGGAGCGCCAAAACACGCTGGCCGCAGAAATGGCCGACCCCGTGCCGACAAACGAACGGGCCGAGCGATCAAAGATGTTGCACATCTTATCAGACAAAAAGCGAAGAGCATTTTATGAGCAGAACGTAGGCCGAACCGGCCGGGTGCTGTTCGAAAACGATGTGGAAGACGGCAAGATTCACGGCTTTACAGATAACTATGTTCGGGTGAGTGCGCGATACGATCCGCTGTTGATCAACGAGGTGAAGAGAGTTCGATTGACATCGATAGAAACCAACGGCACTGTTGCGGTAGAAGACGCTGAATATGAGGTTTTCGTACACCTGCCACACCCCACAACACACACCCAGTAACATCGGTTGATTCCTGTTATTGCTTGCCACCCACCAACGGTGTAAGGGAACTGGGCAAAAATACCATTGGCCACCCATTGCATGCTATAAGATTACACCGTTTTCGCATCAACCCACTGACACATCACGAAGTCAGTCCGACATCAATCGTGCAATGATGAAATCATCCGTTTGCTTTGCTGCGCAGCACCGCAAGAATGGTATTGGTAAAGTGCTGCCACTCAGCCTCAATGATGCAAGTCAAAACCCGGTGCATCAACAACGAATAAAAACCAATAGTTTGTGTAGCAATACCGAAAACCGGTTTGGTGATTTTCATTGGCAGGATAAAACTTGACAATCCTGATGCATTCCCTAGAATAACTCAACCCTTCTGGCAGCCGGTGGATCTCTCATCCATCCTCTGGATCGGGCACAGCCTGAGAACAAGTGGTCAAGATTTCGAATCCCGCGCGTCTCTCTAAAACGAAAAAGCCTCACGAAGAGGCTTTTATTTGCGGTCTGGACGGGACTCGAACCCGCGACCTCCTGCGTGACAGGCAGGCATTCTAACCAGCTGAACTACCAGACCAAATACAACAACAACATGTCCTTTTTTATCCTGGACGGGATTCAATCTGACCTTACTGTGAGCGAGTGAACAGGTATGCATTTGTTCCATACCTTTTCAGATCAGGCCGCAAAGATAACCCCGGTTGCCATTTATCCAAAGCTTTTGCCCAAATAACCGGCATTACCGAACACTAAAAAGATCATCGATTCCAAGCATTTGGGTTGTGGTGAATCCTTCTCCGTATTTTGTGCCGATGCTATGCCCAAATTCTTCTGCACGGGATTGCAAAAAAGAAAGGAATGTGGGCTTGGAGATGTAAGTCTCCGGCTCTGTGCTATCCGGATCAAAAAATTGTGTTTTGTAAGCTTTGATCGCATTCATTTTTGTATCACAACAGTCGGAAACATCGACCACAAAATGCGGCTTGATGAACCTGCTTTGTATATAATGGTACAGCCGACCGGGCCTCCAGGGTTGCTGTGCTGTGCCAGCGCGTTTCGTTTCAATTTTGGGCAAACCGGAAAGGAAGGCCGCTTCGTAAGCCAGGCCCGCACCTTTGCCATGGTCGGGGTGCCTGTCATGGATGGCATTTGCCAACACTACATCAGGCCGGTAGTGCCGTATCGCCTCGATCACTTTCAGCACTTCACTCTCGGAGTGACCAAAAAAACCATCGCGCAACGCCAGGTTCTCACGTGCGGAGAGGCCTAAAATAACTGCTGCTTCCGCTGCTTCTCGGTCGCGCGTTTGCGGAGTGCCGCGTGTGCCGAGCTCGCCACGCGTAAAGTCCACTACGCCCACTTTGTAACCAAGCGCCACATGCCTTGCAATGGTGCCGCCACAACCGAGTTCTGCATCATCGGGGTGCGCAGCCAGCACCAAAATATCGAGCTTCATTGATGTTGTTTTGAATACAAGTTATACATTCGAAATCGCTATTGCATAGCAGCGCGAAAAAAATCAGCCGGTTTACCGAAATGACCAAACCGGGAGTAATGATTTGTGTGGGTTGAACCGCTCGAACTCACCGTTGTAATGCGGATGTCAACCCCCGTTTCAATGCACACCTAATGGGTGTTGTGGTTTGCGTGAGTCAATTCCATTTCTTTTGCTGCGAGAAATTTTTCCGCGTCCAACGCGCCCATACAACCCGTGCCCGCGGCAGTAATGGCTTGTCGGTACACCTTGTCAGCGACATCACCCACAGCAAAAACACCCTCCGCATTCGTTTTGGTAGACCCAGGCACCACCTTCACGTAGCCGGCCTCATCCATGTGCAACTGGCCTTTAAAAATGTCTGTGTTGGGCTTGTGCCCTATGGCCAAAAAGAATCCGTGTATCGGGATAACTTTTTTTTCCTTTGTCTGGTTATTAATGAGTCGAACGCCATTCACGCCATTTTCGTCACCCAAAATTTCATCTGTTTCTGAGTGCCAGTGTACTTCAATGTTGGGATTGTTGAGCACGCGCTGTTGCATGATCTTGGAGGCGCGCATCTCCCCTTTCCGCACAATCAAATGCACCTTGGGGCACAAATTGGCAAGGTAGGTTGCTTCCTCCGCGGCAGAATCGCCCGCACCGACTACAGCCACATCTTTGCCTCTATAGAAAAACCCATCGCAGACAGCACATGCCGAAACACCTCGGTTGGCATAACGCTCTTCGCTCGGGATACCGAGGTACTTGGCTGTTGCGCCCGTGGCAACAATAACGGCTTCGGCCACGATCACCTGCTTTTCGTCAACGGTTACTTTTAGAGGCCATACCGCAAAATCCACGGCAGTAACAAGGCCGTAGTTCACTTGGGTGCCAAACCGTTCAGCCTGTTTTTGGAGATCCACCATCATCTGCGGGCCATTGATACCCTCCGGATAACCGGGGAAATTCTCAACATCGTTGGTGGTCGTTAGCTGGCCGCCCGGTTGGCCACCGGTAAATAATACGGGCTTCAAACCTGCCCGGGCAGCATAAATAGCAGCCGTGTAGCCCGCAGGCCCCGAACCGATAATCAAAACCTTTACGTGATCGTTTGTAGCCATAGTAGTTTTGCTAGACACAACAAATATGCAATCAAAAAGGCCTCATCAAAGAGACCTTTGTTCTAAAAAAATCCCACCCAATGTTTTTAACCCAGATACGGCTTCAAAGCTTTGCTGCGGGAGGTGTGGCGCAGCCTGCGGATTGCTTTTTCTTTGATTTGGCGCACACGCTCGCGGGTAAGGCTAAACTTTTCCCCTATTTCTTCGAGCGTCATGGCGTGCTCGCCATTCAGGCCAAAGTATAAAGTAATCACATCCGACTCGCGCTGTGTGAGTGTCGACAACGCACGTTGCACTTCTCTGCGCAGCGAGTCCGTCATCAAACCTGAGTCGGGCGTTTCCTCGCTGTCGTTCTCCAACACATCCAACAGACTGTTCTCTTCGCCTTGTACAAACGGTGCATCCATTGACACGTGGCGCCCGGATATCTTCATGGTATCCACCACTTCGGCTGTGGTTACTTCCAATACCTCGGCCAGTTCCTCAGGCGATGGCTCACGCTCAAACTTTTGCTCGAGTTCCGAGAATGTTTTTGAGATCTTGTTGAGCGAGCCCACGCGGTTCAAGGGCAAACGCACAATGCGCGATTGCTCTGCCAGTGCCTGCAAGATTGACTGGCGGATCCACCATACGGCATACGAAATAGACATGAAACCGCGAGTTTCCTCAACCCGCTGTGCTGCTGTGATCAACGCCAGGTA
>DHLV01000080.1:19322-22050 GCA_002405445.1 Flammeovirgaceae bacterium UBA4659 | reverse complement strand
TCGATAATAACTTCATGTATCCAAAGTGTATAAAAACTAATGAGATGAGCAGCACAGCGAAATTGAAAACAAAAGATCCAAAAATTTTGAAAATCATAGCGCTTGCGATGCTGAGCCAGTAAATATGTCCTTGAAGGGAGAGCGGCGACACACAATGCTCAATAAAATTGTAGCCTGCATTTCCAAAAAATATAAATCGCGAAGAAAAGGCCTGAAAAGGAATGTAAATGAATGCAATTAACTTCAGATTTTTAGTAACAACTCGCATCGTATCTGTCATTAATTTTTCCTGCAGACTACCAACCTTTATTGATGCGGCAGGCCTTGTTGTTTCCCCCATTGCCTTCATAAAATCCACTACGTCAATCCCCAGTAAGCTCAACGCAAGTAGAAACAATGTAATCATCAAAAAAAAATATCCCACCGGCCGGCAGTACCTGGCTCTATTTCCGGCCAGAAAAATTCTTGCGGCCTCGCCAGGCCTGAATGTGAGGTCTTTTAGCGTTCAGGGAAACATACCATCAAAGCCATAAATCCTTGCCCAAAAATCTTCCCATCCTTCCCGAAAGGTAATGCGCTTCACACCTGCCCGCTGCCCACAGTTGCTGCAGAATTTATTGGTGATTGGATGTCCGCAGTTTATGCACGGGTTTGCCATAGCGCTGCTTAAGTGGCAGGTTTAGTTTGCAAAAACAATAAACCATCGTTCTGTTTTATTGTTGATTAATTTGAAATTTGAACCGTGAAAGCAATAGTGATTGGTTCTGGTGTTGCAGGGTTGGCTGCTGCCATCCGCCTGAGGTGTAAAGGGCACGAAGTACACGTATTTGAAGCCAACGCCTATCCGGGCGGCAAACTCAGCGAATTTTCATTGGGTGCTTATCGGTTTGATGCCGGGCCATCTCTTTTCACACTTCCCCATTTGGTTGATGAATTGTTTCAACTGGCAGGGCGGAACCCGCGGCAGTACTTTAATTACAAGCGGATGGACGTGTGCTGTCAATACTTTTTTGATGACGGCACTCGCCTGACCGCCTTTGCCGAGCGAAGCAAGTTGCTCGAAGAGGTGAAGGCAAAGCTGCAAATTGATGCAGCCGTGGTGGAATCTTACCTGAACCGTAGCAGGGAAACCTATGAGTCTGCCGGCAAGATTTTTTTGCAGAACTCACTTCACAAGGTGGATACTTGGTTGCAGTGGCCGGTGGTCAAGTCGTTGGTAAAAATATACCGTTACGGTATTTTTTCTTCCATGCACCAGGTGAATCAACAGCGGGTAAAGCATCCCAAACTGGTACAGTTGTTCAATCGGTATGCAACGTACAACGGATCCAATCCCTACCGCGCACCGGGCATTCTTACATCCATTCCCCACCTCGAATTCTCCATAGGCACATATTTGCCTTTGGGAGGCATGCATGATATAACACGAGCGATATACAAACTGGCGGTTGACCTGGGAGTACGTTTTTCTTTTCAACAACCGGTGTCACAAATCGTTACGAGCGGCAAAAAAGTATCAGGCGTTGAGGTGAGCGGACAGCATGTAGACGCAGATGTAGTAGTAAGTAACATGGACGCATATTACACCTACCGAAAGCTAATGCCGCGTGCCAGTGCCCCTGAGCAAACGTTGAGCCAGGAACGTTCCAGCTCTGCGTTGATTTTTTACTGGGGCATTCGGCAAAGTTTTCACGAATTGGACCTGCACAACATTTTTTTTTCTGGCGACTACGAAAAAGAATTTCAACATATCTTCGATATACGATCTGTTTATCACGACCCCACGGTTTATGTCAACATCACGTCTAAGTATGTTCATGGAGATGCACCGGCCGGAAAGGAAAACTGGTTTGTGATGGTAAACGTACCTGCCGACAACGGGCAGGATTGGGATGCTGTGATCACACAAACGCGGAGAAATGTGCTTGCAAAACTGAGCCGATCACTCGGCACAGATGTAACACCACTGATCGAAGTGGAAGATATTTTGGACCCTCGTTTGATCGACTTGAAAACATCATCCTACCAGGGGTCGCTCTACGGCACCAGTAGCAACAACAGATTTGCTGCTTTTCTGCGACATAAGAACTTTTCGTCAGCGTTCGATAACTTGTTCTTTTGTGGCGGCAGCGTTCATCCGGGCGGTGGCATACCTTTGTGCTTGTTGTCGGGTAAGATTGCGGAGGAGTTAATCGCACAAAAAAATAGATCATGAACAGTGAAAGTAAACGAAGGATATCGATTACGCTGATTGCAGTATTGTACACCGCTGGGGTTTTGGGTCTTTTGTCACCATGGCGTACGCAGTTTCAATTAACAACACCCTTTACCTTGCTGATCAGTGCCGCCCTGCTAA
The DNA here is from genome assembly GCA_002405445.1 of Flammeovirgaceae bacterium UBA4659. Lineage (GTDB taxonomy): Bacteria > Bacteroidota > Bacteroidia > Cytophagales > Cyclobacteriaceae > ELB16-189. The sequence goes on along the minus strand of DHLV01000080.1, from coordinate 19,694 downwards.
TTTGGAATCAAAATCACCCAAGAACACGATTTTTCACGCTCTTCACCTTGTGCTTTTTAGTAGGTTTTGGTGTAGAATATCTGGGGGTAAATCACCAGCTTATTTTTGGGGAATACCGATATGGGCAAACCCTGGGGCACAAATTATGGAATGTACCTGTTATGATCGGGCTGAACTGGTTTATCACCATTTATGCCATAGGCGTTGTGCTTTATACGCGGGTAAACAAATTGCTGTTTGTGGTAGCCGGTGCTCTCGCTGCAACCTCTATGGATTGGGTCATCGAACCGGTGGCGGTGGCGCTTGATTTCTGGAGTTGGGAAGGGGGCAAAATCCCTTTTTCAAATTACGTGGGGTGGTTTTGTGTGTCAG